>NYVB01000115.1 GCA_002684315.1 Planctomycetaceae bacterium | reverse complement strand
AGGCGGTATTGAGGACCCTGTATCCACCAGGTGTCGGATAATTACCCGTGAAATACCAGTCTCCGGTGAATTCAGGCATGGATTCCCGCAGGCCTTCGACCGTCTGGTAGACCACTGAGATCTCACCATTCCAGTCCAGCGTGTCCGATCTGACCAGTCCAGCGATCTTTGCGGAGAGCGCCTCGTGGGAAATTCGGTCATAGATCAAAGAAACATGATTTTTGAGTGCTTTGTTCGGCAGATCGATCTGTTCGAGGCACTTGGCTTCGACTTCTTCCAGCAATTCCGATTCACCGCGCTCATGAAGAATGTCCACGGCCGCTTCAAAGGCGATGAATCGACCGAGCTGGCTCATGTCGATTCCGTAACAGTCGGGGTACTTGATCGGAGGCGCGCTGGAGGCGACCACCACCTTCTTGGGTGACAGTCTGCTCAGCATCGTGATGATCGATTCGCGCAGCGTGGTGCCGCGCACGATCGAATCGTCGATGACGACCAGGGTGTCGTTCTCCCGTACCGTTCCCAGCGTGAGGTCGTAGACATGACCCACCAGACTCTTGCGAGCCGAGTCATGGGTGATGAAGGTTCTCAGTCTCTGGTCCTTCTGCGCGATCTTCTCGGCCCGAGGCCTGATGCGGAGTTCCCGTCGAACCGTGTCGAGGTCGGCCTTTCCCGACTCGATGAGTTTCATGAGACGAGAAGCGGTGTCTTCCGTGGCGAAGTTGCGCAGCCCTTCAAGCATGCCGAGATACGCTGTTTCCGCGGTGTTTGGAATGAAACCGAAGACCGCGTTTTCAAGGTCGTGATCGATCTCTTCAAGAATCTTCGGGACCAGCGTGCTTCCGAGGCATTTTCGTTCNCGNTAGATGTCCCGGTCGTTGCCGCGGCTGAAGTAGATCCGNTCGAAGGTGCATTTTCGTTCCGGGATCGGATCGATGTACGGNGANANGNTGTAGGTGCCATCTCGCTTCACCACCAGNGCNTGNGCCGGGGGNAGNTCNCGGATGTCGTCCGGGTCGNCNTTGAAGACGGTGCAGAGNGCGGGGCGCTCGCTNGCGACCGCGATCACCTCGTCGTCGATGTGCATGAACGCGGGNCTGATTCCNGCCGGATCNCGGCAGGTGAACATGTCNCCGTTTCCAAGCATTCCGGAGATCACCCAGCCNCCNTCGAAATCAGCGGTTCCCTTGCGCAGGATCCGATGGACATCGAGCTGNCGCGAGACNTCTTCNGCNAGTCTGCGNTCCTTGAGATTGGCGAANGAGCCTTCTCCCATGGTGGANGCGAGCATNTCGTGCTCCCGGTCCACCATGTAGCCCATGCGTTCCAGCACGGCCTGNGTGTCCGAGTCNCCGACGATGTGCAGCCCGTATTCGACCAGGCGCNCGTAGAGNTCGTCCGAATTCGTCAGATTGAAATTGCCCGCCAGNGCGAGGTTCCGNCTGGAGATGTTGTTGCTTCGGATCAGNGGGTGNCAGGCTTCCGTGGTGCGGTTGCCATGGGTGCCGTATCNNAGGTGNCCGATCATCACCTCGCCGAGCATCGGAATCATCCGCTTCAANGANTCNTCNCTGAGNTCGCGATANTGNGTTCGGGTNAGNTGTCTCCGCCGGGCTCATCGCCTCGTCGAANAGTCGTTCGATGGGATTGGTTCGGGCGGATCGGATTCGATCCATGANGCGATCGCCGGCGGGCATGTCGAATTTCACCACGCCGATGCCNGCGCCATCCTGNCCACGGTTGTGCTGCTTNTCCATCAGCAGGAAAAGTCTGTGNAGGCCCCAGAGAGGATCCGCGTATCGTTCNCGATACCAGGACANCTCTTTGCGGAGTCTGACGACCGCGAGGCCGCACTCATGAAGAATTCGCTCACCCATGGACGCCAGAATAGTCNGTTTCAGNATCCGTGCCTGNNNCGATCAGGTGAAGAGTTCNGCCTGGGTGACGGTGGGTGCGTGNGGTCGAAGNCCGTGCAGTCTNCCNGGNCCGTCNGGTCTGGCGATTTCGAGTGTTTCGACCAGNTCCTNNCCCATTCGAGACCACAGNTCCTGNACGATCATCGGTCGATTGCAGTCTCTNGAAAGGTGCAGCAGGCAGACCACGTNNAGGGGNTGGGAACGAAGGGTGGCGCCNGTGATTCTNCGCACGGCATCCAGACACTNCTGNTTNGAAAGGTGCCCACGNCCGCCGGTGATCCGTCGNACGAGCATCTCNGGTCGATGNGAGGCCGATTGCAGNCCCGGGTCGTANTTCGATTCGATNCCCAGNGCNTCCACTCCGGCGAGNTGGTCNACCAGNCCNTCATCGGCCCGNCCCAGATCGGTCGCCCAACCNAGGGTNACCTCACCGCATTCGATTCTGAGGGCACAGGAGCCACTNTGGTCATGAGGCGTTCGATNGCAGCAGACTCGNACGCCNNCGCCGGGTTCGAACGTNCCCTCGTGCGCNCGGANCAGGGATCNAGGCACGCCCTTGCGACAGGCTTCCTCGCGNTGGGGGNTCCAGACGTGCACTGGAATTCTCTGGCGCTCGAGNGTGGCGCGCCAGGTGGCGCGCATGTGGTCNGAGTCGGCATGCGTNAGGATGATGCCGTCGAGACGCTGNTCNCNGTGNCCGCANTCGCGCAGTCTCTTCGCCACCGTTCTCGGTCCGAGGCCGGCATCCAGAAGAAAGCGGTGAACACGGTCCTCGTGACGACACAACAACAGGGTGGCGTTGCCGCCACTCGAGGAACCCAGATTCTGAAAGCTGATCGACACGAGTGCTTCCCTGCACGAATTCGCCGCACGCAGCGGTCACTGCTTGACGTCGTAGCCGCTTCTCGCTCTGGAGTGGAAAGCGGTGCAGATGGGGCGTTCCGAACGATCGAGGAACTTCGTGAATCGATCGAGGATTCTGCTTGGTTGCTCTTCGGCCCGCTTCCGGATGGCATCCGTCGCTGAAGGGACCGAGAGTCCTCTTCTGTTGAGGATCTTGAACACCCAGCGGACGATTTCGATTTCCTCGCTGGTCAGGCCCTGTCGTCTCATGCCGATGAGATTGAGGCTGGCCGCCACGTTGGTCGATGTGACGACGAACCACGGAAGTACATCCTGCGATGTGCCGCAGTTGCCGCCGAGCATCACGCCGCATCCGACTCGGACGAACTGATGCACGGCCGCGCCGCCTCCGATGGTCACTTTGTCTTCGATGATCGCATGGCCTGCAAGATGACAGGAATTGGCGAGCGTCACATCGTTGCCGAGTTGGACGTCGTGTCCGGCATGACACTGAGCCATGATGTAGTTGTTGTCACCGATCCTGGTTGGACCATCGTCGGTCATCGCCCGATTGATGGTGACATGTTCTCTGAGAACGTTGTTGTCACCGATCGAAACCCCGGGGCCGATGCGGTCGCGGTCGTAGCCTCTCGCCTGGGGCGAGAAGCCGATCGTGGTGAACGGATAGATCGTGCACCCGGAACCGATGGTGGTGCGNCCGTTGATCCAGACGTCNCCGATGGNTCTGGTCCCCGNNCCGATNGTGACNGGNCCNGNGANNGTGCAGCGNGGNCCGATCTCGACGTCGTCCGCGAGGGTGACGTCTCCTTCGATGATGGCTGTGGGGTGAATCTTGGGCACCCGGGAATTCTAAACAATTCAGGGACAGAAGTGCCAACCGATGAGCAACTGACTGAAAAGGCAGCTAGCTTAGGGGCGTGCTACAAGGCTCTTGTCATCCTGAGAAACACCGTTTCAAGAACCTCGGGCGTGTTTCCTACGCCGAGGCTCTTGAAAGACAGCGAGCCTGTCATGCCGAGCTTGTCGCGGCTCGCCAGCAGGGGGGGGGCGAGATGACCGTGTTCACCCTCGAGCATCACCCGCCGGTGATCACCGTGACCCGACGCCCCGGAGTCCGCGCGAATCTTCTGGCGACACCTGAGCAACTGCTCGAGCAGGGGATCGAACTCGTCGACACCGACCGGGGCGGGGACATCACCTACCACGGTCCGGGGCAATTGGTCGCGTATCCGATTCTCGATCTGAATCGCCTGGGGCTGCGCATTCATCCCTANATGCGNCTGTTGGAAGACGTCGTGATCGCGACGGTGGCATCATTTGGTGTGGTGGCCGGCCGAGAGGATGGTGCGACCGGAGTCTGGGTGGCCGCCGGCACACCCGAAGCTCGCAAGATCGCGGCTCTGGGCGTGCGACTGAGTCGCTGGTGTTCGATGCACGGACTCGCCTTGAATGTCGATCCCGATCTGTCCCACTTCGATCTGATCGTNCCCTGCGGGCTCACCGGCAGGTCGGTGACCAGTCTTCGTCGGGAGCTTGGTGACGGGTGCCCTTCGCTCGACAACGTGCGTCTGGCCCTCGAAAAGGCGTTTGACGCCGCCATCGAGCGACTGGTCGGGTGAAATCGGCGTGTTCCGGATCTCGCGGGTTCAGCCGAGATCGAGTTCCTTCAGCACCTTGGCGGTGAGGTCGATCGAATCGGGGTAGCGCAGGAACGGTCGCATCTGGATCTGAAGCATCGCTTGTTCGACCGAGCTGTTCATGAAGGGCTCCGAGGTCGGGATGTAGCGATAGACCAGGTCGATCTGGGCCTTGTCGGCGACGACTTCGATCGCTTCGATCAGGTCTCGGTAGCTTCGTTCGAGCTGTTCCGCCTGCAGCTGGGCCATGCGTCCCTGAGCCATCTGGGCGAACTGCTGATACTCCTGCATGAGGCCCTGCATCTGTGCCTGCGCCGCGGGGAAGTTGGGGTCGTCTTCACCGATCTCGCCGAATTCATCCTGAATGGATTTCTGGCGATCCGAGAACTCNGAGTCCAGTTCTCTCAATTCGCTTTCGAGATCCTGCCGCTCACCTGCGTAGACCTCCGACTGGATCATCTCCTTGATGATGCGATCGATGTGCACCGCGCCGATGCTCCAGGCACGCGAGGTCGCTTCATCGTTCCAGGCGATGCGTCCTTCTTCGTTTCGGATCACCAGCGGCTTCTCGCCTTCGAGTTCGAGCGATGACGCGGGACCGAGTGCCTCCGCCGCGAGTCTGGCTGAGTCCGCGATCGACGGTGTGGGTTCCGGGCGAAGCAGGGCGGCTGTCGCCGCGATCAGTGCAAGCACGATGAGTGTTCGGTCGAAGGTTCGCATGTCTGTCACATCCAATCGGTTTCTTGGGAGGCCTGAAAGGCCTGATTCATTCCTGTTCGAGGACGGCCATGAACGCTTCCTGGGGAATGTTCACGCTGCCGATGGTCTTCATACGCTGCTTGCCGGCCTTCTGTTTTTCAAGAAGCTTGCGTTTTCGGCTGATGTCGCCGCCGTAGCACTTGGCGGTCACGTTCTTTCTGAGGGCCTTCACCGACTCGCGAGCGATGATCTTGCCGCCGATGGCCGCCTGCAGCGCGATCTCGAACTGGTGTCGATCGATCTGCTTGCGCAGCTTCTTGAGGATCGCACGACTGCGGTTTTCCGCCGTGAACCGGTGGCAGATCAGGCTGAGCGCTTCGACCGGTTCGCCGTTCACCATGATCGAGACCTTCACCAGATTGTCCTTCCGGTAGCCGGTGATCTCGTAGTCCATGGTTCCGTAGCCACGGGTGATCGACTTCAACTTGTCGTAGAAGTCGTAGATGATCTCCGCGAGCGGCAGTTCGAAGTCGAGGATCTGTCGGGTCTCGCTCAGGAACTGCTGNCCNTTGAAGAGNCCGCGNCGTCCGTCGCAGAGTTTCATCAGATCACCGATGTTCTCATTGGGACAGATCATCTCCAGTTTGACGATCGGTTCGCGGATGCCTTCGATCTTGCTGGGATCGGGCAGATCCGCGGGGTTCTGGATCTCGACGCTGGAACCGTCGCGCTGATCGATCATGTAGGAGACCGTGGGCGCGGTCTGCACGATCTCGACGTTGCCTTCACGTTCGAGTCGTTCCTGAACGATGTCCATGTGCAGCAGGCCGAGAAAACCACAGCGAAATCCGAAACCGAGTGCTTCCGAGTGCTGGGCCTCGTAGGTGAAACTCGCGTCGTTGAGATGCAGTTTCTCCATCGCCTCGCGCAGCGTTTCGAAGTCGCTCTTCTTGCCGCCTTCGCCCGAGCTCGAAGGGTAGAAGTCGCAGAAGACCATCTGGTTGGGCTCTTCATAGCCGGGGAGCGCTTCCGGAGCGGGATCGTTCTGAACCGTCACGGTGTCGCCCACCCGGACATCGCCGAGGGTCTTGATCGACGCGACCATCCAGCCGGCTTCGTTGGTCTCGAGGGTCTTCACCTGAACTGGAAACGGCGTGTTCTTGCCGAGGTCGGTGACCGTCCAGTGGCGACCGGTTCCCATCATCAGGATCTTCTGGCCCAGTTCCAGCTTGCCGTCGAACACACGAGTCGAGACCACCACGCCCCGGTAGTCGTCGTAATGGCTGTCGAAGATCAGTGCGCGAAGTTTGTCGGTTTTCGGTTCCGGCGGATCGGGAAAGCGCTCGCAGATCGCATTGAGCAGTTCCTTGATGCCTTGTCCGGTCTTCGCCGAGACGAGGATGCAGTCTTCCGCGGGCAGTCCGAAGACCTGTTCGATCTCCATCGCGACTCGGTCGGGGTCCGCGGCCGGAAGGTCGATCTTGTTGATCACCGGGATCAGTTCCAGATCGTTTTCCACCGCGAGATACGCATTGGCCACGGTCTGAGCCTGGATGCCCTGAGCGGCATCGACCACCAGTACGGCGCCTTCGCATGCGGTCAGGGCCCGGGAGACTTCGTAGGTGAAGTCGACGTGCCCCGGCGTGTCGATGAAGTTGAGCTGATAGTCCTCGTCGTCGTACTTCCAGGGAACGGTCACCGCGGCGGCCTTGATGGTGATTCCGCGTTCTCGTTCGAGTTCCATCGAGTCNAGCAGCTGATTCTTCTGCTTGCGGACATCCACTGCACGGGTTTCCTGCATCAGGCGGTCGGCCAGGGTGCTCTTCCCATGGTCGATGTGGGCGATGATCGAGAAGTTTCTGATCTTCACGGCGTGCTGCGCTGCTTCGGTGGGGGGTGGGTGGATGCTCGGACTCTTGAATGTCTCATGATAGGGCTTCTCGCCGCCTCAAGGTTCGATCGGTCGAGAAAGCTGCGCCACTTTGCAATGGGTCCGGCCGGGCAAGGCGTCATCCTTGGGATCCGTCAGCCTCATTCCGACCGTAGAGACCGTGCGAATCGATGTAAGCGGCCACTTCCGGCAGAAGCTCGTCGTCGAGCGGGTTTTCGCTCGTGAGCTCGCTGCGGATCACCTCCGAACGGTCGGTCCGTCTGGGCAGATCGAGCACGCGGTCCCGCCAAGCCTCGGGATCCTCCGGAAAAAGGGCCCCCAGGGCATTCCGAAGTGCTTCCACATCCTGTTCACCTCGCGGCATGACCAAGGGTTCGGCGAGGGCCATGATCTCCTGCCAGGCCTTCCAGGTCCTGAAGTTCACGGCTTGATCCGCTCCGATGAGAAGTCGCAGGCGGCAGCCCTTCCAACGCTCCATCGTGTGCAGCTGGCGAAGGGTGTCGACCATGTAGGTCGCACCTTCTCGATCGACTTCGATCGAAGACACGCTGGCCTCGGGGTGGTGTCCGAGTGCGGCTTCGAGCATGGCGATGCGGTGCCGTCCCGAGATCGGCTGGNTGTCGATTTTCTGGGGATTGCATCCTGCAGGAATGAACAGGACGTGGTCCGCGGCGATCGCTTCCGCCGCCAGCAACGGCAGAGTGAGGTGGGCTCGGTGCGGTGGATCGAAGGTTCCCCCGAACACCAGCACGGTGGGTCGGTCTGGTGCGTCGTTCATGATGCAGACCTCCCTTCAAGCGAGGTGATGAGGTGTTTCGCCAGCGTTTCCAGGACTTTTTCTCCGGTCTTTTTCATGACTCGCATGCGCCCGATCAGTGAGGGTGTTCTGAGAATGCTCGCAGCGATCGCCCCTTTCGCGGCACGACCTCGGTGGTCGACCCATTGATCGCATCCCGGGGGAAGTGTCTCATCCAGACCGTCGCTGATGCCCCGAAGCATCCCGAAGGTCCACCCGCGTTGTTGGGCCGCCTGGGCGAAAGCCAGTGATTCCATGTCGACGATCGAACATCCGAGATGAAGATGCAGGGCTCGACGAGCGGGTCTGGAATTGACCAGCCGCGTGCTGCTGGTCCCCGTGACCCGAGTGACTCCGCAGGATGCAGGAAGGCGCCAGGACGTTTCGATTCGGATATTTCCCGGTGCCACCGCGGCCTCAAGATCGACCACATCTCCCGTAGTCAAACCCTCGACGAGGCTTCCCGCGAGTCCTGCCAGAATCACCGGGGCCCCCGGATTTCGATTCAGGCCGGCCCATCTGGTCACGCCTTCCTTGCCCGGGCCGCAGCACAGCACGCGCAGCCCGGTCGTCGCGAGTTGGCGCTGAAGCACCTTCCGCTCGAATTCGAGGGGGCAGAGAATGATCGGATCTCGATCTGGCATGGCCGGAGGGTAGCAGGATCAAGACTTTTCCTTGGTGGCTTGCCTCGGGGGAATTCATCTGTAACATGTCCTGTTCACGATTAGGCCCCTTCGTCTAGTCAGGTCCAGGACACCAGGTTTTCATCCTGGTAACAGGGGTTCGAATCCCCTAGGGGTCACTTGAAGGACGCGGTTCCCATCAAACGGAATTCGCGTCCTTCTTTTTTTTTGCCATCAGTCCCCCCCGGGATCGCAGGGATCGGCCATGGCGCCAGGGTCCTTCTGGATTCGTTGAAAATCCCGCGAGGGTCCCGGAGCTGGTTTTCGGGTGTGATGGGGTACGATCATCACCCGTGTTGAGCGTCTCGATCATCTTCGTCATCACGTTGCTGGACGGTTCCCGGCCGGCAGCCTGGTCCGCCCTCTCGGGCGGCATTCTTCCCGGGCGGTCCGGTCCGGACGGGCGTCATGTCGATGATGAACCCTCGGACGTTCAGGATCTGTTGGCCAGAGCCTCCACGCTCGAACGTGTCCCCGTGACTCCCAAGCTCGAGAACTTCTGGGATACGACCCGATTTCGCACCGCGTTGGACGCACCTGAGCCCGAAGGGGATGTCTTCGCCGTCTTCTTCGGACGATTGGAACAGGTCACGCCCGATGAATTCTCCCTGATCGGGCCTGCGGAGTGTTTCGTTCGTGTGCCCGAAGTCGGTCCGGTCATCGTGCTGGCATCGCCCGATGATCTGGAGTCCCGTGCGATCTCGGATCAGGCCGTGGTCGAGGGATGGTTCCGCCGTGTCGAGCAAGCGCGCGCGCGCGATGGTCAGGACCGACGCTATCCCGTCTTCGTCGCTCGTCTTCGCGGTCGGTCGGGGGCGCAGCTGCAGGTCGAGCCTTCTTTGGTGGTCGGCGTGTCCTGCCTCATGCTTGGCGGCGTCTGGTGGATCATTCGCCGGCGGATGGGGCGTTCTTCGCCCGGACGAGGCCCCATGGCGCCTTGTTCAAGCCTTGATGTCACACCGAACACGCTCGGTCGGGATGAAGTTCTTCCAACCGATCCGGCAAGAGCCCTCGACGAACTGGCTCGTCGGGGGGATGATTCACGCTAGGAAGGTTCTCACATGACCACGCTGCATGTCCCCCTCGATTCCAACTCGTATGACGTCACCATCGAGGCCGGCGCTCGCACTCGAACTGGTGCGTTGCTGACCCACGCACTGGGTGAATCGGCCGGGCGAAGAATTCTGCTGGTGGCGGACGCCGCGGTCTCCGAGACCCACGCGGAAGTCGTGGCCACATCGCTCGAAGCCGCCGGTTTCGAAGTCGCGTTCGTCACGGTCGAAGCGACGGAGGCCAACAAATCCCTGGAAGCGTTCGAAGCACTGCTGAAGGCGGCCGCGGGACAGAAGATCGATCGCTCGGGTGCGGTGGTCTCGGTCGGCGGCGGCATCATCTGCGACCTTGCCGGCTACGTGGCCGCCTCCTGGCTGCGGGGCATTCCGGTGTTTCATGTGCCAACGACGCTTCTGGCGATGGTCGACGCGTCCATCGGAGGCAAGACCGGAGTGAATCTGCCTCTTCCGGATGGTGCCCTGGGCAAGAACCTGGTCGGGGCATTCTGGCAACCGGTGGGGGTGCTTTCGGACCCGGAAGTGCTTGAAACCCTGCCTGAACGCGAGCGTGCCTGCGGGCTCGCCGAATGCATCAAGCACGGCTTGGTCGCGGACTGGTCTCTGCTCGAGGCCTTGCGTGAACAGGCTCCCGACATTCTCGCGGGCAGGCTTTCGACCTGCATGGCATTGATCGCACGATGCGCCGCGACCAAGGTGAACATCGTCTCGGGTGATGAACGTGAGGAAGCCGGTCCCGGTGCAGGGGTCGCGCGGGCGTTTCTGAATCTGGGGCACACCTTCGCCCATGCCATCGAGCCGCTCCCCGAACTCGAGCTCAAGCATGGCGAAGCGGTTGCGATCGGGTTGATGGCTGCGGGCGCCTGCGCGCAGACACTCGGGCATTGGGGGGGCGATGAATCCGAGGCTCTGCAAAGCACGCTCGAGGCCTGTGGATTGCCGATCGCACTCTCCGAGCCGCTCAAGCGCGGACGTCTGATCGAACGAATGGGTTGGGACAAGAAGGTCCGTCAGGGCACCCTGACGATCGTGGTGCCGGACGGACGAGGGTCCGTCTCAATGGTCCCGGGGCCATCTCTCGAGCTTCTGGAAGCTGGTTGGGCCGCGGTGGGTGCGAGCTGACACCGAATCTGAAGGAAAAACGGACCTTGCACCGATAAGAGGTTTGAGGAGACCGTTTTGCGCACGATCGCGATTGTCAATCAAAAGGGTGGCTGTGGGAAAACGACCACCGCGATCAACCTGAGTGCGGAACTGGCCCATCGTTCCCTGCGAACGCTGCTGGTCGATCTGGACCCTCAGGGCCACTGTGCCGCTGGCCTCAATGTGCCCGAGAAGTCGATCGTTCGTGGCGTCGAGGTCGTTCTTGAAAGTGATCTTCGCTACCACGATTCGACCATCGACGACATGCTCTGGGAAGTCGGCAGCGGACTCAAGTTGCTGCCGAGCACCGTGCAGCTGACGCGATTCGAAAGTGCCGATCTCGGCACCGACGATCGCAAGGATCGTGATCGGCGCCTGGAGCGTTTTCTCGCTCAGATCGAAGACGAGTACGACTTCTGCATCGTCGATTGCCCTCCGGCCATCGGCTGGCTGACCTTCAACGCCCTGCGGGCCGCGGACGAGACGCTGGTTCCGGTCGAGACGGGCTACTTCGCACTTCGGGGTGCGATCCGGCAGGCCGAAACGATCGCTTCGGTCGTGGAGAAGATCGGACGTCCTCTCGATTTCTTCATGCTTCCGACTCTTCATGACGAGACCTCGACTCGATCCGAAAACATCCTCGCCTCACTGCGAACCCGCTTTGGTGATGACGTGGTACCGACGGTCATTCGTGACCATGAGTCGATTCGCGAGGCGACCAGCGTCGGACAACCGGTGAGGGAGTTCGCCCCCAACTCCGAAGCAGCCGCTGATTTCGCCAGACTTGCCGACTGGGTGCAAGGCCACGAGCAGACGGACATCTCAGAAGAACGCGCGCGTCGACGCAAGAAGTCGATCCAGGCACAACGTGATGATGATCCTCGCCCCCCGGTGCAGGAGCCTCCTCACGAGGCCATCCGTGAATCCAAGCCGGACGCCGAACCCGAGGTCAACTCGCGGGTCGCCGATCTGCTGCACCGTGTGAAGGCCACCGGCCTGCAGGGCACGTCCGCGGGGCTGACCAACAACGTGCCGAAGGCCGAACTCGATCGAGCGAAATCCGCACGCCGGGATGATGTCCCGCTCGAGGTCGAACACGACCGAAAAGCGGGTGAAGAATGACCATCTTTCGACAGCCCGTGTCCGATGACTTCGAATCGATCGCCGTGACGGGTGGTTTCTGTGATTGGGACCCGAAGGAAAACCGCATGCGGTGCAACCTCCAGGACGGAATCCACGAACTTGTTTCAAAGCGTGCGCCCGGCCGTCATGAACATCCACTCGTGATCAACGCTTCGCTCGCACCTGATGACTACGCACAAGAATCAAAGGCAATACTGGGACTGCCCAGTCACAGCATCGAGGACGTGGAGCCTGCGCGCACCACGTCGCCATCCAACTGAACCCGAGGTCTTTCATGGACGACATCGTCGATTCCTTCATCATTGAAGATGAACTCCCGGAGCCCAGGCGCCGACGTCCTGC
>NYVB01000114.1 GCA_002684315.1 Planctomycetaceae bacterium | reverse complement strand
CTCGACGTCACCCTGGCGGGATCCGACGCTGACCTCCTGTCATACTCCTGCGACCGGCCGGGGCCGAAGGAGTTTTCCCGCAACGCGCGGGGAGAAGACTTCCTATCTCAGGAAGTCGAGAAGACTGAGTTGCTGCGTGCGACTGATCGTGGCCATGCTCGCCTGCAGCTGTTGTTCGAGGAGGGCGAATTTCGTCGCCGCTTCAGCAAAGTCCAGGTCACGTACATTCGACCTGAGCGCTTGATCCTGGACCGAACGGTCCTCCTCGCGAGCCAACGAATCCGTGATTCGCCGACTCCGGACTCCGACCTCCGCTCGGGCCTCGGCGGCCCTCAAGGTGTCGTCATCCAATTGTTCTGTTGCAAACGCGATGCCTGATTCGTCATCAGCCAAAAGAGCGTCTCTGAGCTGTATGAGGTGGGTCAGGAGCCCATCTGAGGCAACTTGTGCCTGATCCGTACCGGCAAGAATCGCACCTTCCGCGGTGCCGAGAATGCCGAGGTCCTGAGCGGCTGAACTGTTGTTCAATCGTTGAACGGAGAGCTCTCCCCCGCCGCCGGTGCCATCAACCAGAACGATTCCATTCCCNTTGGTATCCAGACGAACGTTGAAATCGGCTGGAACCGCGAGACCTGACGCCGAAGCNGCGTCTGAAATCGAGGTCAGCACGTCATCGACGGTGAGGGCGCCGGTGATGTCGACCGAAAACGAGCGTCCGTCAGAGAGAGCNACNGCGAAATCCATGTCCANCTGCGGATCCGGNAGACCCGTGACCGGGTCGAACCCACCAGTGACGGAGCCGACGCCCCGCCCGCCGTTGAAGTCCGACAACTGGGTCCCACCACTGAAGGTCCGAACCCCCAGNTGAGTCGCGGTGTTTCCGCCTCCGACCTCGGAGATCGACATCGATGCCCCCGAGAGTTCGTTTCGAAAGTTCACTCTGCGACCATCGGCATCCAGATCGACGCGGACACCGATCTGAAGCGATTCGATCGTGTTCTGCAGTTCTCCGATGGTGGAGACACCGGACAGGTCGACCTCGCGGATCTGGCCGGCATTCTCGATTCGGATGGTGCCCATCGGAAATGTGACGCCCGAAAGATCTGCAATGTCGGTCTGTTCGGTCAACTTCGGATCCAGGTCGAGCCCATCCATCGTCAGTCCCGCGATGAACGTGCTGTTGAGCCCGAGATCGGAGGCCATGGTGCCCGTCTCCGTGTCGGAGAACGTGATCGGTCCCAGAGTCGGCGTGACCGCCAGTGAATTGCCCTGGATCGAGACCGAAGCGAACACATCGACGCTCTTGATCGCAAGCTGGAGCGTGTTGACNACGTCACCCACGGTGCTGGCGTCACTGAGGTCAACGGTCAGTTCGGTGCCGTTGACGTCGACGATCATCGACGAGGATTCGATGCCAAGCGATCGAGCGCCGCGGACATCGGACAGAAGCGTGTCGGCGTCCAGGTTGGGATCGAGGTCTTCGAGTCCCCGCATTCTCGAACTCATGGTGCCCAGTGCATCTTCCGCGGACACGGTGATTCCGACACCGGAGCTCATGCCGAGATCCGTCTTCATGGATTCTCCGAACCCCGTGTAGCGGTAGAACCCGTACATCTCTGAGATCGGTTCCTGCGAGGTGGCCTCTCCTCCGAAGAAGTGAATGCCGCTCTGATCGCGGTTGGTGATGTCCACCAGCGATTGAAGGATCGAATCGATGATCTGGGCCTGATTGGCACGTGTTTCAGGGTCCGAGCCGACGCCGATCTGAGAGAGACCGATTCCCTTGGCTTCGAGGATGAGGTCGTTGATGTCACCCAGCGACTGGTCGACGGTCAGGAGCATCGAATCCGCCTGCTGCAGATTACGAAGATGCTGAGTGCGACGTTCCAGGGCGAAGTCCAGAGACCCGATCGTCGCGGAGGCGACGGGATCGAGCGAAGGCCTGACGACTCTGACACCCGTGGCGAGCTGCGACTGGAGGTTGAGAAGACTGGTGTTGGTTCGCGTGAGATTTCCCAGCATCATCTGACTTGAGAGCAGATTGGGCACACGAGCGATCGAGCCTGGAATGGTGGACATCGTTGAGATCCTTCGAACTGATCAGACGATCGACAACAGAGACTGGAGGGTCTCGTCGATGATGCTGAGATAGCGGGCGGCCGCCTGGAACTGACGCTGGTAACTGAGAAGATCGATCGCTTCTTCATCGAGTGAGACACCACTCACGGAAGCGTTCTGCGCATCGAGACTGTCACGAACCAATGATGCCCCTTGAAGTCTGGTGTTGGCGGCATCGGTTCGGACCGCGAGATCGTTCACACCGGCCTGCCAGTACTCCTGAAGACTTCGTCCGGAAAGCGATTCCAGACCCATCTCCCGAAGCTGCACCATGGCCAGAGCGGTTGCATTCGAGCCCTCGACGCCCCCGCCACCGGTGGCCAGCAACGTGGGCTGCCCGGAAAGTGACTCACTCACGGAGATGTCGACCGCACTGGTACCCTGGAAGAATGAATTCAGACCGAGTGCGGCAAGTGCACCGCTCGAATCCTCGCCGAACGAAAGTTCGCTTCCTGCAGGCGCGTCGATCGTGAGCCTGCCATCGGCACCCACCGATGCGGTCACGCCGGTTCCCAGCAACGAGGTCGTGATCTCGGCTCGAATGTCATTCAAGGACATGGTGGTCGGATCGACCTGGATCATGTGGGTGGAATCGGTTCCGGTCGCGGTATTGGTCACGGTGATGAAGAAACTGCCGTTTTCGACCGGAAAAGGCACGCCTGAACCGAGGGCGCCCAGCGCGATCGTGGGATCCTCCACCGCGTACTGACCCGTCGCCGAGGTCCAGCCCGAGGAACCCTGTCCCTGCGAGTGAATTCGATTCACCTGGAAGATCAGTTCACTGGCGAACGTGTCGATCTGTTCGATGGCAGGTTCGATGGTCTCGGCACGCTGCCGGAGCAGCCCTCCGATGGCACCACTCGAGATGTCGAGATCACTGCCATCGGCCTTCACGCGAATGGTGACTTCCATGTCACCATTTTTCGCTTCNGTGCGCATGGTGATGCCACGAGATTCGCCCGCGATGACCACGGGCATCGAACCGACGAGAACATCGACCGCGCCATTCGCCTGATCGATCGTGGTCACATCCATCATTTCAGAAAGCTCGTCGACGAGCGTGTCGCGTTGATCCCGCAGTGTGTTGGCCTGGCCGGCGCCCCCCTCGGTCTCGGAGATCTTGACGTTCAACTCGGCGATCTGATCGAGAATCGCATCCGCGCGCTCGACCGAAACCCCGAGTCCACGGTCGGCCTCCTCGCGGAGAACGTTGTAGTCCTCGCGAAGCTGCCTGATGCCGCCCGCGAGGCTCTCACCCTGCTGGAGAACGAGAGATCGCATGCCGCTGTCGCCGGGATTGTTCGCGAGCTCCGACCAACTGTTGAAGAATGCCGACAGCTCGGAGGAGATGTCCGAATCACTCAGTTCGCCCTGNAGCATCTCGATGGACGAGAGGAAGCTCTGATCGATGGCGGCACCAGCCTGTTCACCGATCGCGGACCGAAGACGTGCCTGCAGAGCGACGTCGATCTGTCGCGTGATCGATCCGATCTGGACACCGGTTCCGACGAACTGCCCACGACCGATGCTTTCCGGGCTTCCCGGCAGGATGCCGATCCGTTGCCGGTGGTATCCGGGGGTCGCGGCGTTCGCCATGTTGTTGCCGGCCACGCTGAGCGCTGCCTGCGAAGCGAGGATGGCCGACTGTCCGACTTGTAATGCTCCATTGAGACTCATGGGTTCAGCTCCTGATGTCGATCGCGGAATGACGTGGAGGCCCGCTGACGATTCTGCCGGTGCGTTCATAGATTCCGGAGCGACTGAGGCCCTGCTCGACGGATTGGACGATCCCCTGCATGTGACGGGCGAGTCCTTCGGCCGCGGTCCGGACGACCCGACTTGCGGCACGGGTCTTGGCGATCAACTGCCGAAGCTCGTCCGCGATGGTGACCAGCCTGCTGCGCCTGGACCCGGAGTGTTCGATCAGATCGGACAGTGCGGGCGAGGCCTTGGTCGCGAGCCCGATCTCGGAGGCGATCGCGGAGACCAGTTCGACGCGGCGGTGATCGATCACGCGAATCTTCTCCAGAAGTTCGCGTTCTTCGGTGGAAAGCGACACGAGGGATTCGACGTCGGCACCACGAAGGGACTCCCGCTGGGCGTCGACGATCTCATCGACGCGACGATAATGGGCACATTGTTCGTCGAGCAGCTGCTCGAGTCGGCGAAAGCCTTCGGAAAGAACATCACTGACTGCATTGGTGGTCATGCCATCACCTCTCTCTGGGGAACGATTCGGCGAAGCATGTAACGCTCGACGGATTCAACCATGGGAAAACGATCGGGACGCGACATCGAGTCGGCGACCGCACGGTCGTAGATGGGACCGAAGCGCTTTTCGGCGTCGGTGGTCCCGAATGGTGCGGCGGCCTGGTTGTTCTCGCGAATCTTGGCGAGGATGGGCGTGATGAAGGCTTCAGCGACCAGTTTTCGGGATTCCTCCCGGATGGTCTCGACCTGCTTCTCCCCNTTCTCGGTGGCGGAGAATCGAGCCACCATGTCGGCGAAGCTTTCCGGTGTCCGATTCGAACCCTCCATCACCGAAGTGAGTTCGGTGGAGGTGGAACCGAAGACGGGAAGATCCGTGGAGGGCATTGAGATCATTCGACCACCTCCCAGACATCGACGTTGAGAAGAGACCCGCTCAGACGGAGACTGATGATCACATCGATCTGTTTCGCCACGGGAACCTGCAGTTTNCGCATCTGGTCGACGAGTTCGCGAAGGCGGGCGTCGCCGGCCTCCCCCGTCTGCGTGGCGATGCCGACCGACGAATCCGTGGTCACCAGCGGATCGAAGGCGTTGGCTTCGGGAGCGGGTTGGATCGTGACGTGCTCGAGACCTTCGACGGACACGAGCGTGGGAAGAAATCGCACCCCGGCTCCGACCACGACCAGCCCCTTGACGCGGTCGAGGAAGATGGTGTTGGCATTTCGGGTGACGAGTCGTTCGTCGATTCGAAGTTGTTCGACCTGGCTCATGAAATCGATTCGTTTGCCCACGTCATCGACGCTCTCGGGGAAATGAACGGTCACACGCCCGTCGGCTCGCACCGAGGCCTTGACTCGTTCGAATTCGAACTGCTCCTCGATCGCGTTCACGATCTCACGCGCCGCGACACCNGAGGCCGCCCAGGGACCATGAAGCTTGAAGGTGAAGCAGATCGAGTCATCAACGGGATCGATGGTGAACATGTCCTGCTGCTTGAATGGTTCGATGATCTGAATGCGAGCGGCATCCATCAGGCCGGTTCGGACGGGATTGGGGAGCACCGAGGGAATCGGAGCACCCACCACCGTCGCCAGAATCGGCGCATTGGTGTTGGAGAAGCCTGGTGGCTTGAGAATCGCGTAGTCCAGTCGCCCGCCGGCAAGGCTTTCCGCATCGAAGGCACTGGTGATCGAAATGTTGAGGTCGTCGCCCAGTCCTGCGGTGTAGGGAACGTCGGAAGTGACGATCACCACCGCGAAACTCTTCTGGCGACTCAGGGAGAGCTGGTCGAGACCGGGCACATCCAGATTTTGAAGCAATGTCATGTAGCTTTCGGCGAGCGAAGGTGACTTGGAAAAGTCATCCCCAGTGCCGTTCAGACCGCTTACGACGCCATAACCGATGAGCTTGTCACCAGTTCCGTCTCGGTTGACCACATCCGTGAGAGAACCGATCGAGATCCCGCTACGCGCAGATTGTGCGCATGCAGTCGAGTCGAGTCCCATGAAAGTGGTGACGAGTAGAGTTGAAAGAAGCAAATTATGCCGGAACACGTCGGACCTCCTGTCCTTCAGGTGTGATTCAGGGGACTTCATGCAAGTGCCGGGCCAACCTCCGTGACATCCCCCCCGAATTCGATGTGTGGCCTTAGAATCAATCGGATGAGTCACGAAGAGGCACCCCTGAAGAACCCACCGCCCTCGAGGCAGAGCAGCCGATTCGCGGACATTGGAACCGTCCTGCTGCTGGGTCTGGTGATCGGGACGTTTTTGGTGGTGAGCGGCTTCACGACCCCTGGAGACGACAGCCTTTTCACGCGCTTCGGAACGGCATTCGCCGGCGGCATCGTCACCACCGGTCTCTGGATCCTTGCGGCGAGCGGATATGGCGTCTGGTGCCTGCGATGGATTCCGGAAGAACTTTCAGTCGGTGTCGGTCGAGGCACACGATTGCTGGCAACCATCGGTCTCGGCAGCCCGGTCCAACTCTGGATCAGTCATGTCCTCGGATCGTTGGGTCTTCTGAATGCGAACACGGCATGGATCATCACCATCGGAGGGGTCGTCCTGCTCGCGCAGGGAATTCGAACTTCGAGCAGACGACTGGAAATCGGTCCCAGTGACGGATGGCTCCCACCGCTGAGCTGGACCGCCGCCCCAGCTCTGGTCGTGCTGGTCGTTGCCGCCTGTGCCGCACCCGGCTGGCTGTGGCAGACTGAATTCGGTGGCTACGACGTGATGGCCTACCACCTTCAACTTCCGAAGGAATGGTTCGAACAAGGGCGGATCACCACTTCGACATGGAACGTCTACAGCGCCATGCCGAACCTCTTCGAGACCGGTTTTCTTCACTTGATGCACCTCAACGGTGGCACGCTTGCCAGCACGATTCCCGCCCAATTGCTTCATGCCACCTTCGCCGTGCTGACGGCAGCGACCACGGGTGCGGCGATCGGACGATGGTTCGACCGAAGCTGGATGGGCACTGGTTTCGCGCTGGTCATGGGCACACCCTGGCTCATCGTGGTCGGTTCGCTTGCGTACAACGAGATGTTCGCATCATTCATGCTGGCCACCGCGATGCTGCTCCTCGCACCGGGTCCGAACACGCACGTCATCACACAACGAGGTCAGAGACTGCGGGTGGGCGTCCTCGCCGGCGTGCTTGCCGCGAGTGCCTGCGCCGCCAAGCTCAGCGCATTGGGAATCGTGGCGATTCCCATCGGCCTGTTGATGCTCAGGAAAACCGGAACCAGGGGCTGGCGTGATGCCGCCCCCGTAGGAGCCTTTGCAGGCCTGATCATCCTGACACCATGGCTGGCTCGGAACCTCATCGCGACCGGAAACCCGGTGTTTCCATTCGCGACCGGACTCTTCGGGCTGGGACACTTCAGTGCGGAACAGGCAGAACGGTTCGCCTCGGGGCACAGCTCGTCACTGGGGCCGCTGGATCGGATCACTGAGTTGTTCAACCAGTTCTTCCGATACGGACTGGGTGCCAACCCCTATGAAGCGACCGGCGAACCATGGCGGGCACAATGGTCGATCCTCCCTGTTCTGGCGTGCCTCGGACTGGTGACGGGAATGATTCGCACGCGAACACGTTCCACCGCCACCGGACTGCTGATGATGATTCTCGCCGCCATCGCCTTCTGGCTGGTCGCGACACATCTGAAGAGTCGCTTCCTCGTTCCGGGCATTCCGATGTTCATCGCAGCGATCTTCCTGCTCCTTCCCCGGAAACTGCCACTCGTGAGTCGGGGCCGTCCGATCCTGGCCAGCCTCCTGGTCATGTGGTGCTTCCTTCCGGTCCTGCTGTTTCAGAGCGAACGACTTCTGCGAACCAGCAGCGAAGACCCGGGCATTTCGATCTCAGCCACCATGACCGGAAGAATGGACCTTGCCACCGGGCTGCAAGTCGCCCGCCTCGTGGGGCTGGAAAAGGATCGTGAAAAGAAGATCGAACTGCTGAAGACCGGAAGTTCGAATGCATTCCTGACGTTCATTCCGCAAGACCAGAACGTGCTGTCGATCGGAAATTCGATTCCGTATCTGTCACCTCGTGGCTATGAGTACTCGACGGTCTGGGATGACCATCCCCTCGCGTCGATACTCGAGACCCACCGTGGAAACCCCGAAGCCGCGGCGCTCGCCCTGAAGCAACGTGGTACCGACCTGCTGCTGGTCAACTATCCGATGCTGATTCGTTGGCAGAACAGTGGCTGGCTCGATCCTCGAATAGACCTTCCGACACTTGATGGCATGCTTCGGCTTCTGCCGGTGGAATTCAACTGGCCCAACGGTGAATTCCTGTTTCGAGTCTCGGACGATCCTGTCTCGAATGATCCCGTGGTGGATGAAAAGCCCTTGGATGATGTCCTCGAGATGAGCGAGTGATGAGGCACACTGCAGCCATGCTCGGTCTCTGTCTCATGCTGCCTCTGGGTGCATGCCAGGACTCCGTCCGCACCACTCGGATGCAGGAGGAGGCATGGCGCCCCCCGCCGAAGCCCTCGGCGCAAGGTCTTGCAACCGACACCCCGGTCGCGTACTGGAAACCTGACGGAGATGATGGCCGGGGACGCCCGGTAGGCCGTGAACTGCTTGAAGGAACACTGATGGAGTCGGCGGGCCCACGCGCACTGCGGGAGGTTCTCGTCGATGCCGTGCTTCAGGAGCGTCTCACAGAGCTTTCTCTGAGCGTCAACGACGAAGACATGCTTGCGGAACGACGGGTGCTTCTGAAGGCACTCGATGAGGATGAGAATCGGGCACTGAGACTGCTCGAGACGATTCGTCGCCGAGAAGGCCTCGGTCCTCTCCGTTTTTCAGCGCTTCTGCGAAGAAACGCAGGACTTCGGAAGTTGGTGGAGAACAACGTTCGGCCGAACGAAGAAGCCATTCGTGCCGCATGGGACGTTCGTCATGGACCACGACGGACCGCACGAGTCTTCGTCGCAGCGACTCTGGATGCCTGTTCGGAGATGATCGGACGAGTCGACGCCGGTGAGGACTTCGGAGCACTCGCAGCCCGGAAATCCACGGATGCCAGCGCCTCGGCAGGCGGACTCATCGAACCGATCGCCCGATTGGATCCGAGCTGGCCGACCTCCTTCAGGGAGACCCTCTGGACGACGCCCCTGTCGGTGGTGTCCTCCCCGGTTCTGGTTGATGCCAACTACGTGGTGATTCTGCCGCTCGAGGAGATGCCGGGAGACGGCACTCCGCTCGAGCACGTGCGCGAGGAATGTGAACGAAGAGTCAGACTCGCTCAGGAACGTCTTCTGATGGATTCACTGGCACGCGACCTGCTGGATTCGATTCAAGTCGAGATCATCGACAGCGATCTCGACCGTGCCTGGCGAACACCCGCACCGTGATCGAACCCGCGGTACTCACGACTTCAGCGCGGCCAGTCGCCAGAAGGAGATCGGTATTAGGATCGCGGTCGGCAGCAGCGCCATCAGCGCGGGCGAAACACCCGCGACGGGCAGCAGCATGACCAGAACCGAAAGCATGAGAACCGGCACGCCGATCGCGGCGCATTTCACGCTTTGAAGCAAAAGAGGTCCGGGAAGTCGGCAGAGAAAATTGGGAAGGATCAGGAGCAGGACGAGGAGATTCACTCCGACACCGCCGATGCGAGTCCACATGATTCTGGCCAGTCGCCCCGAGGTCGTCGCTGCATCGTCCCGCAGCACGCCGATCTGACGGGTCGAGAGCATCTGGGCACGCTCCTGATCCCTTCGAACCATCAGAGAATGCGGAGAGAGATCGGTCTCGAAGCGTTCGATCACCTGCTGGGACTGCATGCTTCCTTCGTCTCGACCGACACGATCGATGGCGATTCCGGATTCGAGAACCCAGTACCCCTCGGCGTTCCAGACCGCACGCGGTGCCGAGATACGTCGTTCAGCGGTGCCATCCTCGTCACGAGTCAGGACGAGTATGTCTTCGATGACTCCACGATCGGCATCGAGCACCCGACCTGAAAAGAGATTGTCACTGGCATCACGAGTCATCACCACCGGAAATTCCGTGGATGTCTTCGAGAGGATCTGAGCGTGTTCCCTGAGCAGGACGGGAGCCAGCCGGGGAACGATGAATTCCTGATTGAAGACCTGAAGCCCGTTCAGAAGGCAGGCCATCAGAAAGATCGTGACCGCGACTCGCTGAAGAGGTATTCCCGCAGCGAGCATCGCGACGAGCTCACGCGAACGCTGCATCTGTGACAGGGTGAATCCGGCGGCGGCCACCGAGACGAGTCCCACCAGGAACGAATAGGACTGGAAGACCCGTGGGCCGTGAAAATCAAGGATGGCCATCAAGGTCGCCACCGTGGTCGATGAGAAGCGCTCCTGCTCGACGGCGAGGGAAGCGGCTTCCACGAAGCTGTCGAACTGAAGCACCACGTCCACGGAGACGATGAAGATGAAGATCAGACAGAACAACGTGAGGAAGTTCACGAGGAATCGAAAGGCGATGTGTCGATCGATGAGAATCATGCTCTGAATCAATTTCGTGAAAGGCGCCAACTGATGCCGATGATCAACAGGAGGAGAAGAAAGTTACCGGAAAACGCCAGCAGGGTTCCCGCCACGGGATCACCGTACTTGATCATCTGTTCGCCGCCGCTGATCATCAGAAGATCGAGGACGGATGGAAGAAACGCCAGCAGATAGACGGTCAGTGGCATCGCCGAGCGATAGAAGACCGCAAGCACCGCACCCANCATCAGAAGCAGGAATCCNGTCATCGACTGGGCCGANCGGTGNACGATNCGAGCNATCACTTCGAGNCCGATGTTCNTGACCTCCAGCTCGAGCATNCTGANCTCGCCNGCNAANGNNNNCGTGAGTTNCTNTGGAAAANCGGNNTCNTTGGCGAGAANGCCTCGTGNNTCGGCNANCAAGGCNTCNTTGCTCATGTCGGCACGGTCCTCACGGACNNNACANGGATGCGTCANTGATCTGATTCGAGCTGGCCACCGNGTCTCNAGNTCNCCNCTTCCNCGGAGATCGANNGCNTCATCGCTGCGNGCNGCNAGNGTGAAGGTGACCGGGGAACCNAGNACGANGGGATCGATCTCGACCTGGGCCTCCTNNGCGNAGGCNCGNCTGATCGCCTCGTCATCCTCGTACTGGACCANNGTCATNTNNGGNGTTCCGAAGAGTCCNCCANCACGNACTTCCAACCCANNGAGCTCGANCNTCTCNTCNTTGTAGGTCGANTCGAAGANGATCTGATTCCGAGTCNCGATCTCCGACTCGAGACACGTCCAGTAATCGAACATCANAAGCCTTTTTCTGACGTTTTCGCGGGCGCGNGCNACCAANTCGTANTCGTTGGGATTCCTGCGAATNTCGAGGAGTTCCAGNAGATCTCGNGTCTTGGGCCCCGATGTCAGATCCTTCCTGAGACTGACGGCACCGGGNATGGCCTGAGGCACGAAGATCATCGACCCGTCTTCGGGNCGATAGATCGTCGCATCGACGAGCGCCAGCTTGAGAAGCACNTCCTGACGNCGGTGGTAGATGTCGACCGTGGCATACCNCGCGGTGAACTCGGAACGCACGGTTCCGTCTTGATCGCTTTCGAGCGCAGCGACACCAAGAAGCACCAATCTCTCGTCGGCTCCGGTGCCGGGCGCCTCGTCGGGGACGATGATGTCATCCGCGAAGAGTTGCGTTCCATCGAACGCAAGTGCTTCGCCGTTGTCGATGGTCGCGGTGAAGATTCTGGTGACGTCTCTGGCGACCATCTCCTGCAGAACGCCCCAGAATCGAGGTATCACGAAATTGACCAGAAGAAACATGATGATGGTCAAGAGCACACCCAGCGAGGCGGCAGGCATGAAGATGCGACGGTAGGGAATTCCCGCCACGCTCATCGCGAGTATCTCGTTGTCGTTGGCCATGCGGTGCATGACGATCGTCGCCGAAAATCCGGCAGCGAAGGGAAGCGCGAACTGAAGCATGGGAACGGAGGCGAAGAAGGCGTACTTCCCGACATCCAGGGGGTCGATCTGATTCTGGATCACCGGTTTGATCGTCGCACCGAACGCGACCACCACCACGAGGACCATGGTCGTCAACAACATCACCTTGAGTAATTCGACGCAGGTATAGCGCCAGAGAATGGGCATGTGCATATGGTCTCCACTCTCAGTGAGTCCTGCAACCGATGGTCCGAAAACCATGATTCATCACCCGAGGTGGTTCACTTTGTAGGGATTGTCCGATCTCTCTCGAATCGACCCGGTGAACTGGGCAGGAAGTCCGACTGAAGGCCCCGTCTGTTTCCGATTCTAGAGATGGAGGATTTTGGTCGATGCGTGAGAACACGTACTGGACATCATCACATGCGCCTGAGCGGCATCGCCGTGTTTCAGCACGGGGTTTCTCCCTGCTCGAGGCGGTGATTGCAATGGTCATTCTGGCCATGACGTTCACCACGATCGCCTCCGCGATCGGAGCCGGTTCCGGTTCCGCACGGGAGACGCGGAATCAGGTGATGGCGACCCTCGCCGCCGAGGAACTGCTTTCAGAACTGCTGTCCGAACCCTGGGAGGCCCTTTCCGACTGGAATGGGTACCGAGAGTCCACCGGAGAGAGCCGTGCCCCGGATGGTCGGATCGAAAAGGATCGGGCCGAGCTGCTTCGAGCCGTGGAGGTCATGGATGAGACACGACATCTCGAACCCATCGGAATGGACATCGATGGCCGGGTGATCAGGGTCCACGTGGAAGACCGCACCACACGAGTCATCATCTCACTCGAAAGATTCATACCGAAACCTCCGGGGGTGGATGAATGAGAGCGATGGCAAGACACCGAGGCATGTCCCTCGCCGAACTGCTCATGGCGATGTCCATCACCGTTCTCGTGGGGGCGGGAATCGTCGCGATGATGGAATCGATCGGAAGAGTGCTCGATGAAGGCAGAACACAGCGAGCGGAGACCATCGCGTCGGCGACGGCCGCCTCGAGACTGAGTTCGGTGGTCGCACCCTCGACATGTGCGGTGGAACTGTCTCCCAGCCTGGTGACGCTCTGGTCCGGTGACGTTCGAAGAGACGGTGCGATTCAGGCGAGTGAACTGATCTGGATTCGCTTCGAGAATGACTCGGGAACCCTGATGGTCGAGCAGGTCCGCTTTCCAGACGAGTTCGGAAGCCTCGAACGAAACGACGCGGACCAGACGTTCGAGCTCAACCAGGATTTCGCTGCGGTACACACCCAGTACGAACAACAAGGGCACCTCGAAAGCAGGGTGTTGCTGGACGGCATCGAAGACATCGAGATCGCGATGGCCGAAATCGACATCATGCGCCCGACCCAGCAAGGCCGGGTGGCCTGGCGCATCGGTTGGAACGGAAGCATCGATGTGAACGGCGGCACGGTGATCGCCTGTGGCATTCACGCCCATTACAACCCGGAGGAAGCACGATGATCGACACGCAGCCAAGACATCCGGTCGCTCGACGTGGCAGTGCCCTCCTGATGGTGACCATCGCCATGGCCTCCAGCATCGTGCTGGCGGGAGCCTATGTGGCATCACGCTCCGATGGCACCGTCGCGGGAGCGAATCTGGCCTCTTCGAGTGATGCCAGAAATCGAGTGGAATCAGCACTTGCCATCACCGCGGACATTCTGTCGAAGGACGAGGACTGGCGGGTGAGACATGTCAACGGGATGATCATCGATCAACAGTCTCAGGCCCATGGCATCTCCGTCCGACTGACCGACCTGGCCACCGGAGGTGCCCCGAACACCCAGACGGTGGATGTTCGTGCGGAGGTCATCGGCCGCTCTGAAGGAATCGAACGGATCGCGGATGCGACGTTCTTCGTGCCGCTTCCGGCACAGAACATGTCGATGGATCTGGATCTGGGTGAATTCGCGCTGTTCGCGGGCGCGGACATACAGATCAATTCGGAGGCGGTCGTGGCACCCTGGCAGGCTTCACCGGCGGCACACCGTGGTGACCCGATCAGGATCGGCACGATGCTGGGACACAACACGGCGATCTCGATCAGTGGAAATGCCGCGGTGGTGGACGGCATCGAATTCAGTTCGAATCCCGGGTCGATCGGGAGCAGTTCGCTGCCGGTGTCGGGGCTTCCGGATCAGATCTCGGTGCCCGATCCAGCTCCGCCTCGAACACGTTCCGATGAGACGTTCGTCAATGAGGTCCCGCAGCAGATCTACGGAAACATTCAGACCCACGACGTCGAGATGGGCCATGGAGAGCTCTACGAACTTTTTCCGGGATCATCCCTGGTGATCGAAGGGGATCTGGATATCTCAGCCGGGGCGACGCTCAGAATCAGCGGGAGCAGTGAAATCGTGATCACAGGTGATGTGAGCATCGATCAGGCCTCGATCGAGGTTCCCGTCGATGCCGCACTCACGATGCACATCGGTGGTGATCTCGAGGTTCGCGACTCCTTGATCCATGAACCCGGTGGAACCAGCGACGACTGGGTGGCGAACATCGATCGGATCCGACTGGTGTCCATGGCGACGCGGGAATCGATTGCGGTCTGGAAGTTCAGAGGATCCACGCTGATGAAGGGCGAATGCTACGCCCCGTCGACCAGAATCGTGATGCGGGAACGATCGATGATCATCGGCAGATTGATGGCCCACAAGATCAAACTTGATGGCTGCGCCCAGCTGCTTTACGACCCGAGTCTTGATGATCGAAACGGATACACCGCGGCCGATGGACGATTGTTCGATGACAGCGGTCAGGTCCCTCAGGCGATCAGGGAGATCGAGACTCTTGCCCCGCAGGAACTCATCGAAGCCAGCATGAAATTGAATGCCCTGGTGGTCGCGAACGATTTGAAAAACACCGTTTCCTTGGATGATGCCGAAGTCGCACAAGTCGACAAGCGAACGTCACGACGTGAAAGACGGGCTCAACGCCGAGCCAAACGTGCACTGAAGATGAAACACATCATGCAGGAGAGCATGCGTCAGTTCGAGGAGTTCGCTGAAACACATCTGACGATCGATTTTCAGAGATTCAGCTCTCAGAGCAGCATGCGCGTCAACTCGATTGGAAGCAGAAGCAGCCTCTACGGCAATGGAGGCCACTGATGAGACGCGGATTCACACTTGCCGAGTTGATGGTGGTGATCAGTGTCATTTCGATGGTCACACTCGTGCTGATACCCGCCGCAGGTGATGGACAGAGTACCGCGCTGCGAGGTGCCGCAGAACTTCTGGCGGCGGACATAGAGGACACGCAGGCCAGGATGCTTGCAGACCCGCTGAACCCGACCGCCCTCTTCGTCAACGAAGCCGGGGACGGCTGGCACCTTGCCAGAACCGAGGATCCGATGACACCGATTCTGGGTCGAGACGGATTTCCGAGGATCAGACGATTCGGAGAGGGCCCGCTCGCTCATGCAGAGGCGCTCAGGCTCTCCGCCCCACCACTGCCCGCAGGTGGTCTTGCCTTCGACGACCAGGGTGCTCCGATCCAGAACCAGGGTGAACTCGAATTCGGACTGCACGCCCATGAAAGCGACGCACGACTCGGAGTCGTCATCTCGGCATCGACTGGCAGCGTGAAAATTGTGTTTGACTGACCCCTGAGCACCTCAGGACGGAGTTACACCCAATTTCAGACTCTTGAAGAACCGATCTTCAATTCCTGATGTATAGCTCTCTGGCATCAGATGTCGTCCACTTTCATGGACAACATCCATCAACGGTGCAGGGGCCATCAGAAAGTCGAGCAAGAAATGAATACGATCGAACATCTCGGTGGCGCTGTCACGCTGTCACTCGCACTGACCTCCGCGGTCATCGGACATGGCACACTTTCCTCGCCGCCAAGTCGGATCTACATCGGATTTAACGAAGGACCGGAATCACCTGAATCACAAGCGGTCGCGGATGCCATTGCGATCGGGGGCACACAACCTCTCTATGACTGGAACGAACTCGTCGCCTTCCACCCGGGAACGGCGGACTATCAGAGAACAGTGGACTATTCGCAGACGATCCCCGATGGCAAACTCGCGAGTGCGGGAAACCCGAAATACGCCGGGTTCGATCAGGTTCGAGACGATTGGCCCAGCACGCAGATCGAATCCGGCCCGTACGAACTGGTCTGGTACGCAACGACGCCACATGACCCGAGCGTGTTTCGCGCCTACATCACGTCCTCGGACTGGGATCCCTCGCAACCATTGAACTGGGCTCAGATGGAGCAACTCGACCTTGGCCCGGTGTCCCTGGTCGAGCAGGAATATCGTTTCAACACCATTCTTCCGGAACGCAGCGGGCAACATGCGATCTACGTGATCTGGCAACGACTCGATCCCGTCGGTGAAGGCTTCTATGCAATCTCCGATGTCGACTTCGGTGAAGGAAAACCAGCGGATGAATGCCCCGGCGATTTCGATGACAACGAATCGGTCGACGGTGCGGATGTGGCGAGACTGCTTGGTTCATGGGGGTCCGACGATTCGGAATTCGATCTGGACGGCGAAGGCTCGATCAACGGAGCCGACCTGTCGATTCTGCTGGGCAACTGGGGTGCCTGTGGCCCCGACTGTGATGGCGATGGCATCACCGATGCACGGGAGATCTCGGAAGGCGCGTCCGATTGCAACGTCGATGGCATTCCCGACGACTGCCAGAGTGAACAGGATTGCGATGGCAACGGCATCGCGGACATCTGCGAGATCATCGATGGCTCCAAAGCCGACTGCAATCTCAATCAGATCCCCGATGAATGCGAACTTGCGGATGATTCGGAAACCGTGGACGAGGATGGCGATGGTGTCCTGGACGACTGCCAGGTGGAAGGTGTCAGCTATCTCTTCGAAGTCGAGAGCGACTGGGGTTCGGGCTTCGTCGGGTACATGACCCTCAGCAACGATTCCGGGCAATGCATTCTCGGATGGGATCTCCAGTTCGATGCGGAGTTTCAGATCCAGGAGGTCTGGGATGCGGTGCTGGTCTCACAGCAGGATGGGCGTGTCCGGGTCGTCAATGAAGCCTGGAAT
>NYVB01000113.1 GCA_002684315.1 Planctomycetaceae bacterium | reverse complement strand
GGGTCGCTCGAATTCGATGACGTTGGTCATGAGTTCCGAGAAGGTCCGCTTGACGGGGATGAGTTCGGACGCGGGAAGTCCTCCCTGCGGGAAGTTCAAGACCGGGCCCCAGAGGAAGACGTGGTTGAGTTCACCGATCTGTTCGAAGTCGCCGTCCTTCAGAAGCATCTGCAGAGGAGAGGCCCAGAGGTCCTCGCGGAAGCCCTTGTAGAACTCCTCCTGCTCCTGCGCCACGAGGTCCATGGGGACGATGTCGGTCTGATTGAAATTGGTCGGGACACCGGTGGGACTGGTGACGCGCTCACGTACGAGAAGCTCGTTGTTGCCGATCACGGTCTCGAGCGGGAAACCCTTTCCGTAGACGGCGGCCTGTCCGGATTGATCGACGACGGTCCAGGTCGGGAAGTTCGTGGGCTTGCCACGAATCTCCCAGGCGTCCGGCCGAGTGCTCTGGTTCTGCCAGAGTCCGTAGCCGGGCTCGTACCCGCCAAGTGGTCCATTGGTCCACTTCCAGAGCGGTGCGCCGTCCTGATACTTCGTGACGGGCAGGGTGTAGACGACGGGAGTCGCCCAGGGGTTGCTCATGCTGTCCGGACCACCGGTCTCGAACTGGCTGAGTGAAAGCGTGTTGCCACGAATGGGTCGTGAGCCGAAGGAGTCGCTTTCACCAAGCGTTCGATCGAGATCAGGTGCGTTTTCGAAGGCGCAGATCGGCTCCGAGGTGACGCTGTAGACGAAACGAGGTGAGATCTCGTTCATGTCGTAGAGACCGTTGGCGTCGACATCCCAGCCCCAGAAACGCGAGACGTGCGCCCAGGTGAAGTAGAAGTCGTCGTTGTTCAATCGGATGCCGGACCATTCGAAGCGGCCACCGATCAGGGGATCGAAGTTGTTGCCTCTGCGGGGCGGTGCGCTTTCCGTGAGGAAGCGTTCGAACTTGAGTGCCAGTTCGTTGCCGTTGTGACGAGGATCGTCCTCCTCTTCGACACGGTCGTTCTGCAGACGATCGACCACCACGTTGGCCACGAGATTGGTGCCGTTGGGTGAGCCCTCGGGGTAGATGTTCCGGACCAACTGGATGAGCGGACGTTCGGCCGAACTGCCGGACCCGGAGCCATTGGTGCTGAAGATCGATTCGGGGGTCTTGCCACTCATCACCAACGAAGCATCGAAGACGAGGGATTCATGCCGTGAAAGCGGCATGTCCGGTTCGTATCCGTAGAGCTCGCCGGGTGCGAGATCGAGATAGTCGAGACAGGCNGTCTTCATTTCCTGATACGGAAGGCCGAACGCCTCTTCAAAAGCCGCGTCATCGAGCGGGCCGATGCTGCCGGGTCGGATCAACGCGAAGACGACCGCACTTCGGGGGGCCTCCGGCTCGGTGGGGCCGAGATAGATCTGATCGGCGAAGTAACGCTTGTTGAGGTGTCCTTCGGTGAGTGCGTTGGGATGGGCGCAGTCGAGAAGACGCAGCGGAATCTGACCGCCGGCATTTCCGACCTTGAGCGAGTAGTCGTAGAGCGAAATGGGTTCGTCGAAGGGATTGCCCAGNTGGATCGCGACCAGAATCGCGGGCTTGGAACTGTCATCGACGTAGTTCTCACCGGTGGCCGANGTGGCGCCGCCGGTTCCGTTTGCGAAGTACGCCGGCGCCTGTTCGTTGGGGCAACTGATCGCGGGGATGTCGCTGCCTTCGGACCAGCAGCCACCGGGCCCCTGACCATGCGAGCTCTTGGGATAGATCAGACCGTAGAAGGCCTGCATGATGAAGGGCTGCTTCTCGAAGCCGATGTAGGCGTCATCGCGCATGGGCTGGACCTGACCGTCACCATCAAGGTCGACATCCGGAAGGAAATCACCCGTGTTGGGGTCGTAGGTTGCGGGGCGCAGCGCCTGGTTCGGATGGATGGGTTGATCGATCAGGATGTCTCGACCGTCGCTCGAAGGCGTGTTCGCACTGGGCGTGAACGGGATCGGGCCATCACGGAACGATTCGATGTTCGCGGCAAGGCTGGGAGCGAGCCGCAGCGACTTGAGATAGGCATTCTGGAACTTGCTCTGACCGGTCGAACCATGCGAAGGTTCATCCGAATCATCGAGGCTCCATCCGGAATCGGTGAAGTAGCCCTGGGGAATGGAACGTCCGGTGAAGGGATCGGTGGCGATCAGAGTGGTTGATCGGTAGATCACTTCCTGGAGATCGTCCAACCAGAGACGGCGATTTTCAAACCATGCGGGCGTGTTGACCTGAACCCCGAATGGTGAGAAGGACTGACGCAGGTCGATCTTGCGACGACGGGTCTGGTACTCGTCGAAGTCATTTCGATCGCCGGTGGCGTAGGTCTCGGAGTCACGGTCGTAGTCGAAGGAACGATTGAAGTACGGCGTCTGCCAGAGCCAGAGAGGCCGATACTCGTTGCGCACCCCGGTGAGCGTGGTCATGCGATGACGCATGTCGCGAACCTGCTGTTCGTTGATGAGCGAACCGGAGGTTCCACCGGGATTGGTGACGCTGTTTCCCTGCCGAAGCGTCGAGGTCTCGGCGACGTTGATGTCGGAACGGAGCGGGGACAGGCTGAGCGTGCCGTCGGTCACGTGGTTTCCGAGCACACCTTCGAGACGGGTGAAGCGCGTGGGGTGATTCAGCCCGGANAAGGCACGCAGTTCGATCTCGTCGTTGATGCCNAANCGGTCCGCGACGTANGGGACCGCTTCNTTCGTGNTNGGATCNACCCAGGTTCCGGTGAAGTCGTTCTGNACGAGGTTGTTCCAGAGCTTGCGTTCACGAACTCCNAGNTCGGGAAGATCGTTCATGCCGGCGAGNGCACGATACTGGCCGTAGAAGGGTCCGGGCTGANTGGTGGGTGTNTCNAGNAGCTCGTCGACGCCGCGGGCGTTGAGCATGGTCTGCGCGGTCACGGAGGAGGCATCCGAGTACCAACGGTTGAAGTCGAAACGAGTCTCGATGTTCATGCCGACGGTCTTGAAGAACCCGGGGTTGACACGGTTCTTGGGGTCGCCCAGAAGACCGGTCCAGGTGTCGAAGTCATCGAGGTCGACGCCGCCGGAACCGGAGGGGTCACCGAGACGGCTCACCAACGCGGCATCAGCCGGCGTGGCACCCGACGTCGACCAACGGTCGAAGACGGTCGCGACGTTCATGTCGAGCATGGAATTGTTGTCGATCACCGAGACACCGACGACCTGCTTCACGCCGGGACGTCCCGCGGTGGGTGGCACGAACCAGAAACTGTCGGTGAATCCGTCACCATCGGTGTCGCAGAAGGTGCGGCTCACCACATTGCGCTGGGTGCCACGAACGAAGGCATCCTTGGGGGTGCTGAGAAACCCTTCGTTGTCGAAGAGTCCGTTGAGATCGATGTAGTTGGGCAGAAGATCGTTGGAGACTCGGATCGCACCGAAGTTTCCGGCATCGCCGAAGTGNACACGGGGTGTGTTGAACCAGAGATTTCGTCGTCGCTGGAACTCGTCGACGAAGCCCTGGACATTGGGACCTTCGATCGGAGTCGGCAGGACGTTGGGATACCACTGCTCGTACGGCGTCTGAATCGCCACGGGAAACTCGGCGTCGTGATAAGGACGATCACCGCCGGCAGGTCCATCGAGCGCGATGGTGCTGAGTGTGAAGCCCCAGTCCGGACCGTTTTCCTGATCGGGATTCTGGGTGTAGTCGCCATCCGCGTAGCGGAACGGATCCAGCGAGGCCACGTTCGAGATGTCGTAGCAGACACGCCAGCCGTTCTCCGCGGTCGGAATCCAGGAAAGATGCGTCCAGTGGGTGTATCGCTCGATGAACGGATCCTGAGCATCCGAGTTGAAATCGTAGGGACCGCCGTAGTAATTGCCCACGCGGCGGGGCTCGGTTTCACGAAGCCAGCGCGTGTCGCCGAACCCGGGGTTGCCTCGAGGGTTCCCGACGCCGTAGACCACTCCGGCATCATCGCGAAGTCGCCCTGCGTTGGCGATGGGCGCACCCGTACCAAAGGGAATGAAGAGTGGATCACTCGAAAGACCACTCCCACTGAGATCCACGTCGTCCGGCCAGTTGGTCCAGGCACGGGTTTCGTAGGGTGCGAAGTTGAAATCAAAGGTCGAATTCTGATCGAGTCCGAACCGGTCGTATCCCAGTTTCACGTCGTCATAGGAGAAGTCACCATCGTCGTCGAACACCGCCTCTGGAATCAGCACGGTCGATCGGGCCAGGCCGCTCAACGTTGCTTCGGCGCGGAGTTCCAGCGGATCTCCCGCGGGGGTGAACTCGCCGGTGGTGAAGATGTTGTAGTCATCGAAGGACTCTTCCTGAACGGCACCATCCACCGGACGTGCGAAGAGGGACGTGGCGATGTCCTTCGCGAGCTGATCCTTGAGGATGGACACGTTGTCGTTGCGCTCNTAGGCCGCCTGTTGACTCTTCGCGAGTTTGCGCCCTTCCTGGGTGCGGGTGATGAAGGCGGTCGCGATGATCACCAGCAGCACCAGAATCGCGGTCACGAGAACCAACGTGTTGCCGCGGCGAGAGGAGGCTTGGATTTCGGAGGCCGGAATCATGTCGGAAGAACTCCACATGGGCTTGCNGACGGNACCGAGNNACTCGTGTGANGACNCGTNNTCGACTCATGAATCGGCCCTCGGCANCGGNATGATGAACTCGAATGCACGCCCGCCTTCGAGTCGTGCTTCTGAATCGTGCAGACGGAAAGAGATGCGGACCGCGGTCGGCCACGGGGTGTAGGTGCTGACACCACGCCCGTTGTTGCCGGAACCGACGATTCTGGAACCAAGACCGGGCGTGTTCCCTGTAAAGACGTATGGTTCACCGGTTGGTGCGCGAAGAATTGCATTTTCTCCATTGAAACCGAAGACCGCGCCATATCGGCGGATCCGATCTCCGGGGTCACAACCGGCACTTTCGCCGTATTCGATGTGACCAAGCGTCTCATCGGTCTGAACGCCGAAAGGGTCGTCCAGAAAATACGTTCCGGACCCGAGCTCGGTACCGACCGGAGGACCGATTCGAACGGCGTCACCACCTGCCCCACCACCACTGGTGGCGCGACGTCCGGGATCGCCGATATGCGACCATCCGGAACATCCACCGGGATCCTCGGGCCCTTGAGACCCGGACATGAAGGCATTCGCGGGCGCGGAACCGATCACTTCATCGGAGAGTCCGAACCATGGCGTGCTGCCCCCATTCACCAGCACGGTGCCCTCGACCACCACGCCGGGGAGACCACCCAGAAGTTTCTGGTCGTTGTCATTGAAGGACACGTCCTTGTCACGACCGACACCATCGGCCCAGGTCCATTCGACTCGAAAATCCGAGACGTTGGGACCAAGCACGGCATTGGTGAGCATGGTGTCGATGCGCTGCATGCTGGGCGCACGAAGTTCACCACGGGGATACCCGTAGTACATGGCGTCGAGCACCTGGTTGGTCTTCACCAGATCGGTGGGACTCGCAAAGTAGCTGGAGTCGCCACCCTGATTCGAATTCCCGAAATCCCAGTCGCTGCTGTCGTTCCAGAAGTAACAGACTTCCTGCTTCAGGGTGTCACGCTCGGTCGCGGCGATGTCCACGCGCGAGTTGATCAACGAAGGCTGGAAGCGAAGGCCCTCGGGTGAGTTGAAGAAGACGGATGGGGCGGAATTGGGGTCGCCCGTGCTGTCGCCCGACATGTAATAGTCACCGGTGTTGCCGACATCCGAACCACCAGTCTGGCGTGAGCCGTCGTCATCGCCGAGAAGGGTCGACTGACGGCAGAGAATCCAGTTTTCGGTCGACTCGGGAATCAACGGCACCGTCGCCGGTGAGCTGCTTCCATTCGGCCACTCCAGGAGGGAAAGATTGCCTGCAGGAAGGTAACTCCAGGGATGGATTCCTTCGTCCTGGGCGCTGCGGTCGATGTCGAAGACGTCTCCACCGGTCGGGTCATTCTGATAGGGCTGGATCTTGACCTGGACGCCCGGGCTGTAAAAGACGCTTGAGAAGTAACTCTGAGCCGGCGCGGCCTTGTCGAGGCCGACTTGATCGGATGAGGCGTTGGCGTAGCTGTCGAGTGCGCGAGTGGACGCGGCGAGCCCTTCGGTGAAGAAGAACAGCTGATCCGAACGGATTTCACTGTCTGCAGGTCGAGAAGGATCGAGCAGGCGCCCGGTGTCTCCGAAATTGATGGCGTTCGGGACCCCGACGCAGTGAACCGCGAAGAAACCATCACGCGTGATGCGCTTGAAGTCGTTGCGGATGACTCGCTCGATCGCGTTGGCCTGCTGCAGGACGTCGGAGTTCGCCTCACCGAGCGAGGAGACTTTCTGGGCCGTGCTGAAGATCGAACTGGTCGCGATGATCACGACCAGCAGCACCGCGATCGCGATCAGCATTTCGGTCAACGTGAATGCAGATCTGATGTGTCCGACGATGAAGGTCCGTGCGTCGGTCTTGTTCAAGGTGCGCTGTGGCATCAGAGTTCTCCCACGGTGGCATAGACCGGAGTCAAGGTGAATCCATTGCGACTCTCCGGGGGAATGAACCAGACCGACTTCACCGCGCTGGCGATG
>NYVB01000112.1 GCA_002684315.1 Planctomycetaceae bacterium | reverse complement strand
TCGAAAAGTCGTGATCGCGGCCATGGACTTCAACTTCCTCGGTGGATCCATGGGATCCGTCGTGGGTGAGAAGCTCACACTCGCCATCGAGGATGCGACCGATCGTGACCTTCCGCTCGTGGTGGTGAGCTGCTCCGGTGGCGCGCGTATGCAGGAGTCAGGCTACTCGCTCATGCAGATGGCGAAGACCTCGGCCGCACTCGCACGATTCGACGACGAGGGCGGACTGTTCATTTCGCTTCTCACCGATCCCACCTACGGCGGAGTGACCGCGAGCTACGCGATGCTGGGCGACGTCATTCTCGCCGAGCCGAAGGCGTTGGTTGGTTTCGCCGGACCACGCGTGATCAAGCAGACCATCAGGCAGGATCTTCCCGATGGATTCCAGACTTCGGAGTTTCTCCTCGAGTCCGGATTCGTCGATCGCATCGTGCATCGTCACGAGCTGCGCAACGAGATCGGTCGAATCATCGACTACGCAGGCAAGTGATCCTCTGGGGGGAGTCTTGATGGACTCTGTACGCCGATGACTCCGACCGATGACACCCGTTGGATTCCTCGAACGAGGACATTGTGGTCGCTCGCGCTGATCTTCCTGCTCAGCTACGCGCTTTCATTCCCACCCTTCGGCCTGTGGTGGATGATCTTCGTTTCGCCCGTCTTCTTCGCCGTGCTCGTGCTCGCACCGCGGCGCACGCGGACCATGGTGCTGCCGGTCTTCATCTCTTCCTGTCTCCTCTGGGGATGGTTTCACTGGTGGGTGTCCGGAATCACTTCGGCTGGCTACGTCCCGATGGTGCTCTACCTCGCCGGCGTCACGACGCTTTCGGCGTTCCTCCTGCGAGTCATGTCAGGCGGAAGACTCGCGCTTCCCATCTGGCTCGCACTGCCTCTGACTCTGACCGGAATCGATTATCTTCGAGGTCTGATCATCTTCGACGGCTATTCCTGGTTTCTCTATGCCCAGCCGTTGATCGATTTTTCACCCATCGCCGGACTGGCGCGCATCGGCGGCGTCTGGCTTCCGGGACTGATCGCCCTGGCGTTGTCCGGTTGCCTGGCATCCGGGCTCTTCAGCTTACTTCGCTGGCAACCCGCGAGTTCATGGCGAGTGGGGGGACTGGTGGCGCTCGCGCTCAGCCAGGTGGTTCTCTGGCATTGGGTGCTCGATGATCGTGCAGAGTTTCGTCTCGCCTCGAAGCGACCGGTGGCTCGCCTCCTGCTTGTTCAGACCGATCTCGATTCCGACAACAAGATCGGCTGGACCTACGAGCGCCAATTGGAGGACGTTCCCGGGTTCATGCGGCTCCCCGTCGACGGAGTCGAGGCCGTCCGTGCCTCGGGTGGTCAACTCGATCTGATCGCCTGGCCGGAAACGATGTTGCCTTCGGTGGGTTTCGAACGTGGTGATCAGTTCTCCATGGCGATCGAGAATCTGGTCGGTCGACTGGACGTTCCAATGCTGGTGGGTTCTCCCAGCTACCTCGGCATCAGTCAGGGTAGTGATGGGACGTGGGGATGGGATGCGCACTACAACAGTGCCTACCTGATCGGTCCCGACGGTCCGCCGTACGCCCGCGTCGACAAGGTCTTCCTCACTCCGTTCGGTGAGACCATGCCCTACATCTCGAACTGGGAATGGCTCGAGCAGAAGATGCTGGCCTTCGGGGCCAATGGGATGCGTTTCGAACTTGATGCCGGAGACGAGATCGAACGAGTGGTCTTTCCCCTTCGCTCGAATCCGGAGGTGCTCGTCCGCGCCGCGGTTCCCATCTGCTTCGAGGACACGGTCGCGCCGGTCGTTCGGGAGATGGTCTGGCAGGATGGACGGCGGGTCGCGGACCTGTTGATCAACCTGAGCAACGACGGTTGGTTCGGGACCGATGATTCGATTCGTGCGATGCATGAACTCTGTGCCCGCTGGCGTGCCGTGGAAAACGAGACCTGGATGGTGCGGGCGGTCAATACCGGGCGAAGTGCCGCCATCTCGCCCGACGGTCGTGTCGATCGTTCGATCGCCGTCGGGGCACGTGCCGACGGAACCTTGCTGGTGGACGTCGAGATTCCCGGAGATGCCTGGTCGACGGGTCGCCCACCCTATGCCGTGATCGGAGAACGCTTCGGAGCCGGTTCATGGTGGCTTCTCGTGGTTCTGTGTCTCAGCAACTGGTTGTATACTTCCTTCCGTACGAAGCCTGAAAACGACTTGTCGTGAGCCGTTTGCAAGCATCGAGATCCGGCACACGGAGGTGCAAGATGATTCGCTCACCAAGAACTGAGGTGGCTCCACGACGAACCTTCATCGGAAGCGTTCGAGTCTGGGCACCCCTTGCCGCGTGTGTGACCCTCGCCGGATGTTCGATCGCCCAGAACGAAAGTCGCTCCACGAGAGACCAGGCCGGCCCCGCGGTCTTTCTCGAGGGCCCGTCCGAGGGTGACCAGNCGACCAGTTCGGTTTCCACGGTTCGCGCTCCGGGCGTTCAAGCGCCGGCCACGTCACGGCCGCGACTCGCGCCCACGACGCCGCCTCCCGAACCCCAGCCTGCCGCCGCCCAACCCGCTCCGGCACCAGTGCCCGAGCGAGTCCTGACGCCCACTCAGCCACCGAACGTCGAAGCGTTCAAGGATCAGTCCGGCGAAGCCGATGCCCTGCAACTCGGCCCTCGGCAGGAAGCGATCTCGATTCTTCGCGCCGCGGGTCGTTCGGAATGGCCNCAGTTTCGNGCCAATGCACTCGAAGCNCTGACCAGCGATGTNCAACTTCTNCGCGGTGAGATCGTCACCGGNNTGCTCGATGACAATCGCGGGGTTCGATTCGTGGCGNTGATGGCGCTCTACAAGACCCGGCTCTGGGAGCTTGCTCCNCTCGTCNANCCNNTGCTCGACGACCCTTCCGATTCNGTGCGTGCGGCCGCNTTGCTGGTGCTTCATGCCTCGGGANCTCCGATCGATCCGACACCGCTTGCCGCGATGGCNACNTCNGGNAATCCCGAGATCCGCGCCAATGCCTACGTGGTCCTCGGGCTCATGGGCAACAAGACGGCNGTGGGTCTCATTCGTGCGTCACTCGGTGACTCACTCGGACTCGTGGCGCAGGATCGAATTCGCATCGTCGATCTCCAGGCCGCCGCCGCACTGGTCCGACTGGGTGAAGCTCAGGAGATCGAACCACTCCGGGCGGCACTCTTCGCGCCCGTCGAGCAATCCGAACTGACGGCCCTGGCGATCCAGGCGTTGATCGAACTTCAGGACAAAGGCAGCACCGGCATGCTGGTTCGATTGGTCGAGGCTTCCGGAGATCAGCAGCGCCCACCGGAGATCAGACTGTTCGCGGCTTCGGCGCTGGCCCGGCTCGGCATGCAGGAACCGGCTCCGCTGCTTCGTCTGGCTTCGGAGTACCTGGCCTTCGATGATCCCCTGGTACGAGCCCAGGTGGCCATATTACTGGGAGATGTGTCCGATCCCACCGCACTCAGCGAACTCTCATCGATGATGCGAGACCCCAGTCCGATCGTCCAGTTGGCAGCCGCGGGGGGGGTGCTCAAGTTGCTGCCACCCGAGCGCGAGGTCCTGGAAACACCCTCCGGCCAGTCGCCTTGAACGTAAAATCATCATGAATCTCAAACCCATGACCCAGCTTGATTGAACTGAACCGGGGTTTTGGGTACAAACTACGAAGTCATTCACCCTCAAGGGACGGAGGATTCGTCCCGGTGCGTGCACTATTCCGTCGGCGCGACGGAAGACATGGATTCGTCGCCGCAGACCCTCACCGGCCTCGGGGCGAATCTCGGACCGTATACGCCCTCTGGCCTTCAAAGGAAGAATCACTTGAACGTCGTCACCAAGATCTTCATCGTGCTCGTCTCGCTTCTGGCAGTGCTCCTCGTGCCACTCATCGCCGTCAATGCGACCAGTGCCACCGCACTTCGCATGCGCATCATCGACATGGAAGTCGCCGTCTCCACGGCGGAAGCCAACGTCCAGGCGCAGGCGCTTGCACGACAGAACTCGGAGACCGCACTGAACCTGCGCAACTCCGAACTCCAGCGCGACATCGCTCAGCTTGAAGCTCAGCGAACCGGTGATCTGCGCAGCATCGCGCAGCTCGAAGGACAGCTCGCCGGCAAGGAAGACCGACTGACGAGCCTTGCCGCCAGCTACGAGGTGTTCGCCCAGACCGACCGTTCGAAGGCCGATCTGACCAGCGCACTCGTCGGTGAGCTTCGCGACATCCGAGTGCGTGCACTCGCGTCAGAACGCCAGGCAAACCAGCTCGACCAGACGCTCAGTGAAATCAAGAACCAGCTCGACGTGGCCGACGCCGCTCGACGCAAGCTTCAGGAAGAAGTGGTTCGACTCACCGATCAGAAGGATCAGGCTCTCGGAACCGTCTCTCGCTACGTGGCCTACGTCGGGGATCTTCCCGAAGCACGCGCCGGCGCGACCGGTACCAGTGCTCGTGTTCCCGCCGACCGAAACCTGAGCGCCACCGTGATCGCGGTTCGTCGTTCATCCGACGGTTCGCTCGCTGAAATCAACGCTGGCAGCCGTGACGGTGTCGGTGACGGTTGGGTCATGGCGATCACTGATGGCAGCCGCTTCGTCGGCAACCTGCGCATCATCGAGACCGACGTCAACCGGGCCACCGGTGTGATCGAGCTCGAGGACAAGCAGGCTCGCGGTGAAGTCAAGCCTGGAATGAGCGCCATCGCCCGCAAGGGTGAGTGAGATCCGAAGTCGGCTTCGGTCATCCTTCGGTCATCAAGGAACACTGGCATCCGTTCGGATGCATTGAGAGGTACAGTCGTATGAATCAGACAATGGGTACAACCGCCGTGAGGGCATCTGGAATGGATGTCTATACCGGCCTTCTGGTTGCGGCCTTCGTGGTCCTCCTGGCAGGCTTCCTCTGGGTCGCCGCCGCGAACATGGAACTGGCAGACGGCGAACGGGGCTCGGGCGGCATGCTCGACTCCATCCCCGGGTTCAAGGCCGTCCAGCAGGATTCCTGACCCCGCGCAGCTTACGCACGATATGTCCACGACCCGGCGCTTTCCCTGTGGGAGCCGCCGGGTTTTGGTACGTTGACCTGTCGCTAGATAGAGAACAACGCATGACGTTCACCTTCTCGCCCTTTGGCGGACCGGGCAGGTGGGTTTGGAGACTACCGTGATTCTTGATGCCATTTTAGGTTGGTTCAGTGTCGACATGGGAATCGATCTGGGCACCTGCAACACGCTCGTCTGTGTTCGCGGCGAAGGAATCGTTCTGAACGAGCCATCCGTGGTCGCGGTTCGCAAGGGAACCAACAAGGTCATTCGAAACGGCACCGCCGTCGGCTGGGCCGCGAAGGAGATGCTCGGCAAGACGCCGGGAGCGATCTCGGCAATTCGTCCGCTCAAGGATGGTGTGATCAGCGACTTTGAAATCACGGAAGCAATGCTCAGTTACTTCATCCGCAAGGTGAATGGGAAGTCTCGAATCATGCGACCACGCGTCGTCATCGCGATTCCCTCGGGCATCACCGCGGTTGAAAAGCGCGCCGTGCTCGACTCCGCGGAGCGTGCAGGTGCACGCCGGGTCTATCTGGTCGAAGAGCCCATGGCCGCAGGCATCGGCGCCGGTCTTCCGATCGTCGAACCCACCGCCAGCATGATCGTCGACATCGGCGGAGGCACCACCGAAGTGGCCATCATGTCGTTGGGTGACATCGCCACCTGTGAAAGCGCACGTGTCGCCGGTGATGACTTCGACGAAGCCATCATCAACTACATGAAGAAGAACTACTCCCTGACGATCGGTGAACAGACCGCCGAACGCATCAAGATCGAAATCGGCTCGGCCTCGGAACTCGAGGAGGAGAAGCNACTCGAAGTCAGGGGNCGCGACATGATCTCCGGCATGCCTCGCAAGACCATGGTCACCAGCGAGGAGATCCGTGAAGCGTTGAGCGAGCCGATCGATGCCATCATCGAGACGGTGATGAAGACGCTCGANCAGGCCAAGCCCGAACTCGCGGGCGATCTCGTCGACAATGGAATCATGCTGGCCGGCGGCGGTGCCCTTCTGCGAGGAATGGACACCGTGCTCTCGAAGGCGACCGGACTTGATGTGCGTCTGGCGGAGGATCCGCTGACGTGTGTCGCACGAGGAACCAGCATCTACTTGGAGAATCTCGAGGATCTCAAATCGACCCTCGAGTCTGACATCGACGAACTCTGACTCCGCAGGGAGTCAGGTGTTCGTCCCACGCGGAGGCGTGGGTGAGAACCCGGTGAACGAGGATGCCACGATTGATCCAGCCTGAACGAGGACTCCTGCTTGTCTCACTGACAGTGCTTGTCCTCGCACTTCTGCCGACACGGTGGCTTGCCGGCTGGACGGCCGATGTCGGAGCGATCGTCGCACTTCCTCTGACTCCGCTTCGACATGCCGCCTCGGGTGCGGTGGCCTGGGTTCGACCCGAGAAATTCACCGAGGAATACGATTCNGGAACGCTCGATCGCCTCGAGGTCGAACGGGACACCTANCGCGGTCGCTGGCACGCNTCTCGGCTCAAGGTCGAGGAACTCGAACGCGAACTCCAGCAGCTCCAGCAGGCCCGCTCCGTCGGAGGCGAGACCAAGTGGACGCCCCGCACGGCTCAGGTGGTCCGGCACAACCCCGGCGGCGTCGGGGGCGTCCTTTCATTGAACATCGGTTCGCGGCATGGCGTCGCGGGCGGAACCGTGGCGGTGGTCGATGGTGATCGACTGGTCGGTCGAGTGGCCGATGATCCTGCGGTTCTGACCAGTCTTCTCATTCCNCTGGGTGCGGCTGGTGACATGGCCTCCCAGGGAATCGATGCCAGAATCCTCCCTTTCGACGACGAGGCTCGCTCCGGCGAGCGACAGGGAATCGGGCACCGGATCATTCTGCAGGTCAGCCCGAATTCGAATGACTTCGAAGGACTCGTGGAACGCAGGGTGGATGTCAAGGTGAACGATCCGGTCCGTCTGGGCATGGACCAGGCCTGGCATCAGACCGCCTGGGGCATGTTGATCGGAACCGTCATCCGCATCGAAATGGTCCCGAGTCAGCCTCTTCGCAAGCGCATCGTGGTCAGGCGAGCGACGGAACCCCAGCGGCTCGTCGCGGTCACGCTGAAGATCGAGGATGCGTCCGGTGACACCCGTGCCTGGGTCTCCGATCCGGAGGACGGATCATGAGAATCGCCGTCTTCATTCTCTTCCTCGTTCTGGCGATCGTGGTCGATACGCGGTTCATGGAAGCTCTGCGCATCGGAGAGGTGCTTCCCGGAATCGCGGGAACACTTGCGGTCTTTCTGGTGCTGTGTGCGCAACGCTCGCACGCACTCTGGGCCTGTCTTGCCATCGGTCTGTTTCTGGACTTCTCTGAATTCGCGCTCTACGACGGTGACATCGCCTATTGTCTCGTCGGCCCCTACACGCTTGGTTTTCTCTTCGGTGCGAACCTGATCCTTCCGCTGCGAGCGATGGTCTTCTCGCGAAACCCGATGACCTTCGGCGTGCTGGCCTTTCTCTTCATGCTGGCGGTGACGGTCGTCTATCTGATGCTCTGGCAGATTCGCGGACTGTATCCCGGAAGTCCTCCGCCCTGGATCGAAGCCTCGATTCTCGATGAACTCGGACGACGGGTGCTGTGCGCTCTTTATTCCGGATTGGTCGCGATTCCAGTCGGCTGGTTCCTGGTCAAGACCTCGCCTCTCTGGGGTTTCACCGGGTCCGTCGCTCGTCGCTGACGCTCTTTTCGGGGCCCTGAATCATGCGTCCGGTCTCCCGGCAGGATATCCTTTAGGACATGCCACGACTCATTCTCATTGATGATGGCCTCGCTTGCCTCGGTCCCCTTGGTGATCTGCGGGCAACCTTCGAACAACGCTCGGGCGTGTTCTCCGCCCTCGAGCGGAGCGAACGCTCGTTCGGTCTGAGCGCGCACCTGCATCTTTCAAGTGGTGATGCCTCACTGGCCCACGAACGGACGTCGCGACCCCTGGTCGACCTCGACGACCTGTCGGCCGCGATCGTCGTGAACGGTCGCACTGCAGCCGGTGGGGGTGAAGCGGTTCCCGCACTCGGTGACATCCATCGAGACACCGCGGGCTCGGTGACACTCGCTCACCTCGAGGGCGACGCGTTGCGTTCGATCCTCGAGAACCCGGTGGACGCCTCGTCGCCGGGCACACGACTTTCATTCAGGCACCCCTGGGATCTTCTTGATGGTTTGGGGGATCGGATCGCCGCTGATGCCGCACTCCTCGAGAGCTCCCATGGGTTGCCGGAATGGGTGACGAAGGTGGGGGATCATCCCTGCCTGATCGAATCCGATGTCACGTTCCTTCCCGGTGTCGTTCTCGATGCCACCGAGGGACCGATCATCATCCAGCGCGGCGCCNGCATCNGNGCCAACGCGGTCCTCTGTGGNCCGTGNTCGATCGGNCCCGGCTGTCTGATCTCCGATCGCACNCTGGTCAAGGGCGCCACCAGNCTCGGNCCCGGCTGCAAGGTCGGCGGCGANGTCGGCTCGGTCATCATGCAGGCGCACGCCAACAAGGTTCNCGACGGTCATCTCGGTGACGCNCTCGTCGGNGAGTGGGTCAACATCGGCGCCGGCACCGACAACTCGAATCTCCTGAACACCTACGGTGACGTCGCGATGCGGCTCGACTCGGATGGACCGATGCACAAGACCGGCCGCATCTTCATGGGCTGTGTCCTCGGCGACCACGTGAAACTCGCGATCGGCACCCGGATCATGACCGGAACGGTCCTTTCGACCGGCACCATGTACGCCGCATCCACACCGCCCAAGGCGCTCGTCGAACGCTTCAGCTGGTGCACCGATGCCGGCGAGCGGCTCTATCAGTGGCGCAAGTTCGAGAGCGTCCTGCGAACCGTCTTCGCGCGTCGTTCGCTCGAGCCCGGCGAGGCGTTGCTGCATCGCCTGAAGACGCTGCATGACGCGCGAGCATCATCCAGCGCCTGAGGCGTTTCGAGACTGATTCGATCCGGAGGAGTCCCTCAGGAATCGTTCGCTCGCAGCGTGTCACGCCCCTTGATGCCATATCTGGTGAAGACGTGATGATTCGTCCATTCGTTGAAGGAGGTCATGCCTTCTTCCTCGAAGTAGTCCAGGCCACCGAGGGTGGAGGACAGGCCACCGTAGTTTCCGAAGGGGCCGTCTGCCACGTCGTTGCTTTCACTGGCTTCGGTCTGGGTCAGAATTCGTGCACTGCCGTCGAAGAAGAGTGCGAGCGGTCTGCCATAGGGTGACTGCGTGAAGAGGCAGGGCGCGGGATTCCTTCGATCGGAGCCTTCCACATTGGGGTTGAATCCCGGGAACATGCCTTTGGGGGCATTCACTTCGACGGTGGCGTGTTCCATGATTCTGGTCTTCAGTTCAGGGTAGACGCACTGGGTGACCGAAGGTGATTTGAATCCGTCGTCGAATTCACGTGGGTCGTTCCAGAATGAATCCATCGTGTCCGAATCCGCCTCCCCGAACACTGAAGGGTGCCACATCGCGGCCGGCGAGAGGATGTAGCTCGAGGCGCCCATCGGTGCCCCTTCAGGCCCGTCGAAGCCGCATGTGCCACCGAAGTTCTCCCTGGCACCGAGTTTCATCCAGGGGTCGTCCGGCGCCCAGAACATCCGGTCGTAGTAGCGACCGTTGCCGTAGGCGGTCAGGGCCGCGGCGTTCGGGAATCGATACGCGCCGGCGCTTCGGTAGTAGCTTGCGAAGTTGAGGGTCGAGTTGGGGAAGTCGAGTGCGATCGGCATGCGGGCATCCGCGTCGTCGCATCCGAAGAATCCAACCATGGTGCCGTCGCAGNATTCGCCGAGTTCGAGCCCGGGAATCGTCTTTCCAGTGGCCGCTTCCCAGGCGGCGCAGTCGCCGCCGAAAGCGCCAAGATCATCGGGGACCGCGGTGAACTGGCGTTGGTTCCAGTCGGCCGCGTACATGGCGTGGATCATGTGCTGTTGTGCGAGATTGCTCATCGACTGGAGGCGCATGCGCTTTCCACCGACCGTGTTCTGAATCGGCCACACGGTCGCGAGGCAGGCACTGGCGATGACCAGAAGGGTGACGACTTCGACTCGGGAAAGCGCTCTGTGGTGGTGTCTTGCAGACTGTCTCATCATCGGCCTGCCTTTCTGGAGAGGATGTCTCGTCCCTTGATGCCGTCTGTCGTGAGGATGTGGTGACTGATCGGGATCCCATCGATGGAATCCTCGCCTCCGTACCCATTCGAACCGAGTGGGGTGTCGCGGCTCCAGAGGCCACGGGCGCCCTTGGTATCGGCCTGCACGGTGAGATCATCAAGCCACGCCTGAGCGGTCGAGAGTTCGGCGATGCTGCCGTCGAAGAAGAGCGTCATCGGGCTGGCGGCCAGTCCTTGATTGAACTGCCAGGGGCGCTCGGTGTCCGGGTTCTCGGGGGAGGGACTGTTCCTGAACCAGTTGTGCTCCAGGACCCGGGTCTTCAGATCCGGTGTGGTGCAGGTTGCGGTTCGAGGGGAGGCGTAGGTCTCCGGAAGTTCCGCCGGCGATTGATACCCGCCATCGGCTGGTGCGCTCAGGGCGTCCGGATGCAGCATCGCCGCGGGTGAGAGGCAGTAGGAACTCTGGGCGATCCCACCACCGTCAAGCGCCTCGAATTCATTGTCGCTTCCGAACGCCTGCGAGGCGTCGTCCCGGGCCGGATCGCCCGGTGCGTACCACACCGGGGCGTAGAATTTTCTGCGTACGTACGGATTGAAGGCCGCGGCATTGATGTGTCGAAAGCTTCCCTGTCCGTTGGCGAAATCGATCGGTTTGATGAACGTCGCGTTTCCGCAGGTACCGACTCCGGCGCAGTTTCCCAAACTGTCGATCCAGTACCCCCACATCGCCCAGGTGCCTTCGCCATAGTTCTCCCAGCCAAGAATCGGCGTGGGCACACATGCCACCTGTTGGATGTAGTCGTTGCAGTCCTCGTAGAATCCGAAGTCGTCGGGCGCCCAGTCGACCTGGCGGTCGTTCCAGTCCGCCGCATAGTTGGCGAGGCCCTGATTGATGCGCATGAGGTTCACGACCGAGGTCATCCCACGGTTCTGTCCCTTGGCGGAGGCGACGATCGGAATGGACGCCATGAGGGCCACGAGAATCGTCACCAGAACGATCACCACGTCCGAGATGGCATAGCCGAGTGGTGGTGCGCCTGTCCGGGCCGAGCGTCGAGGAGTCGAGTGTCTCTGTTGCATCGAGTTCATCCTGCCTGAAGTGAGGGTGTCTGCANNGGTGTACGTAAGGTATCCCGGTTCTTCTTCAGAAAACATCTTTTTTTCGGAGAGGCCTCACGGGCTCACGGGCGGGTTGCATGGAGATGTTCGACTACCATGCAGCCATGGCGACGCAGAAGACCGAGGACACCTTCTACATCATCGACGGCTACGCACAGTTCTTTCGTGCGTACCACGCGATCCGCACCCCGATGTCGAGCCCGGTCACGAACGAACCCACCCACATGACCTANGGCTTCATCGGCATGCTGCTCAAGCTGTTTCGTGAATACGGACCCGGTCATCTCGCCCTCGCGCTCGATGTCTCGAGTGATCGCGGCACGTTCCGCAGCCAGCTCTATCCCGAATACAAGGCGAACCGCGACGCGCCCCCGAGCGACCTTCGGCCCCAGGTCGATCGTTGCCTCGAGCTCATGAGGAGCATGGAGATCCCGATCTACGGCGTCGAAGGGTTCGAGGCGGATGACGTCATCGCCACCCTGGTGAAACGAGTCCGCGCCGACCATCCCGAGGTCGAGATCCGGATCATCTCGAAGGACAAGGATCTCCAGCAGCTGCTCGACGAGAAGACCGCGCTGGTCGATGTCCACAAGGACACCGTCAACGACGTCGCCGCGCTGGATGACGCGTTCGGCATCCGGCCCGATCAGGTCGTCGACATGCTCACGCTGATGGGGGACACCTCCGACAACGTCCCGGGCGTGCCCGGCATCGGCCCCAAGACCGCCGCGCAACTCATCGCGGAGTACGACACCATCGAGGGCATCTTCGAAGCGATCGAGGCGCAGGTGGATCTCCCGAAGTCGAAGCAGGCGATCAAGGGCAAGCGTCTTGAGAATCTGCTGGCTTCGCGCGAGACGATTCCCCTCGGGCGCGAACTGATCACTTTGCGGGACGATTGTGAATTGCGCGATGACCGAGAGATCGAGTTCACCCTCGACGCCACCGCGGTCGACTTCACGGCGATGGCGGTCGATGACCTCGTCGAAGCGATGCGGGTCCTGGGGTTCAATCGACTGCGTGATGAGATGTCGTCCTTGCTCGGCGGCTCGGCGGCCCCGAAGGCCGAATCATCCACCACCGAAAAGACCACGGAGGTGGCCGACGACGGGTTCGCCTCCCTGGGTGGTCTCTTCGCGGAGACCGCGGTGGTCGATCCCACCTTGCCGGTCTCCGGTGACTACACGATCATCCGAACGCGTGAGGCACTCGAGGCCGTCGTCGCCGAGGTGCGCGCGAAAGGCATGATGGCGGTCGACACCGAGACCGACGGTCTGTGCGCGCCGGTGGTGGGGCTTGCCGGGATCTCGATCACGACCGAGACCGGGCGTGGCGTCTACATCCCGACGAACTCCCCCGACCCGAGCAGTCACCTCGACGAGGCCACCGTGCTCGAGGTGCTTCGTCCGCTGCTGGCCGATCCTGCGATCGGAAAGGTCGGCCACAACCTGAAGTTCGACCTGAACGTCCTGCGTGGTCATGACGCACCGCTCGCCGGGATCGCCGGCGACACCATGATCGAGAGCTACGTGATCGACGCCACGCGGGCGAGTCATTCGATGAACGCGCTTTCCGAAAACGAACTCGGTCGGCGTTGCGTCTCGATCACTGAAATCATCGGCAAGGGCAAGAAGCAGATCCGTTTCAGCGAGGCCGACCTCGACACGGCCGGGCCGTATGCGGCGGAGGATGCCGACGTCACCCTGCAGCTCGAACACCATCTGCGCCCTCAGGTCGACGCGCTCGGGTTGTCAGATCTCTACGAGAAGACCGAGCTGCCCTTGGTCGAAGTCCTGGCCGAGCTTGAATTCAACGGCATCACCGTCGACCCGGATGAACTCGATCGGCAGCGTGTGCGGTTGCAAGGTCGAATCGACGAACTTCGCCAGGCGATCATCGACGAGGCGCCGCATCCTTTCAGTCCCGATTCACCCAAGCAGTTGGCCGCGGCACTCTTCAACAAGCCGACCGATGAGCCCCCGGGACTGGGCCTCAAGCCCTTGAAGAAGGGCAAGACCGGGCCGTCCACCAATGTCGAGGTTCTCACCAAGATGTCGGAGGACCCCGCGATCGAGTCTTCGATTCCGGAGCACATCCTCGAATACCGGCAGCTCACCAAGCTGGTCAACACCTATCTCGTCGCCTTGAAGGAGGCGATCCAGCCGAAGACCGGCCGCATCCACGCGAGTTTCAACCAGGTGGTCACGGCGACCGGTCGACTGTCCTCCAGTGATCCGAACCTTCAGAACATCCCGATCAGAAGTGACGCGGGCCGCGAGATCAGAAAGGCGTTCGTCG
>NYVB01000017.1 GCA_002684315.1 Planctomycetaceae bacterium | reverse complement strand
CGGGTGGACCTCGGTCGAATCGGGAAGTGTCATCAACCGTTCCAGGCTGCGCACCATCGCCGCTGGATCCGAAGTCGGAAAATCGACGCGCCCGACCGACCCTGAGAACAAGGTGTCACCCGCAAGAAGAATTCCATCGGTCGAGTTGTAGAGCCCGACCGATCCCGGACTGTGCCCGGGGAGATGGAGAACCTCCCAGTGACTCCCGAGCAGATCGAGACGCTCACCGTCTTCGTACTGCATGTCAGGTGCGGGAGCCACACAAGGCCAGGGTGTCATGCCCGAGAGATTCGCCATCGGATCCCGATTCCATTCAGCTTCGATCGGATGCACCCAGATCGGCATGGGACCAAAGCGTTCGATGAGACGATCGATGCCTCCGATGTGGTCGTAGTGACAGTGCGTGAGCAGAAGGCCGCGTGGCTTGAGGGCACGCTGAGCCACTTGATCAAGCAGGGGCTCAGGCTCCATGCCGCAATCGATCAGGTAGCACCCCTGAGGGTCAGGTCCTGTTGGTACGCAAAGAATGGAGCAATTGGTCTCCACCGGCCCGAGGGGCAGGGAGATCAATTCCGGAGTGCAGGGGGTATTCGTCATGAGGAGAGAATAGCTCCCGGGCGGAATCATGGTGTGAAATCCACGGCGACGCTGTCAGCGCGTATGATTCAGAGGTCATGGAAGACAGCGAACATCGAACCTCGAACAGACCAGTGTGCACGCGGGTGCTGACCCGTGCAGCTGTCCTGACCCTGGTTGCAGGTCTCACCGGCTGTGATTCACTGAGCAGTGACATCAGCAACATGACCTCGTCGTTTCTCCCACCCTCAGGCGCGCAAGTCGGCACGTGGGCGACGGACTTCACCAACCCCGAAGAACAGCAAAAGGGTCTGGTCCTTCTGGGAACGGCCACCTGGGGTGGTGGCGAGGAATACCTCAAGCTGTACCGCACCTGCATCGAGGGTCCGTGGGATCCCCTGGTCAAAGCCGCCGCGATTCGCTCGCTGGGAATACACGGTGAACCCGAAGATGCCCTGTTGATCGCGGAACAACTCACGAATGAAGTCGAGTACATCAGACTCGAGGCGGCCAAAAGTCTTCAACGAATCCACAACGATGACGTCTCCGACGACATCTGGCGCAGATTGGTGCTCGAAACGGACTCCAGTGTGAAGGTCGAACTGGCGATCGCACTGGGACAGTACCCGAATGATGGCGTGTTCCAGGCACTGCTCCAGGCGCTCGAGATGCGCGAGCTTGCCGTCAACCTCGCAGCCTGGGATTCACTTCGATACCTGACCGGCCAGAATCACGGCAGCAGCTCAAGAGACTGGATCGCGTGGTACGAAACGACGAAGTCACCGTTCGCGGGAGAAGAGATCTACCTCTACCCCGTCTACACCAGGCCCCTTGGTTTCTTCGACAAGATCAACTTCCTCAATCCCACCGTGTGGGAGAAGCCCGGGATTCCGACCGGACTGGAGGAAGCTGGACGAAAATCCACCTGGACCGAAGTCGACCCACCGCCCCCTTCTCAGAAGGGCGCGTGATTTCGTAGTGCCCCCGAAGACGGACCATGAGGATTCCTCGAGCGACGATTCGCCTGAAGAGACACCTGACAGCCACACCTCGGTGAAGACCAGCTCGGAGACACCGGTCCCCGAGGGTCGGATTCAAAGTGGACGACTTGCCGGCAGAACCTTGCTGGCAGCCATTCTGATCGTGGCGATTCCAGTGCTGTTCCAACAGTCGATGGCCGCGACGGTGGGCCTGTTCGACAAGATCCTGGCCGGGAGTCTTCCTCAATCGGTGGTGGACCCGGCTCTGGATGCGATCGGAATCGGCTCGTACATCTCATGGTTCGTGGGTATCGCCATGGCTGGCCTGGGGATCGGTGGCCAGGTCATCATCGCCCGAGCGATGGGCAGCGGAAACGCGCAGGACGGACATGACGCCCTCGGCCAGTCACTCTCATTGGCATTCCTCTGGGGCATTCTGGTGGGTGCAGGGCTGTGGTTTCTGGTCAGTCCATTGGCAAATCTCGCGGAACTCACCCCCGAAGCGACCGGATACCTCGAGCAATACGTGATCACGATCGCGGTCTCGATGCCCCTCTGCGGCATCCTGATGGTCGGATCGATGTGCCTCTACGGTGCGGGTGAAACCATTCTGCCTGCCCTGATCATGGTTGGCGTGAACATCGCCAACGTTCTGTTCAGCTGGCTGCTCTCCGGAGCTGATCTCGAATTCCAGTCGTTTTCAATCGCAAACCCCCTGCCGATCGATCCCGCCGAACACGGTGTTCGCGGCATCGCGGCAGGCACCGCGATCGCCTATCTGGTGGGTGCGCTGCTCATCACGATCGCACTGTCACGCGGCGTGAAGGATCTGAAACTCGAATCCAGACGATTGAAACCATCACGTGAGATGTTCGGTCGGATCATCAAGGTGGGTGCACCCTCGTTCGCCGAGGGGATCTCGATGTGGGGCGTGAATCTCTTCGTGCTTGGTTTCATCGGCACCATCATCGAACGAAACGTCCTGGGCCTGACCGAAGGCCCGACCCAGGGGCTCGTGGGCGCACACGCGATCGCCATTCAATGGGAGGCTTTCTCGTTCATGCCGGGCTTCGCACTGGGTACCGCTGCCGGCACCATCGCCGGCCAGTTCCTGGGTGCGGGCAATGCCAGGATGGCGCGCAAGGCGATCATCAATTGCACCATCGCGGGCATGATCTTCATGGGACTGGTGGGCGTGCTCTTTATCTTGAAGGGCGAGGCGCTGACTCGCGTGATCTCCGATCAACCCGTGCATCTGGAAGAGACTCCCAAGCTGCTGATCATCTGCGGGGTCATCCAGGTCTTCTTCGCATTGAACATGGTCGTCCGACAGGGCCTCCGCGGAGTGGGCGACACGAAATGGACCTTCCTGATCACCACGATCTCGAGCTATGGTGTCCGACTTCCCGCGGCCTGGCTGCTGGGAGTCTGGATGGGCTGGGGACTCACGGGAATATGGTTCGGATTGTGTGGGGAGATCGTGATTCGCGGCATGCTCTTCACCGCCCGCTTCCTCCATGGAGGCTGGGCCAGGATCAAGGTGTGAACACGCCTGCCGACGGTCGAGTCATTCAGGCCGCGGTACGATCCGAACCGCCGAAGAACGTGGTCAGACGACTCATGATGCCTGCCCCCTCGACTCCGTCGGGAATTCCTCCGACGCTCGAATCATGCTCGGCGTCGCTCACCCATCCGGGGCTCATGCCACGTGCGATCAGATGGTCTCGGGAGTCCGTCCATCGTTCGGCGAGCTCGATCAAGACGCCCTTCAAGGAGGCTTCGAGTCTGACACGTGAAAGATGCTCAGCGCCCCCATCGACCGGTTCATCATCGGAGACATCCCCGGGAAGGCCCCGCATGTCCTGAAGCAGTCCGACTCTGGAGGCGATGAGTGAGGCGAACATGGTCTCACGACACACATCGCGACTGCGAGTGTCGGATGGATCGAATTCACGTGCGAGATCATGATCGACGAGCTGCTCGTCGAGGTAGTAACAGCCGCCGAGAAGCGAACCTCGAAAGGCGAGGATCATTCCAAGATCGTCCTGCAGTCTCGCGTCGGAGATGGGTGCCCAGTTGCGAAGGACTTCGGGACGCATGCCCATGGTTCCGAGGTTCGTCGATGAGGACGCGATCTGAAGCGCGATCTCTCTTGCTTCAAGTGGCCCGCTTCCCTGGAGGCGTGCACTCGAGACATGTTCGATGATGGATCCACCCAGACGTGCGCTGTCGGTGACGACGACGCTGGCATCGGTCTGCGTGAAGACATGGCGAATTCTCGAAACCCGGTCGGGTCGTGAGAGATCGCGGGGCGAGGCGACGATGGCAATGTCGGTCTGCACGTCGGCCAGAGCTCGAAGAAGCCTGCGCTCGCCCATGGGTTCGACGAAGCGCGAGGTCACGATCTCGTGAGGTGACTCCACATCCGCTTCGACGGTCTCCTTGATGACCCGCCAGGTGTCATCGACCGAGCCATCATCGATCAACTCGATGCGACAACGGTCGACATCCAGAGCCAGAAGATGCTGAACCGCATCCTTGATTCTGGGAGCGTCATTGCGAGCGACGAGCACCATCGTGATCGAAAGCGGCTCGGCCCGTCGAGCAGGATGTTCGGATCCTGAAGCCATGATGGTTCATTCGGCGGTTCGATAACCCTTCTTGAGCTCATCGACCGAGGAATTCAGATCAAACCGCCTTGAGGCACTCAGGGAGCGTATGATGAGGCCTCAGGACCAGAGACACCGATGACACCAACCATTCACCAACAATTCGACGCCCTCGACCCAGGCCTGCTTGAGGACGTAGTGGCCGGTGCGGCCCGGCTCACCCCAGAGCAGGCATTGGATCTCTACCACCGTTGTGATCCACAGCGGCTCGGCCTGCTTGCCGATCGGCGATGCAAGGTGCTCCACGGCGACCATGTCAGAACCTACGTCATCGATCGCAACATCAATTACACCAACATCTGCACTGCGAAATGCATCTTCTGCGCCTTCAAGCGAAAAGGCGACGAGGAGGATGCCTACACGCTGGAGCACGAGGTGCTGCTGGAAAAGGTCTCGGAGCTCGTCGCGATTGGTGGCACCCAGATCCTGATGCAGGGTGGCATGAACCCCGCGCTCGATCTCGACTGGTACATCGAACTGCTGACCACCATCAAGGAACGGTTCCCGCAGGTCCACGTCCATGCGTTCAGCCCTCCGGAATTCATCGAATTCGTCAACTTCTTCGATCCTCCGGGAGCGACCCTCAAGGACAAGATCCGCTGGGTGATGGAACGACTCCACGCCGCAGGACTTCAGTCCGTGCCGGGTGGTGGCGGTGAGATCTTCGCAGACGAAGTCAGACGAAAGATCGGACTTGGAAAATGCGATGCGGAAGCATGGCTCACGGTCATGCGTGTCGCGCATGAACTGGGCATGAACACCTCAGCCACGATGATGTTCGGACACATTGAAGGCATCGCGGACCGGGTCCATCACATGAACCTCGTCAGAGAACGCCAGGATGATGCGATCAACGATCTCTCAGATGAGAGCGGTGGCAAGTACATGGCATTCATCTCATGGCCGTTCCAACCCTCGAACACCGCATTGGGACGAGTCAAGGAATGGGGTTTCGGTCCTGATGACGACCTCTCACTGCCTTTCCCGGGAGATGCGGTGGCCCGTCTCGACGGACAGGGCAAGCGCACCGACCATCCCCAGTTCGGACGAAGAAGACGTGTCGCCGGAGCGAGTGCCTATCTCAGAACCCAGGCACTCAGCAGACTGTTTCTGGACAACATCTACTCGATCGGTTCAAGCTGGGTGACCATGGGCCCGCACGTCGGACAGATGGGCCTGCTCTGGGGTGCCAACGACATGGGCTCGGTGATGATGGAGGAGAACGTCGTCTCATCCGCAGGTAGCACGCATTGCCTCAACGAACCGATGATCTGCAGACTCATCAGAGACGCAGGCTACGTACCCGCACAGAGAGACAACGCCTACGACCTTCTGAAGGTCCATGACGGCCCGGCCTCTCCCGATCTCGCGATCACCGACTGGTCGACCTGCCGTCCCGATCGACTGCACACGGCGCAAGGTTCGGATGAATCGGCGGGATGCGCTTCCGCGACCGGGCCTCAGGACGACGGCGAGTCGAACACCGTCAGCCTGACGATTCAGAATTCGGAGTGAGCGTCTGCCACCTCATGTGGTCCGGAATGGCTCGCGAGCATTCCGGACACGAAGAACCCTCGAATCGGTAGAGCAGGTATCCGCAGGCGCAGCGCGGCTCTTGAACTTCGAATTTCATGAGAAGCTTGCATTGCGGGCAGCTGACATGACCGACCTTGAGCTCACACTGGAATCCACACCTGGGACATGAGATGTCGACGGTGATGCGTCGGTGCGGGATTCCCTTGTCGCTTTCATGGTGTCGCACTCGAAGAATGAAGTTCATCACCGGGAGGGTGATCGTTCCGATCAGAACGAGCACCACGACCGCACNGACGATTCTGCCGAAGAAATCATCGTCGATGTATTGAAAGAGCAGATCGAAGATGAAGTCGAAGTAGAACCCGGTCACGATCAGAGACACGAGGAAGATGTTGAAGACCCCGAGGCTGACGACGACTATGCGGAATGCCGTGTTGCTGTGTTTCCAGAACAGGAGATAACCGAAGTGAAGCCCGCTCAAGGACAACGTGAGTGCGAGGAACATCAACTTCATGCCCTGCTCGGCGGGATCGTTCGAGCCAGACCAGATGAAGACGAGAGCGATCACGCAGGAGATCACCGTCATCACCGCACTGAACACCATGAGAAATCTGAGCTTGTGATGACCTGAGTTCTTCAACAGAGCGGCCAGCAGCAGCAGCGTCAGTGCACCGGAGATGATGAGACTCGTTCCCAGAAGATTCAGCGTGAGGACGAAACCGCCGCTGAGAATCGACAGGATGCCGATGAGTGCTGAAAGACCGTAACTTCCCAGCATGCATTTGAGCAATGTCTTGTTCATGAATCGGCAGTCCTTTCACAGACTGAGAGTCATCAGGGTAATGAAACCCCCAACAATGAGGACCATCGGAACCAGGGCACACATGAGCGAACGAAAAGTCGAAATCCCATGGACACCCTTGAGGGCGAGAACGGAATTGATGAACCACCAGATGATGATAACGGGTGACGCGTACAGACCCAGACAGGGGACGACGAGCACGCAAAGAGGGCCGCTGGTGACCATCAAAGACGCCAATGTGACGGAGAGACCTTTCTCATGCCTGCCGGTCAGCACGATCATCACGTGCACGAGAAGCCCCACGATCAAGGTACCGACCAGAATCACGAAGATGAACATCAAAGCGACCAGGAGGAATAACACGATGGTCTGAGAAAGCGCGCGACCACCGGCAGTCCCGGTCACCCCCCCCAATGCAATGCCGGTCAACAGAAGAAATGGAAGCGCCATGAAGAGCCCGAACACCACCAGGTTCAGGAGCAGAAAGATGATTCCGATGAAGAGTCCGCGAGTCGGAGGCAGCCCCTGCGCCAGTCGAACCGGCGAACCCAGACTCGCACCAAGCATGAGGAACCAGCGTTTCAGCAGGTTGCCACGGCTCGGGGACCAGGGAATGACCTGCTGGAGCATGTGAGATCCGACGAACCCCTCTGCGGGCATGATGGCCATGGCATCCATGTCCAGAAAGCGATCACAGGAGACACACGTGAAGGTCTTGGGCTCGAGATGACCTCGGGATGACGAACCAAAGTACGTCTGATCGCAGCTGTCGCATGTGAATGCGACGGCGCCGGGTTTGAAATCGAAATCACTGGGTTGAAAGGGATGACCGCATTCAGGACAGGGTCCCGGGGTGATGTTCCAGAGTGAGTAGTCACATTTGGGACATTTCAAGTGGTCAATTCTCCGGAGCACCCTCGCCTGTACGAGCACGGAATTCCTGAACCAGTCGTGTCGTGATGGAACCGACGGCCCCCCCACCGATCANATGATCTCCGACCTGTGAGACACCGATGACCTCGGCGGCCGTGCCGGTCAGGAAGACTTCGTCGGCATCAAGGACTTCTTCAAGTCGCATCATTCGTTCTTCGATCGGCAACCCGAGCGCGGGACAAAGCTCGTTCATCACGAACCGACGCGTGATTCCGTCGAGGATGCCCGCGTCGACGGGCGGCGTTGAAAGTTTCCCGTCCTTCACCACGAAGATGTTGTCACCGGTGCATTCCGAGACCCAGCCGTCGATGTTCAGCATCAGGGCTTCAAGAACACCGGCGTCGATCGCCTCGATCTTGGCAAGGATGTTGTTCAGATAGTTGAGACTCTTGATCTGAGGATCCAGACACTCGCGCGGGATGCGCGGGCGATCTGCAACGATGATCTTCATCCCCTCTTCGTAGAGTTCGGGTGGATAGAGCTTGATCGTGTCCGCGATCACGAACACCGTGGGCTTGGGACACAGGAACGGATGAAGCCCGAGCGTTCCGACACCTCGCGTGAAGACCAGACGAACGTAGCCGTCGGTGATTCCATTGACTTCGACGGTTTCTCGAACCGCGGTCGCGATCACCTCATGGGTGAATGGGAGGTCAAGTCGAATCCGTTCAGCGGACTGCCACATGCGCTCGAGGTGGGATTGGAGCTTGAAGATCCGGCCGTTGTAGACCCGTATGCCTTCGAAACATCCGTCGCCGTAGAGAAGGCCATGATCGAGCACGCCGATCTTGGCGTCCTCTTCAGGAAGCATTTTGCCATCAATCCAGATCTTCACGACGCGGTATCTCCTAGAGGGGTGCTGAACAACGCATTGTAACACCCGCAGGGTCCCCGTTCATCCAACAGCCTGAAGAGCTAGAAATTGGGTCAGGAGCTCGAAAAGCGAGGCTTCATGGGAGAAACNACGTGTTGCGTGACGACCGATGACCTCTGAAAACGGTCCGTAGGCCCATGTCTGCGGGTAGATCTCGAGCATTCCGGCATCAAGCGGACTGGAGACGAACACCACTGTCGAGCGCCTGGGAACTTCCAGCAACGTCTCGATTCGCTGGAGTGCGATGGAACGATCCGCCGTCGGAGCAAGGACACCGAGCAGACCGGGATGATACTCGAGCAATGCGATCACACCCGATTTCCACCACGCCTCCGAATACATCTGCTGAACACGCCCCACCCAGGCTGGCGGACCTTGCACGAAGAGACGAGTCGCGGGTCGATCGAAGAGAGAACCCTGAGTGACGTTTTCAGGCCGCCCGAGAACTCCGGCGGCCTCGGCAAGAGGAGGAATGGAACCATCGGAGATCAGATTCATGCCACGCTCCGAGTACATCGAAAGCCTCGGAGAGACAGTTCGTGCCGCNGTGACGAGTTCCTCGAGAAGTTTCGGCTCGAGAAGTTCGGTGCGAACCATCTCCTCCGTCTTCATGTCGAGCAGCGCCGCGCCATCACCCATGATCACATATCGGCAGAATCCCAGAGAGTCACGGTGACTGAGGATCTGTTCCATCCCACTCGATGTGAACAGAACGATTTTGACCCCGTCGGACGCGAGTCGATTCAGAAGCTCGAACGTCCGGGAGGACTCCGCTTCATCGAGCAGCGACTCCAGAGAAAGAGCCAGACATCCTCGAGGCGTCGAAGTCGCGGAGTTCGGTGGCGAGGTGACGGGCTGCTCGGTTCGTTCAGTCGGAACATCTCCGGGCAACTCGGAGAGAATGGCACTCGCACTGGATTCATCGATGAACCGATGAGCGACCCCATTCCCTTCGAGTGATCGGGTGATTCGCTCGAGANGTTCCCGGATCATCGAAGCATCCGATGGATCGGCCGGCGCCGAGGACCTGCCCAATGCGATGATCATCATCGTCGGAGAGGAATCGATCCCCGCGATGGCCTCGGTGGTCTGAAAGACGGAATCCGACCGCAGGACATGTCGTGGTTCGAAGTCACATTCAGCGGCACCGGGTGTCGAGTAGGCGAGATGCACGACCACCTCGGCCCCTTCGATGAGGCGCTGCCAGTCTCCGGGACAGGACGGTTCACCCTCGAAAAGCGCGAAGCCGTCCAGATCCCGGCGTGCCCGGGCCTTCTTGACCGAAGGCACCACCACGACGAGGTCATGGCCCGCTTCCCGAAGCGAGGGAAGAAGACCTTCTTTCAGGTCGGAAAGCGTGCTGATGACGAGAATGCGCATGGGATGCGCAATCCTACTCGATCACCTGCAGGGCCTGCGAGGAGGCGGGATCAGCCTGCATGGATCTTGCGACGTCGGGCGGATGGAATACCGAGCTGTTCTCGATATTTCACGACGGTTCGGCGCGCGATGGTCACGCCCCTGTCACCAAGAAGATCCGCGATCTTCTGATCACTGTGAGGCTTGGTCGAATCCTCGGCATCGNCGATCTCGCGAACCATCTCCTTGATGGCCTCCCAGCTCATGTCCTTTCCTGACGCGGTCTCGAGACCACCGGAAAAGAAACGACGAAGAGGAAAGTATCCGCGCGGCGTCTCCATCCATTTGTCCGCGACGGCACGGCTCACCGTNGCCACGTGGATGCCCAGCTGTTCCGCGACATCGACCATGGGAAGTGGCTTCAGATGCTGGGGCCCATGATCGAAGAAGTCACGTTGTCGCATCAAGACGACGTTCACCACACGAAGAAGCGTGTTCTTGCGTTGACCGATCGCGTCGATGAGCCAGGAGGCGTTGCGAACGTTCTTCTCGACGAACTCACGAGTCTGCACGTCGGTGCTCGAATCCTTCGCCATCTCCGTGTACGACGGCGACACTCTCAGATGAAGCAATGGATCGTCTGAAAGTGCTGCGACATAGAGGTCACGTTCGGAATCGAAGTCGACCCGCACATCGGGAATGATCGGTCGCACCCGTTCGTCGACGAGCAGTCGGCCGGGTGCGAGTTCAAGACGATGCATCCATGCCTTCGCCGCCTGGATTCGGTCGATGTCGATTCCTGACTTCTTTTCGATCTGAGGAAGTCTGTTCTCGAGGAGATCCTCGAAATGCTCGGAAATCAGCTTGGCGGTGTCGGTGCGAAGACGACTTTCATCCTCGTCGACCAGTCCGTCCATGGCGTCCACCTGCAGCAGCAGGGATTCAGCGATGTTTCGAGCCGCGATACCGGGGGGTTCGAGTTCGGCCTGGACGCGTTCCAAGGCCTCCTCGAGAAGGTCTTGCGTGAGCTCGTGCCCGCCACTGGCGGCTTTCTGCTCCTGAATCGTCTCCAGATCGGCATCGAGCAATCCATCATCTCGGACGTATTCGATGATCACGCGGCCCGCGGCCAGCACATCATCTTCGGCTTCGACGAACGTCCATTGCCCGAGGAGTTGATCGACGAGGCTTTCACCTCGAGACGGTGCATTGGCCATCGCGGCCATCTTGCTGTCGCCGTCTCCTTGTTCGCGATGCGTGGTTCGTGGCACCGCCGAGTCCTGTTCGATGAAGCCGTCACCGTACGCCTGCTCCATCCCATCGAGACGTTCGAAATCGGCCGCCTCGCCATCGGCTCCGATCACCAGCTCGCGTTCACCCTCACGAGCGACCCGATCGGATTCCTTGCGCTCGCGTTCGAGTTCTTCGTGGACGGCGTCAGCCTCCAAGCCCTCGAGTTCAAGGCCGGGCTCGAGGGTCTCGAGCGCGATGTTCGATTCAAGCTCCTGCTCGATGCGTTCCTGAAGTGCAGGAAGCGCCATGTGCAGAATCTCCATCGACTGGATCATCCTCGGACTCAGCTTCATCTGCTGACCGAGTCGCATGGATTGAGATGTATCGAATCGCATCGATCCCATGAATGGCTTCCTGCCTGGTGAACGATCTCCGAGAGGAGAATCGTGTTTCGAATCCTTCGAAATAGTATCGCGGTCTGGTCCCCGACCGTTGCTGGATCGACAATCAGTCCGGGATTCGGAACCTTTCATGCAAGTGTGCCATGAAAACAGAGATCCAGCCAGAAAAAAGGCTTTGAGAAGCCTCAATCCCCGTCTACGGACCGCCTGTCGTGGATGGCATCCGCCAGAACCGCCGGATTGGCGTATTCGATCTGAGTGCCGGCTGGCAGCCCTCTGGCCAGTCGAGTGACGCGAACACCGGTCTCCGCGAGTTTTTCAGCCACCAGCAGTGCGGTCGAGTCACCCTCCATGTCGGGATTCAACCCCAGAATGACCTCTTGAACCGCTTCACCACCGGCATTTCGTTCCGGATGTTCGATGCGTGCCACCAGACCGTCGAGCGTGAGCGTGTCTTCACCGATCCCGGCAAGCGGATCGAGTCGACCCAGAAGCACGTGGTACACGCCGCGATACATGCCGGTCTGCTCGAGAGCGATCAGGTCCCGAGGTTGTTCGACGATCAGGACCCGAGTCCGATCGCGTCGCGGATCCGCACACAACTGGCAGGGATCNTTGTCCGCGAGATTCCAGCAGACGCTGCAATGGCCGACATCGTTCTTCACTTCCTCGATGACGCGTGCGAGAGCGAGCGCTTCATCCTTGGAGGCCTTGAGNACATGGAAGGCGAGGCGTTCGGCGCTTCGACGGCCGATGCCGGGAAGCGAGGAGAATTCATTGATCAAACGATCGACGCAGTCAGGGTACGCCGAGTTGTTCTTGGCCATGCGAACGGCTCCCGTCCTACTGAACGAAACTCGAAAGATCTCGAAGGATCACAGCAGACCTTCGAGCATTCCAGCGGGAATGGGAAGATCAAGATCACCCGCTGCATTGGACAAGGCCTCGGCGATCATCTCCTGCGCCTTGTCGAGTGCGGCGTTGCAGGCTCCCGTGACCAGGTCGGCGGCAAGCGCACGATCCTCGTCGGAATCACCTTCGACGATCGCACCGAGCAGGGCGTGATCGAATTCAATCCTGACGATTCGGAGACGTCCGCTGGCGAATGCGGTGACCGCGCCCCCCCCGGTCGAAGCCTGCACCTCCCGAGCGGAGATCTCGGCCTTGACCTCTTCGAGCTTGGCCTTGATTCGAGGAAGATCTTTCATGATGCCGGCGAGTCCGGCCATGCCACGCAGTGAGTCAAACATCGTCTTGGGCTCCGGGTGAGGAGTTCTCGGGTGAATCTTCGTCGATACCCACGGGAGGCAACCGGCGAACGGANTGAATCGTAGCGTCGAAGAGCTCGAGCGCCTCTCGGACCAGGGGATTCTCGGTGATCGCCGGATCCAGCGAGGCTCGTTCGGGGGCATCCGGAGGCTGTGCCGGCGCGGCAAGTTCGACGGCAAGCGGTCGTCCCGCGGCTTCACGCAGGATGGCTGCGACTCGATCCATGTTCGACTGAACGAAACCGGCGGTCGCCGTGTTCGGTCGTTTGAATCTGACTCTGATGCGATCGTGATCCCCGGAATCGAACTGCAGCTCGATGAAGAGCGCCTCGTCGGAGCCACGNCGGGAGGCCACGTCGCAGGCATGGTTCCAGAGACCTTCGGCGGTCGAGAGATCGTGAACCGGTGTGGACGCCTCGCCGGATTCGGACTCTGCCGGAACAGCCTCGGAGGTCGGAGGACTCGGCTGGGTGGGTTGCGGCTGGGTGGGTTTCGGCTGGGTGGCCGCAGGAACCTGAGCTGATACGGCTGCGTGAGGGTGGGACTGTGCCGACTTTGACGCAGTGGACGAGGCGACCATCGAGTCAGGCCCGGGCCGCGCGGTCAGCGCGCCCGGGCGGGCGCTTTTTTTCCCGGTTGACCTGAAAGAAGGCCGGCCGCACTGGCAAAGGATTCCACGAGGCAGAGCCTGACCAGAACGGCATCAAGCAAGGCACGCGGGGTTCCGGATGTCCTGACTTGTCGTGAGCCGGCATCACAGGCGACGATCATGTGGACCAACGATGCCTGATCGAAAGCTTCCGCGACTTCGAGCGCACGACCGGCGGCATCCTTGGTGATGCCGAGAAGTTCCGAATCGGCGCCGCATGCCAGCACCACCATGAGACGGCGCAGACGCTCGGCCAGGGAATCAAGCAACAGAGCATGCGACATCCCATTGGCCAGCAACTCGTCGGCGGCGCGAAGGGTCNCACCGCCATCGCGTGAGGCGATACCGTCCACCAGTTCCCCGAGGAGACGTTCGTCGGGAAGACCGAGCACCTCGGAAAGCGTCTCGGCATCCAACGTGCCGTCGGCGGCGGCGACCACTCGGTCAAGGAGGGTCAGCGCATCACGCATCGATCCGTCGGCGAGTCGGGCCACTTCAAGAGCGACTTCGGGAGTCGACTCGATACCCTCGCTCGCAAGGATGGTCGTCAGGTGCTCGGCGATCGCGGCGTCTGGAATCGTTCGAAAATCGAATCGCTGACACCGACTTTGAATGGTTTGCGGAACCTTCTGAGCTTCGGTGGTGCAAAGCACGAATTTCACGTGATCAGGCGGTTCTTCCATGATCTTGAGCAAGGCGTTGAATGCCTGGGTGCTCAGCATGTGGACTTCATCGATGATGTAGAGCTTGTAGGACATTCGCGCCGGCATGAGCCCTGCGTTGGTGATCAGCTCGCGGACCTCGTTCACACCATTGTGGCTGGCACCGTCGATCTCGACGACATCGATGTCCTCACCACGAAAGATGGCGTCGACGGCCTCCTGTGACAATGCGGTATCTCCCCGAAGGGTGGCACCATGGGTCATCAATTCGCAGGCGAAGATTCTCGCTGCGGAGGTCTTTCCCACGCCCCGAGTGNCGCAGAAGAGNTNGGCATGCGCGGTCCGTTGTGATTCGATGGCGTTNCGCAGGGTTCTGATGATGGCCTGCTGGCCNACGAGTTCATCNAAGGACTTCGACCGATATCGACGGGCGAGGACCTGATAGGAGCCGGACTTCGTGTGTTTCTGATCTGCCATGTGAAACGGAACCTGCCCTGGACGCGTGAAATGGGAGGCGAGGCTGGAGGACGGCCAGGATGACACAAGCTCGGACGACGACGCTTATGGCTGCTGCCGTCAGGCCCTGACCAGGTTCACGAGTCGACCGCCCTGCGGTCCCGACCGTCCTCCAGCATCGCCAGACTTCTATGGTAACGAAGTGCGGATCGGAGATACACTCTAGGAGTGAACGATCAACAGACAAATCAAGAAGAGACCAAAAAGTCCATCCCCTCCGACTCGCTCTCGTCCCGGCCGCAGAACACGATTCTGCGAGATCTCGAACGAAAAGCACGAGTCGAAAGCCTGCTGGCAGCCTCGCTGAGGGCGGTCTTCGTGGTTCTGGTGATCGCCACGGTGGCCCTGACCCTGGCCAGCTCGCTTCAGGTGGTCGAACCAAATGACTGGGAACTTTTCCTCGGATTGCTGCTGGCCGCATTGGGCGCGGCTGCGCTGGTGATCATCGCCGATGTGATGACTCCCAAGAAGCAGCTTGCCTCGGTGCTGGGGATCTACGTGGGAGTCAGTTTCGGGCTGGTGGCGGCCCTGGGCCTTTCTCAGCTGATCGACGTTGTGGCCGAAGCCTGGCAACTGGATGAGGCGGGAGCGAGCCTCTACATCGCACTGGCGAAGGGCATCGGCGGACTTTCACTGGTCTATCTCTCGGTCTCGATCGTGCTTTCCACCAAGGACGACGTCCGACTGGTCATTCCCTACGTGCAGTTCGAAAGAAGGAACACGAATCGACTTCCGCTGCTCATCGACACCTCGGTCCTGATCGACGGCAGAATCACGGGCTTGGCGAAGACCGGAATCATCGACAGCACTCTGATCATTCCCACATACGTGATCAATGAGCTTCAAAAGCTCGCGGACAGTTCGGATCGCGGCAAACGCGAACGAGGTCGACGAGGTCTGGACGTGGTGCAGGAGCTGCAACGCGCCTACCCGGAGACCAAGATCGTCGAACCGAACACCGACGAGCTGCTCGTCGACCGCATGATCCTCGACACGGCCAAGAAGGAAGGCTTTCGGGTGTTCACCAACGATCTGGCACTGGCGAAGATCGCCGAGATCCAATCCATTCAGGTGGTCAACGTCCATGACATCGTCGCCGCCTTGCGCAGCGAGGTGATGCCGGGCGAAACACTGGAGCTTCTCATCGTCCGAGAGGGCGAGACGCCGGATCAGGGGGTCGCCTTCCTTCCCGACGGCTCGATGGTCGTGATCGAACATGCCAGCGAAGAGATCGGACGCAGCTGCCAGATCAGAATCACGAACTCACTTCAACGGCCGGGCGGTCGACTCTTCTTCGGCAAGCTCAACAAGGTCGCGAGCCCGGGACCGCAACCCACACCGGCCGACAGCGATGAACGGCGTGAGGAAACACCACCTTCGGAAAACGGCCCTCGAACCGAACCGCCGAAAGGCACTCCGAGGAATCCCTCCTCTTCACGAAATCCGAGAAGAAAGAACTGACCACGGAATGAAAGAACCCGCACCTGGTCGGGCGCGGGTTCGCAGTGACGTCATGTCACTGATTCTGACGACGACTCGAAGCCCGGATCATCGACCCAGAACAAGAAGCTGGTTGATCAATTCATCCGCCGTGGTGATCACCCGACTCGCCGCGGAATACCCGGTCGATGCTTGAATCATGTTGATGAATTCCTGAGAGAGATCGACGTTGGAGAGCTCGAGGGCTCCACCGACGACCCGGCCGGTGCCGAAGTCGAGCGGATTCGCGATCAGGGGCGTCCCGGAGTTCGGACCGTTTCGATAGAGATTGTTGCCGGCGTCGACGAGACCCTCGGGGTTGCTGAACTTCGCGAGTGCGACCTGGCCGATCGAGCGGTTCAGTCCATTGGTGAAGGCACCGGTGATGATGCCATCCTCGCCGATCGAGAAGTTGCTCAAGGTTCCGATCGCCGATCCGTCCTGATACACGGCGGCGAAGTTGCTCGCCGCGTCGGTCAGGCTCGAGACCGAGTCGGTCCCGCTGTTGAAATCCATGTTGACCGTAAGCGGACTCACGGCACCATTGTCACGGGAGATCTGGAAGGACTGATTGGAAGCGTCGAGGTAGCGTCCATTCGCATCGAACTCGACGATGCCCATTCCGATCACACGATCATCAATGGCGTTGCCATTGGTCTCGGCGATGAACTGCCAGGTCGTGCCACCGCTGGCGTTGGTGTCCTGAAGCACGAAACTGAGATCGACGGTCACCGGCGTGCCGAGCGAATCGTAGACGACGAATGACGTTCGAACCGATTCACCCACGGGATCCTGGGTCTGACTGACGATGAACGGCTGACCGATGCCACCCGCCCCACCGGTGTTTCCGGTGACGACGATGTCCGCGGTATCGATGTCGAGTTCCTGAACGGTGCCTTCATTGCCACTGATGACGAGCTGGCCCGAGGCGTTGAATGCGACCGAGCCTCCAAGGGTCTCACCACCGGTGACAGTGGCATCGAGTCCCAGAACCTCATCCAGCCAACCACTGAAATCGTTGAGCGTCGTACCGTCGACACCGTAGGTGAAGGTGTTGGTACCGAGATCCTTGCCACCCTTTTCGATGCCGGAAATGGTGATTTCAATCGGTCCGCCCGAAGAGGAGTCGAAGGCGAGCGTGGTTCCACCGACACCGTCCGAAACCCAGAGATCAGTGGCCATGTCCTCGGTTCCGGTCACGGGCACGGTTCCAGCGGCATCCGAATAGAACGCGCGGGAAGTGTGCTGCGAACCCTGCGCGCCGATGTCTCCGGACGCGTTGAGGTTGCCGTTGAAGACGACGTTTCGGGTGGACTCCGCCAATGTCAGCGTGCCGACTGGAATGTTCAAGGGTTCGAGGTTGCCCTCGATCACGTTGAACTGCTCATCGACTCCGAAACCGAGCACTCGCGCACCACTTTGATTGACGAGGTCGTTGTTCGGATTTCGAACGAACGAGCCATCCCTGGTGTAATAGCGCTCTCCGGCTCCATCCACGATGAACATGCCGTTGCCTTCGATGGCGAGGTCGGTGTTGACCCCGGTCGCACCGATCGCGCCGTTCGTGAAGTTTCTCTGAGTTCCCGAGACACTGACGCCGAGGCCGACCTGACCGGGATTCGATCCCCCCGAGGAATCGCCTGGGGCGGTTCCGAGAGAGAAGTTGCGGCTGAAGGTGGGTGCGAACGCCATCCGGTTGCTCTTGAACGCGGTGGTGTTGACGTTGGCAATGTTGTTACCGATCACATCAAGTCGGCGTGAGTTCGCCAGAAGCCCTGAAAGACCGGTGAAGAGTGCTGTAGTGGACGCCATGGTGTTCCTTCCGTGAGTTCATCTCGAACAAGGAACACTTGCAACAGCCGTGCCAGTCCACAGAAAGGCTAGAGGGGACTTCCAAGCCCCATGAACGGCCGATCCAGCCGAGGGCGTGCAGAATCTGCCTGACCACCGGCAGCCTGGACGTCATCCTCATCCGAATCCTCGGGGATCGAGACCGACATCGGTTCGACCAGAACGACTCCACCGACGGTCTGCACGCGACCAGTCTGATCGGAGCCCAGTTCATCCATGATCTTTCGCTCGGAGACTTCGACCAGAAAGGCACGACCACCAAGCAGAACGATGCCATCGTCGAGTCCTGCCGATTCCAGAGAATCACAAGCTCGACCGATTCCCGCCAACTGCTCCGCATCCAGCACGAAACGACGATCGACGTCGACAACCCGCCCCGAATCGAGGGTTCCATCGTTCGCCAATCTGATGATGCGTGCGAATTCACCTTCGCCGACTGCGCCGGACCGTCCGTCGGTGGAGGCAACGCGCCCCGTTCCGATCACGGGCTGAAGTCGCTTCAGAAGATGATCACCATCGAAACTCATGCATGTCCACCCGGATGAGGGTTGTGATCAACCTTCGGCGTCGGACTCATCCGAACCGCCGGTATCGTCGGTTCCCTCGGACCCATCCGTCGCGTCCGAATCATCGGTGTCACCTTCGGAATCGGCCTGGCCTTGCTCGAACTCGCTCCACTGCCCGAGCAGAATGCTGAGGTCGGAGCCATCGATGGTCCCATCACCATTGACATCGGTCAGTCCGGATCCTTCGTATCCATTGCCGTTGTTGGCGCCACCGGTACCATCATCGAAGATCGTTTCGTCGACGATCAGTTCGACCTGATCGACATCGATCACCCATCCGGTGTCGAGTTCGATCCCGATGCTGTCACCTTGTCGAATCACCGAAATCACCTGACCATCGACCCGATTGCCACCCGGCGCCATGCCCTGGATGTATCGTCCGATCAAGTTGCTCGCGCCGGCCAGCTGATTCTGGAAGACGATCGATTCCAATTGCGACGTGAGTGCCATGTCGCTTTCAATCGAGCGGATCGAATTCAACTGCTCGAGCAATGCGGAGCTGTCATTGGGATCGAACGGATCCTGATTCTGAAGTTCGGTGAACATGATTTTCAAGAACTCTTCGGAATCCAAAGCACCGAACCCACTGCTCGCTTCGACCGATCCACCGCCGACGCCTGCTGCTGATGTAATACTGCTCATGCTGCATCCTCACTCATGATCTGCGTGAAACTCATGTCCTGTTGATTCTCATTCGGGTCTTCGTGACCGGAAGGCACTTCGCGTTCCTGATCCCGTCCACGACTCTCCCGACCGGCCGCATCCTGACGAGCATCTTCGTGTTCATCCTTGTGAGCCTGCTGCTGACCATCATTCTGCGTGTTCGATTCGGAACGCGTGCTCTGGGATTCGGACGACCCTGTCGCGGCCTGCACCGAAAGTCTTTCGACCGAAAGCCCGCGTGATTCGAGTGACGCTCGAAGCGTCTCGAGTCCACGTTCCATGACCACGCGTCCCGCGGAATTGCTTGCATGCAACTCCGCATGAACCACACCGTTCGACACGGACATCTTGATCATCACCTGTCCCAGGCTTGGCGGGTCCAGTCGCATGGTGAGACTTCCGCCCTTCTGTGACGCGAGAGCGTTCATGCCACGTGACGTGATCATCGTGGCTCGTTCGACGAGCTTGGCCTCATTCGCTGAGCGAGAAAGAACCTCGCTCAGGACCGACGTCCTCGCCTCAAGCGTGCCGGTTTCGGTGATTCCAGCCAAAGCGTTCGCCGAGGCGACCGGTGCACCGGAACTCGCTCCGCCGTTCATGGCCCGGATGGCCTGTTCGTGTGCGACTGCCTGATTGATCTCACGTACACGACCGAGCGCGGGGTCGAGCTCCTGGGTCTCTGATTCCATCGTGATTCCCTGACGCGAAAGCAGTTCGCTGAGCGAGCGTCCCTTGGGTCGGCTGGCCATGCCTTCATCACCAGCTTGACCGGCACGTTCACTGGTTCTGGCGGGGCCACCTCTGGAAGCCTCTTCGGCGACAGCCGATTCGACTCGCACGGGCATGCCCTCGGCCGATGCGGTCGATGCGGTCGATCCATCGGAACGGACTGAATTGACGGTCTTGACGGCATCGGTGGGCGTCGTCGACGGGCGCTCGCCGGCCGTTGACGCGGCAGTGTTTCCCTCGAGACGTGAACCCTGTTGTGACGGTGAAGCATCACCAGCTTCGGCACCCGGTCGACCTTGAATCGTCCGTGGTCCTGTGCCCTCTGGCTGCGCTGGGGAGAAGACGCTCGCGTCCGGCATGGTGGCAATGATCGAGGTGTCCGCCGTGTCAAGGGTGACACTCGACTCCACCGGGGGCTTTGATTGCGCCTCGGGCGTCACGACGATGGAATCATCCACGGTGCTGGCCGAGACATCGGGGTCCTCGGCGTCCGAACTCGTCTTCGTCTGGCGGGAGCCTTCCGAAGGTTCAGACGGCACTTCCTGCGACGACTCGGCGATTTCTGCCTGTGATTCGGTTTCCAAGGCACCATCCTCAGGATCACTCTGACGCGAGGACTCGGAGGCGAATGACGTCTTTTCAGCCGACGACTTCTGAAGTTCGGTTTTCTTCGTTTGGTCGTTGTGAGCATCGGAGGACAGCCGGCGTTCGTCGTTCAGATGGTCTGAAAAACGCGTTTTCGAGTCCTGAGAAGTGTTTTTCGACAGTGTCTCCGCGACACTCGAGGGGCTTCCTGAGCCGGCCTGAGGTCGGAGAAGGTCATTTTGGATTTGTGGCACTGGCGGAACTTGCATCAACGATCTCCGTGGCGTCATCCATTGCGGATGGTGGCACTCTGAGAGACTTGAGCAAAGCGGAGGCCAGTTGCATATCCTCTTCAGACTTCATCGCTGCGAAGATGCTGGTGCGTGTTCCTGGTCGCATCGCACGAAGATAGTCGACCGCATCAGCCATCTGGCCGTCACCGCACATGAGCACCAGGTACTCCTTCGATGATTTGGCCGGAAGCGATTCAAGCAGCTTGGTGACCCGGGTGAACTCGATCTTTTCCTCGGCGGTGCGACGGTCGGTGCGTGATGCCTCGAAGGCACTCAGTCGACGCTTGAGATCAGCCTCCCGAGCGGCGAGCCGGCGCTCGAAGTCGAGCAACTCGGTGCGATCACGTTCAAGATCCGAACGAAAACGACGTTCCATCCGCTGCCGATGCATCTCGATGGCTTCGAGCGAATCGATCGGTTGATTGCTTCCAGCCGGAAGACGCACGAGTGAGGCCTGTTCCTGTGCCATCTCCAATGCGATGGCCTCCGCTTCCTCCGCGGCAACGCGCTCGGAACTTTCCTGCTCAATGGGAACATGAAAGATCAGTCGAGTACGTTCGAGCCGTTCGGCATCCATGCGACCGGAGCCGAAGAGCCAGGCCATGAAGCAGCCGACGGCGATCAGATTCATGACCGCCAGAAACGCGACGATGTTCCACACCTTTGTCATGACATCCATTCCTTCTGCGCGTGCGACGCCGCAATTGCGAGTTCATCGAGAAGTGCGACCTCCCTGCGATCCTGTTCACGCAACCATTCAGCGTGCCTTTTTTCCTTGAGCAACTCGACGGCACGACGCTTGGCTCGTGCCGCCTGATGAAGAATTCGGGCGTTTTCGATCTTTCGAGCCAGACCGGCGAGGGCGATCGCCGCACCTTGCGCCTCACGCATGACTCCGAAGGCCGCATGAGTCTGCAGGCGGAGGCGACGAACATCGACGATCCCGACGAGATCGTCTCGCAAGGCCTGCTTTCCGTCCTCGATCGCCATCTGGTGACGTCGCAGACGTTCATCGATCTCGGACTTCTCACGCATGAGAAGAGACATCTCACGTTGGGCCGACTCTTCTTCACGAATCCTGAGATCGAGCAGTGACTGAAGTTTGAACACGAAGATCGCCATCAGCGCCCACCTCCCATCGGAGGCTGGACCTGTGACTGCAGCTGATTGTTGGTGGCCTTGGCGAGTTGTGCCCGCATCGAGTCGATGAGACCGTGCATCTCCAGAAGGACACGACAGGTCCTGGGGAATTCATAGGCTTCCGCCGAAGCCTGCTGCAGGAACCCGTTGAGCTCGCCCTTGAGCGCCAACGCGATGTCGACGTCCGGATCGCTTCCGGGTGCATAGGCTCCGATGGAGACGAGTTCCTCGGCTCCGGCCAGTGCCGCGAGAAGGTTCAGAACACAACGCCGAGCGGCGAGGACGTGTTCATCGACGAGACGATCAGCGGCACGAGAGATCGATGCCAGAGGATCGATCGCAGGATAGTGACCTTTCTGGGCGAGATCGCGCGAAAGCACGAGATGTCCGTCGAGAATTCCCTTTGCCGCATCCGCCACGGGATCCGCAAGCTCGTCACCTTCGACCAGCACGGTGTAGATGCCGGTGATCGAACCGCTTCCTCGCAGACTCCCCGCTCTTTCAAGGATTCTGGGAAGCATGGCGAACACGCTTGGAGTGAACCCCTTGGTGGCCGGCTGTTCACCGACGGCGAGTCCGATCTGACGTTGCGCATGCGCGAAACGCGTCAGGGAGTCGACGGTCAGCATCACNTGCATGCCCTGATCGCGGAAATGNTCCGCGACACTCATCGCCAGATANCAGGCNCGNACCCGCATCAGNGGACTCTCGTCTCCGGTGGCGACGACCACNACCGAACGCGCCAGNCCCTCNGGGCCGAGCGTTTCCTCGACNAATTCGACGACTTCNCGNCCNCGCTCNCCGACCAGTGCGATCACATTGACTTCGGCACTGGTGTTTCGTGCGATNGAGCCGATCAGCGTGCTCTTGCCNACNCCGGGACCCGCAAAGACACCNAGTCGCTGACCGCGGCCGATGGTGTGGAGACCATCGATGGTTCGAATGCCGGTGGCGATGGGATCGTTGATGGTGGTTCTTGAAAGCGGACTCGTTCGATGCGGGTGCAGAGGCCGGGTGCTCAACCCGGTTGGCGTCTCGCGTCCGTCGATGGGACGTCCGAGTCCGTCGATGGTCCGTCCCAGCAGCGCCGTGCCGACGGGGACCGTCGCCGAATTCCGTTCTCCGATGCAGCAGTCACCGGGAGAGATTCCACCCGACTCGTCGTACAGCATCACGATCGAAGCATCACCCTTGAATCCCACGACCTCGCCGCGAATCGGTTCTCGAGTCCGGCAGCCTGACTCGATCCTGACGATCGATCCCACCGGGATGCGCAACTGATCGACGATCACGGTCAGACCGCGAATGCTTTGAACCCGTCCCATCACCGCACGAGACTGCAGTCCCTCGATGGTCTCTCGTGCCGCTTCGAACAATGTCATTTCTGAACCTCGGGAACGAGTGCTTCCGCGATGCGAGCGACCTGCGTCTCAACCGTCGCATCGACCGCACCCTGAGGTGTCGAAACGATGCAGCCACCGCGCGTGACCTGTTCGTCGTCGAACAGTTCGAGATCCGTGGTGAGTGCCGCCTTCTCGAGAATGCCGGGAAGTGCGTCTGAAATCACCGCGCGGTCGAGGGGATTGATCGACAATCTGACCTGGGAGGGTCGACCGATGATCTGAAGGGCCTCACGAACCTGCGCGATGCAGATCGTTTCGTCGCATTCGACCACGCGATGCACGACGCGCGCGGCGATGTCGACCGCGAATCGGAGCACGTCACGACGCGCCTCCTCGAAGAGACGTTCGCGTTCCGTTCCGAACTGTTCGAACTGTTCGATCCACGCGGGCACGAGTTTTTCAATGATCTCGGAATAGGGTCCGACCGTCTGAGTCAGTGCTTCGGCGTGCCCGGATTCAAGTCCACTGGCCCGCCCCGCGTCCTGTCCCTCCGCGAAGCCGAGCGCCCTGCTTTCGTCGAAGACACGCTGACGCTCGGCTTCGATCTCATGACGAGCGGACGCACGCAGTGCTTCGACCTCCGCACGCGCATCGGCGATGAGAGACTCCGCTTCAGCTCGGACGTCACCCATGTCGAGGGCGACCGCACGGGAACCGACGTTGCGGGCGTTCTGGTTGCGGATCACAGGCATGAGGGCTCACTCTCGAAAAAAGACGTGAAAAACGAACTCAGACGACCACGTCCTGGGTGCCACCACGACCACTGATGACGATGTCTCCGGAATCCTCGAGTCGCCTGACGATGTCGACGATTCTCTGCTGTGCAGATTCGACGTCGGTGAGTCTGACCGGCCCCATGAATTCCATGTCCTCCTTGATGACTTCGGCGGCACGGGCGGACATGTTCGTGAAGATCTTCTGTTGGAGATCCTCGCTGGCGGTCTTGAGGGCGAGACAGAGTTCGTCGTTGTCGACTTCCTTGAGGACCGACTGGATGCCCTTGTCGTCCACGAGGTTGATGTCCTCGAAGACGAACATGAGACGGCGGACCTCTTCAGCGAGATCGGGATGATCCGATTCCATGCCTTCCATGATGGAACGTTCGGTCTGACGATCGCAGAGGTTCAGAATCTCCGCGACGGTGGAGGTGCCACCAGCCCTGTCCATCGAATGGGTGAGCATGTTTGAAAGACGACTCTCAAGGCCCGCTTCGACTTCCTGGATCACCAGCGGATTGGTCTGCTCCATCGAAGCGACGCGCTGCACCACTTCGATCTGCTTCTCGGGAGGCAGACCCACCAGGATCTCGGAGGCCTTGTGGTGAGGAAGATGGGACACGATCAAGGCGATGGTCTGGGGATGCTCGTCCTGAATGAAGGTCAGGAGGTTTTCACTCTCGGCCTTCTGGAGAAAGGCGAACGGAGCCTTCTGTGCCCCACGACGGATGTCTTCGAAGAGTTTTTCGGCCGTTTTCGGATCGAGAGAATCCCGGAGGAGCGTCTTTGCATAATCCAAGCCACCTTCCTTGAGCGCTCCGGAGGAGACGCTGAGTTCATAAAATTCATTGACCACGGTCTGACCAAGTTCGGATGGAACGGATTCGATCGATGCAAGGACCCGCATGACCTCTTCGACCATCTCGGATGGCAGCTCGCGGAGCAGACCGCCGGCGGACTCCTGATCGAGCATGAGCAGCAGAACCGCGGCCTTGGTCGGGCCGTCGAGTTCAGCGGGATCGTTTGGTAATTTCTGTCCTGGTCGCATGAGGCTCCTTCAAGGTTCAACCTGCCTGACGGATCCATTGTTTGACGAGCACCGCAGCCTCGGACGGCTCGCGTACGACCATCTCATTCAACTGCCCAAGCATCTGCTTTCGACGCAGTTCGGTCTCATCGACCTCACGTGCTTCGAGCGGTGCATCGATTTCGGACGCCTCCCCGAGCACGACGTCTCCGGCGGCGTCGAGCGTGGGCACCTGCCCCATCAGTTCCTCGGCGGTCGGCAGAGGGTCGGTCTTCGAAGCACGCCTGGCCATCATGAACATGGCTCCGATACCAAGCACGGCGAGCCCGCCCAGCAACCAGGTCCGGACCCCGAGAGGTTGATTGCCCGCGACAAGTGCCACTCCACCGATGCCTGCCGTGAGTCCGGAGCCACCTTCGCCCTCGGAAACGGCAAACGCGCCGTGACCGAAGAGAACGGTGACGTCTCCGGGAACCACATCACCCTTGAGATTGCTCGCTGGGGGTGGCGTCTGAAGCATCATGGAGATCGCATTCGCGAATTCGACGTCGACCAGCGCCTTGAGCTCATCGAGCTGCTGGGGCGTCGGTTCGGTGCTGGATGCCGATTCCGCGACGTAGCGTTCCCTGAGATACAGGTAGGGAACGTTGAGCACCGCACTGAGCTTGTAGACATACCCACCGGGATTCTCGATCGCGATGTCGACGGCATCGACGATGACGTCATTGTCGAAATCCTCGGCCTCGAGCTCGGCGAAGTTCTGTGCGGAGGTGACGCCCAGTGGCTGGTTGGCACGAGTCGCGACATTCGAACCGAAGCCGGGCCGGCCGCCCCCGGATGCACCACGCTGTTTCATCAACTCACTGGCACCACGCTTCGACGCCGTG
>NYVB01000111.1 GCA_002684315.1 Planctomycetaceae bacterium | reverse complement strand
GGAAAGGCGACCGTCATCCGCGCCAAGGCGCTCACGAGCGGAAACGACGTTCGTTTCGAGATCTTTCTCGACAAGGCGGGCGTTCCGATGCGCGTGCTCGTCGATGGAAAGACCGGCGCGATCACCGCACCCAACGTGAGCCTGACCGATGCGATCAAGACGTCGCTCGAAAACACGCCGGGGCGATGCTCGGATGCCACGCTCGACCTGATGTCGGATCCCCCCGCGATCATGGTCACCATCTTTGGAAACAACATGAAACATGACATGAAGATCGACGCCGTCACCGGCAAGATCATCGAAAACACATCTTCATCGGGACTTCCCGGAGACTCCAGCGACAAGCCGATGAAGACCACCGCCTCGGGACTCCGGTACATCGACATGGTCGAAGGCACCGGTCCCGCCCCCAGCAGCAACAGCGCCAACGTCAGCGTCCACTACACCGGATGGCTCGTCGACGGAACCAAGTTCGACAGCTCGGTCGATCGCGGCGAACCGACCAGCTTCCCGCTCAACCGAGTGATCAAGGGCTGGACCGAAGGCGTGGGTTCGATGAAGGTCGGCGGAAAGCGAAAGCTGATCATTCCCTTCGATCTCGGCTACGGACCCAACGGCAATGGTCGCACCATTCCCCCACGAGCGACACTCGTCTTCGATGTGGAATTGCTTGAAACGGAATGAGCGGACGCACGCTGAGGCGCAAGGGCTCGAGGTCCTCACGCACTCAGCATGAATTCAGGCTGGTTCGCCTTGCGGCGCATCCAGTTGATCCCACGATTGACGGGCTTCCAGGCCAGCAACCAGGCCTGGAANGCCCGTTTTTTCGGGGCGTCGATCATGAGCAGACCGATCACGATCGTCAGGATCCCCTGCCCCGGCAGGACGAGCATCAACATGCCACCGACGATCAGGATCATCCCGAGAAGGTTGCGCAGGCACAACAAAACCGTGCTTCGTACCGGATGCAAGGATCTCCAGGGACGCACCCGTGCGCGATCGACGATGAAATGATCCACCGGAAGCCGGGCGATGAGAATCGGCAGAGCGATCAGAGAGCCGACGAACGTGGCAAGTCCGAGGACGCCGAGCCCGCTCAGNAGCAGGATTGAATGTGCCTCGATCCATGGGAGCATGAGNATTGGTACGCACGCCACAGCCCGATGTTCGGCGGACAGCCCCCTGCTGACCTCAGGCCTTGTTTGAATCGAAAACAACCTCAGATGCAGGCCACAACATGNGCTCGAGCGACACCTCGGCACGTTCAGTGCGAGCGTACGAGTTCGATCGAACCCTCATGCAGACCCCATGTAACGGTCTTCGATGGCCTTGACCTTTGCCGTGCGCCGAAGATGGCGTTCCTCCGCACAGAACTCNGCGGAAAGATACGCACGNACCATGTCGGACGCGACGGACCCACCGATGATGCGACCGCCCATCACCAGCACGTTCATCTTGTCNTGCTCCACACCCTGATGCGCGGAATAGTAATCCTCGCAGTTGGCGGCATGAATCCCGGGAAACTTGTTGGCGGCGATGCTCGCACCGACGCCGCTGCCGCAGAGAAGGATGCCACGTTCGGCACGTCCCTCGATGATCTCGAGCGCGAGCTTCTCGGCGAAATCGGGGTAGTCGTCGAGCGCGTCGTATTCGAGCGCACCCACGTCGTGAACATCGTGGCCGAGTGATGACACCAGCGCCTTGAGCTCGTTCTTCAATTCGAACCCCGCATGATCGGATCCCATGACGATCTTCATTGTCCACGCACCCTTTCGATCTGTGCCATGGCGGAGGCCACCACGTTGTCCGGTTCGAAGCCGAAGTCTTCCTGCAAGGCCGCGATCGGAGCCGAAGCACCGAAGGTCGTCATGCCCACGATCGCACCATCACGACCGGTGTATCGTTCCCAGCCGAAGGTCGCGGCCTGCTCGACGGCCACGCGGGCATCGACGNCGTCGGGGAGCACGCTCTCACGGTACTCGGCACTCTGCCGTTCGAAGAGTTCCCAGCACGGCATGCTGACGACACGCGAGGCGATCCCATCGGCGATCAATCGCTCGTGCGCTTCGAGGCAGAGATGCACTTCGCTTCCGGTCGCCATCAGAATGACCTCGGGCGTTCCATCACAGTCGGCCAGGACATAGGCGCCGTTCGCGCATCCCGATGCCGGGGCGTACCTGGTGCGATCAAGCGTCGGGAGATTCTGGCGTGACAACGCGAAGGCGACCGGCTCTCGTTGCATGGGCATGACCACCCGCCAGCACTCGAGAACTTCGTTGGCATCGCAGGGACGCATGGTCAGCAGGCCCGGCATGGCACGAAGTGAGGCAAGCTGTTCGATCGGCTGGTGGGTCGGTCCGTCTTCTCCCAGCCCGATCGAATCGTGCGTGAAGACATAGACCACCGGCAGCTCCATGAGCGCACTGAGCCTGACCGAACCTCGGGCGTAGTCACTGAAGATGAAGAACGTGGCCCCGAAGGGTCTGATCTTGCAGGTGGCCATGCCATTGCAAAAGGCCGCCATGCCATGCTCGCGGATGCCGAAATGCATGTTGTTGCCGCCGTAACTGCCACCCCAGTCGGGCGACTGGAAGTCACCCGCTCCGTCGAATTCAAGACGGGTCTTGGTCGAGGGCGAGAGATCCGCGGCACCACCGACCATCCAGGGAACATGTTCGGCGACTGCGTTGAGCACCTTTCCACTGGAGACGCGTGAAGCCATCCCCTTCTCATCCGCGGGAAAGTCCTCGAGGCCGGCATCCCAGTCCTCGGGAAGCTCGCGATGCTGCATGGCATAGAGCTGTGCGGCCATCTCGGGGTGGGCGGCCTTGTACTTCTCGTACCGCGCGAACCATTCCGAGCGCAGACCCGCACCACGAGCGCCCATCTTCTCCTGGAAACGCTCCTTGACGCCTTCGGGTACGAAGAACGGTTCTTCAGAAGGCCAGTTGTAGAACTTCTTGGTCAGCGCGATCTCTTCCAGACCGAGCGCTTCGCCATGAGCCGCACTGGTGTCCTGCTTGTGGGGCGAACCCCAGCCGATGTGACTGTCGACGATGATCAGAGTCGGTCGATCATCGGTCGACTTGAAGACCTCCATCGCGCGATTGAGCGAATCCAGATCGTTGGCGTCACCCACTCGGGTGACGTTCCAGCCGTATCCCAGAAAACGGGTGGCGACATCGTCGGTGTAGGCCAGCTCGGTATGGCCTTCGATCGTGATGTGGTTGTTGTCGTAGATCCAGCAGAGATTGGAAAGCTTCAAATGCCCGGCGAGTGAGGCGGCTTCACTGCTGATCCCTTCCATGAGGCAGCCGTCCCCGCAGATCGCATAGACGTCGAAATCGAACATCTCGAAACCGTCACGATTGAAGTGATCTCCCATCCAACGNGCCGACGCGGCCATGCCGACGCTGGTCGCGANGCCCTGNCCNAGNGGNCCGGTCGTGGTCTCGACTCCGGAGGTCCANCGATATTCGGGATGCCCCGGGCANCGACTNNCGAACTGNCTGAATGAACGGATGTCATCAAGAGTCACCGACGGCCGGCCGGTGGTCTCGTATCTCGTGTTGACCGCCTCGACTTCGCTGAGAAAGAGCAGCGAGTAGAGGAGCATCGATGCATGGCCGTTGCTCAGGACGAATCGATCGCGATTCGGCCACAGTGGATCTGCGGGATCGAATCGGAGATGGTCCTGCCACAGGGTGTAGGCGACCGGTGCCAGCGCCATCGGGGTTCCAGGGTGCCCCGAATTCGCCGCCTGGACCGCATCCATGGAAAGGGTCCGGATGGTGTTGATTGAAAGTGCGTCGATTTCCGAAACATCACCGGGCGTTCCAGCCATGGGCATCGGGAGCCGTGGATTGACTTGAGTCATGCGTGATTTCTCCGTGAAAATGATCTCTGACGGATACATCCTATGGAATTCGGAGTGAGACGTTTATAGTTGCCGATACAGAATCGAGCGTATGGCGCGTATGGCCAGACCACACTCATGAACACCCACGGCCCTCCAGGGCCTTCAAGGCGAAAAGGGATACCCCCATGAATCCGACTCTACTCAAGATCACAGGAACCCTTGTTCTGCTTCTNCCTCTGACGGCGTGCCAGGGCACCGGTCATCACACCGTGAGTCCGGGCGTGGTTCGGGGCCAGGATGAAGGCCAACTGCAGACCGGTCAGAGCGAACAGGTCAAGATGACCAGAGAACAAGCGGAAGCCCTGGTCAATCAGAACAAGAGCCAGCGGATCGGCAGCAACACCGAGGTGGCGGGAAAGCCCGACCCTGCCACACAGCAGGGCGCCATGCCTCCCGGTGTCGGCTACGACAATCGACCGGGTGTGCTCTACGATCCCTCGACCGGCGTCATGCACTACGGACCGGACACGGTCCACCATGTCGTGCACCACGTTCACTACACCCATGGTGGGTCGGCCGATCCCAGCGGATACAACAGAGGTAACTTTGAAACTCCGGACAATGAGAACCCCAACGATCGTGGTGGAATCCGGTACGGCGGAGTCGCGCGCGGCGGTGGCGGACTCGGCCCGCAGAGTCATACCTACAACGGCAACGTCGTCCAGCACCACCACTACGGTGGAGGCGGAACCGGGGTTCCGGGTGGTTTCTACGGCGGAGCCTGGGGACAGGGCTGGCGCGGTGGTGCGACAATGTGGGGCAACCACATCGGTCAGTTCCACCCGTATGCGGCCAACGGCACGGGGCGAACCGAAGGTTTCACCGACTGATGCAGGTTCGTTGAAGAATCGAAATGAAGACCACGAAGACCGCATTGATCGCCTCACTCATGTCATGCCACCTCCTCTGGGGGGTGGCATGTGGCGATGTGGTCGAAACGGATACCGGTGAAACGAAGGAATTCAAAGCGGATGGAACCAAATCACCGGGCGTGGTGCTNTTCAATCTGAGCAACAAGCGAACGAACGACGTACGGCCTGCCTACTACGACGTACCCGACGATCCGAATCGCTATCCCAACAACATGATGTTCGAAGCGATCGCAACGCTGCCCGCGAACAACCGACTCTGGACGATCTATCCGGACGCTTTCCCCGAGGCGACGAACACACTTCGATCCTGGCGTGAGTTCGATGTCCATGAATGGAACGGCACGGATCCGCTTCCCCGCATGAGACCCGAGTCGTTCGTCAGACGAATCGAAGATTTCCAAAAGACCGGAGCCCTCACGAGGGATCTCAGCGGCTATTCGTTCCTGCTGGACTGGGAGCATGGGGCCACGGCCGTGAGGGAGATGGGACTCACCTACTGGTCGGACACCGCCTCCCCACGATTTCGAACCGCGTGGATCGCCTATCGCAGTCAGGTCTTGGAAACACTTCGGACCCTTCAGGCGCGATTCCCGACGTCTTTCTTCGCGATCTATGCGGGAGGAAGCACCGCACGAGTGGTGGGACAGAANGATGCACGCACAGCACCGGCCGTGAAGGATGCACGCGGGAAACGTTCACCGCGGTCCTACCTTCATGATCTGCCTGAACGGGTTCGAAAGACGATTCGGGAGAATTACGCTGAAGCGATGGGTCCGCTGCTCGAGGCTCCCGACTTTCATACCGTGGTCTGCTACGACGCCTACGGACCACTTGACTGGGACGATCAGGATGGATTCCCTCCCAGCAAGAATGAAACCTACATCGTCGAGAACTTCCGCCTTCTCAGGGACAATTCGACCAAACCCGTCTACGGAATAGTCGGAGCGTTCACGTCCGGCAACAAGACGCTCTCGCATGACGGCGAATCGAACGTCGCATACCAGATGTACTGGAAGGACCGGACGTCATGGTTGAAAAGAACCTGCCGGTGGCTGGCAAGTGCTGACGCGGATGGCGCCCTGGTCTGGAACGGACTTGATGCGTTGATTTTTCGCTACCTGCGACTGAACGTCCNAAACTACGGTGAAATAAATGACGAACAAAGAAGGTATCTCGATCCCGAACAGATCGGAGGTTGGAATCAATGGATCAGTCTCGACCAGCAGTCGGGAACGTTGTTCAAGGAACTGGCTCGACTGCACGGACAGCCGGACACCAGAAACTACCAGACGGCTGAACGCTACTACGACAACATCTCGTTGTCCCAGCGACAGAGCGATGAGACGATCGACATCTTCTTGAAGACAATGTCGCGGACTTGGAAAGAGTATCTTCTGGACGATCTTCTCTCCACGCTTCGCACGGGTATCGTACCTCTGCACATCGAAAGCGACCCTCAGGTGAAATCGGACCGGGAGACGGGAGTCGTGGGTTCGACGCTCTACGTGGTCGATCGGACTTCCGGCGAGCTGAAATCCATCGACTACCAGTGGATGCGAAACGGTGATTCCCTCGGCGCCTCTTCGGAGATGCCCGTGTACGAGGTCGTTCCTGCCGATGTCGGGGCCGTGATCAGCTGCAGGGTCACCTACCGAGCGGCGGACGGATCGGAACCTGTGGTGAGAATCGCGCGATTCGAGAAATCCATCACGACACCCACTCTCGCCACGATCCAGGTGGTGAATGATGGCGCGATCGCGCAGGGCAACGCGGAACCTGCGATGGCTCGCATCTTCGGCGTCGAGCGGATCGAACCGTTCACGTTGAAGGCGGGAAACCCACTCGTTTTCAGAGCGAACGACGCGCGTTTCCCCAAGGCTGCAGGGCGGACCCAGTCCTGGACGATCGAGAACGGCAAGGAATCGATCACGATCACGGTTTCCGCCGAATCCATACGACGCGACGGAGACTCACTGACCATCGATGACGACACCCTGGTGAAGACCCTTCTTTCGGGGTATCGGAACGTCATCACGGAAATATCGATCGGGTCNACCGACTGACCGTGAGACGTTGGTGGTTCGACCACATCGGATCGTTATCATCAGCAAGTCGCAGGACCTCGGCAGTCGTTGCATCCAGGCGACACGCACCCCGGAGGATCCCCGAATGAATTCGACCAGACTCATCATGCTCAACGCACTGATGCTCGCCGTTTCCGTCACCTTCGCCTGGGGACAAGTGAAGGAAACCACACTTGAACAAGCGGGTTCGAACCGGTTGGAAATCGCGCGTGCCATCGAAACGGTGGATGATGCACACCGAGCCGATCTCCTCTGGATGCTGGAACACATGCCCGCGGGCGACCTCGAGACACTCGATGCGGACTTTCTCCTCGANAACATAAGACTCGCGCGNGAAGCGTGGGAGACCGCACCCTGGCATGACCAGGTGGATCTCGAGCTCTACCGAGATGCCATACTTCCCTATGCATGCGTGAACGAAACACGAGAGCGATGGAGGCGGGAACTTCGTGAGACAGCCGGCGCTCTGATCGCGGACAGCACGACGATCTCGGAAGCCGCGACCATGCTCAATCGAAAATTGTTCGCCAAGGTGGGTGTCAAGTATTCGACCGGTCGCAAAAGACCGGACCAGAGTCCGTCCGAGTCGATGGAAACCGGGCTGGCCTCATGCACAGGACTCACCATTCTTCTGGTGGACGCGTGTCGTTCGGTGGGCATTCCCGCACGATTCACCGGCACGGCGCTCTGGTCGGATGAAAGCGGGAATCATTCCTGGGCGGAGATCTGGGATGGTGACTGGAATTTCACCGGTGCCGCCGAACCGACGGGAGACGAACTGAACAAGGCATGGTTCACCGGACGCGCCTCGAAAGCGAACCGGGNGGATCCACGCAAGGCGATCTACTCCGTGACCTGGCGCAAGACACCACTCCACTTTCCCATGGTCTGGCGACCTGATGATCGCAGCATCAATGCCGTGGATGTCACCGATCGCTACACGACATCCGAAACCGGGCTTCCGGAGGGTTCGATCAGAGCGAGATTCCGGATTCTCGACGAGAACGGAAGGAGAATATCGCGTGACTTCACGGTCAGCACGAACGACGATGAGACGTTCGCATTACGAAGCAGGGATGAAGGATTCGATGCCAACGACCACGTGGAGCTGATCCTCCCGGTCGGGACCATGATCACATGGGAGACCGNAGGTGCACGGATGACGACCGAGGTGGTCAGAGACGAACAGTTGATGACGATGATGATTCCAACGAAATCCCGCGAAGTGGAGAAGGATCAGGATGTGGATCCAAAGGCCTCGAAGGAGGCTCTGGACAGCCTTCGNAAGTGGCTCGCTCGCCCGGGAGATGGTGATCTGGAAGAACAGGACTTCGCCTCGGTGCCGTTGACGAAGACGGACGACGAAAAGGCGCGCCGAATGCTGTGGGACTCTCATCGCACGGTCATACGAGCGGAGCGCCGCAAGGAGATGAAGNATCGTTCGCTCACGATCGGAAATCACACCATGCCCTTCTGGTACACGACCTACGGAGAGAAGCCGAAGGAAGGACGAAGCCTGTGGATCTCCATGCATGGTGGCGGTGGAGCACCCGAAGCCCTCAACACGCAGCAGTGGAACAACCAGAAAAGGCTCTATCAGCCAGATGAAGGCGTCTACCTGGCACCCCGCGCCCCGACGAACACCTGGAATCTCTGGCATCAAGGACACATCGATCCGATGTTCGACCGACTGATCGAGAACCTCATCGTCTTCGAGGACGTCGATCCCAACAAGGTCTACCTGATGGGATACAGCGCAGGGGGTGATGGCGTGTATCAGCTTGCACCAAGAATGGCGGATCGCTGGGCGGCGACGGCGATGATGGCTGGTCATCCGAATGACGCGAGACCCGAGTCCCTTCGCAACACGGCGTTCACGCTCCACATGGGTGAGAACGACACGCCCTTCAAGAGAAACGAAGTGGCGGCACAGTGGAAAGGCCGTCTGGCCGAACTTCGTGAAGAGGATCCGCAGGGCTACGACCACTGGGTCGAGATCCACGAGGACAAGGGGCACTGGATGGAACGGGAGGATGGGGTCGCCGTCCCCTGGATGGCGGAACGAACCCGTGATCTGCGCCCGAAGTACGTGCTCTGGAGACAGGATGACGTGACCCATGATCGTTTCTACTGGCTGGCCGTGGACGAACCGCAACGGGGGAAGACGATCACCGCGAAACTTTCGACCCAGTCGGCGATGGGTGACACCGTCGAACTGAGCCCGGACTCGGGCCCCGTCAGGATCAGACTTGATGACGAGCTCTGCACTCTCGATGAACCCGTTCGCGTGATGCGCGATGGCGAGGAACTCTACCGGGGACGACCGGCGAGAACGATCGCCACGTTGCACCGGACGCTCGAGGAACGTGGAGACCCGACCGGGATGTTCTCATCGGAGATCGTGATCGGAGACTGAGTGAGCTCAGCGGACTCCGGACGTCACACGGTGTAGACCACCTTGCGCGCCATGCCTGCCGCGAGGTGATAGAGATTGTGGCAATGGAAGAACCAATGCCCGGGATTGTCGGCGTAGAACTCGATGTCGATCTTCTGTCCCGGCCCCACCGCGACGGTGTCCTTCAACGGCGCATGGGTCTCACCCCATGCTCCGGGCTTTGAAAGCAGACGGTAGTAGTGACCATGCAGGTGCATCGGGTGGTACATCATCGTCGAGTTTGTGAATCGAACCCTGACTCGATCCTTGTATCGAATCTGAAGCGGTGAAGCATCCCCTTCAGGCACGAACATCTCAGGGTAGTACTCGTTGGCCATCGACCAGAGGTACCCGGACATCTTCCCACCCAGATCGATCTCGAAGGTGCGCACTGGCCCTTCGGGAAGAAGCGTGGAGTAGGGTGATTTCAGTGCCGCGTAGTTGGCGATGCCACCGGCAGGCCCCCGCCATGACGGCCGTCCGGCACTCGGTTTCTTTGAAGCACCGGGGGTATGAAGGACACCAGCGACCTTTCGCCTGGTTCCGAGTGCCGCGGCATTCAAGGTGAATGAACCGGACTTCTTGATCGTCACCAGAACGTCGTAGCGCTCTGCAATCGCAATCACGATGTTGCCTGCCGTCGTCGGCACGACGGGTTGACCATCGGCGGCGATGATCTCCATGTCATGATCCTCGAGATCGACCCGGAAGAAAGTCGCGGTGCTGCCATTGATGAGTCGAAGTCGAAGACGGTCACCTTGACGCACCTGCATGGTCCAGGGNTCCNCGAGNGATTTNCCATTGATGAGATAGCCGGGATANTCGACATCGATTCCGAACGGCTTGTCNCCGGGAAAGGGTTCGCCTCCANCGACNGGNGTCTTCACCGCGCTGGNCTGCGTCTGCTCGTTTCGAATCTGCGGAATGATGCCGTAGGGAGACTGGTCGAGCCAGTCGGTCATGAAGACGGTGATGTCCTTGTCGTAGTCGTGGTCAGGCCGTTTCTCCTCGATGATGAGCGGGCCACGAAGCCCCTGCTGTTCCTGGAGTTCGTAATGAGAGTGGTACCAGTAGGACCCCGTCTGTCTGAGCGGATACTCCATGAAGACCGACTGACCGGGCGCAAGCGGATACTGCGTGATCTTGGGAACACCATCCATGTAGTTGGGAACGATCATTCCATGCCAATGGACCGTGCAGGGATTCTGCATCGTGTTGTTCAGAAGCACCTTGAACATGTCACCTTCGGTGTAGCGAATCTCGGTTCCGGGGTTGGTCCCGTTGACCAGGATCGCGTCCGTCGTCTTTCCCAATGGCGCAATCGACTTGCTTTCGATGTCGAACACATAATCGGGATTCGGAGACGAGGGCATCACACCGGAAACGGAAGACACCGTGTCTGCTCGAGTTTTTTTCGACCGAGCCTCCGCGGATCCGAAAAGTGCGAATGGTGTGATGGCGCCGGCAGCACCCGCGACGATGGCCTCTCGGCGAGAGGATCGAACTGTGGGATCTTTGGAATCAGCCATGCCGGTCTCTTTTCATCGCATGAGAGTTCTTGAGAGAGACATCATGAAAACGCACGGAATGAGCATACCGGATCAAGTTCATGGTGAAAGAGACGAACGGTCCATGAAAAGGACATGGGCCCCCATTCATTGATGGAGGCCCATGTCATGAAACAATCTCATTGTGGTTGGAGATCAGGGAATTGCCGGCTCCATGTTCTCGATGATGACATCGAGCAGGGTGTCGTTTCGATCGGCCGTGACCTCCCAGAACATGACCCCTCCCAGTCCGAGTTCGAGCAGGTACTCGATCTTGTAGGTCAGTGACTCCGCATCCTCGTAGGAGATGAAGTGTCCCTGATGCATCGAAGGCGAATACAGGTAGGGAACCTTCGCGATGTCGTCCCAGTAACGGGTGTAGGCTCCGGATGAGATCATGTCCTCGATCTCGAAGAAGTCGTTGACTCCGGTGGCGCCACTGGACCAGTCATCCCAGGTGCCGGGCGGCACGAGGGAGCCGGGCTGGAAGAGTCCCCCGTTGCCGAGCGGATCGGAGACGCCACCCCAGGCACGACCGTAGAAGGGAATGCCCAGCACGATCTTCTCCGGACTCGCACCCTGAGCGAGAAATTCATCGACGATCCAGGAGATGTTGTACTTCGCAGCGATGCTGTTGGCATCGGCCGGGTCAGCGGGATTCTCGAACATGCTGGCATGATGCGCGGTCGTGGTCAGATCCCAGGCACCACGTAAGTCATAGGTCATCACATTGATAAAATCGAGAATCTCGGAAAGACGATCGATCTCGAGATGTCGGATCTTGTCCCACCCGGCGGGCGAGGCGATCGTCAGAAGATAGGGACGACC
>NYVB01000110.1 GCA_002684315.1 Planctomycetaceae bacterium | reverse complement strand
TGCATTGAAGACGATCGAATCACGATTCGCCTGTGCTTCAAGATCGAAACCGAACACCAGTTCGAGATGATCCACGTCGATCGGGCTGATCGAAAGGAAGTAGGGGGCCACTTCGAGGATGCGGCGATGGAGGTCGTAGGCTTCGGTCAGGTCGGCCGGGTTCACGAAACCACTTCGCAGCATGGTGCCGCGGAGCGAAAGCCAGCTGTAGCAGCGCTTGAGATCATCAGATTCAAGGGCGAGCTCGTCTTCAAAGCGACGAAAGTTCGAAAGCTGGGGGAATTCCTTCTTGAGTCTGCCGAAAAGATCGAGATCGGTCTCACGTGACCCTGGAAGATCCAGTTTCAGGGCAAGCTTCTGGTTGACGTAGAAGTCGGTGACCAGGGTTTCAAGTTCATTGACCATGTCGAAGGTGACTCGTGTTCGGGCTGCGGGGTGGCGAACGCGGTGCCTTCACCCCGTTCGTGTCACAGGGCGTCCTGCAACACACCCTGAGCCTATCGAGCACAGGTGTTCATACCCTCGGGGCGCAGGTTATCCACGCTTCAAGGAGGGCGCTTTCAGGTAGGCGAGTGTCCTCCAGAGCCATTCCATGGGCCCCCGGGAGAAGCATTTCAGCCACAGCACGCTGAAGATCATGAGAATGATGCAAATGCCTATCGAGACGAGGATAAGACCGCTTCTCGAAATCTGATCGAACAGTCCGAAACCGTAGAATTCGAAGAGGGTGGTCATGAGGAGCGACTCGAGCAGGTAGTTGGTCAACGCCATTCTGCCCACCTTGGCCAACGATCCGAAGAGTCTCGTCGCGATGCCCATCTGGACCAGCGTGACGAGAACCGCGGCGTACCCCAGCATCGTGGCCACGGTCGAGAATTCCCGTACCAACGAGAGGATGGTGGTCGTCCAGATCGAACTTGTCTGGCTCAGGTAGGACCAGGCAGTGAGCCCTTCGACCACCAGGGCGACCGGGAGGAACACCATCATCCAGAACCGTATTCTTCGACCTGAGTCAGTCGGGGTGAAGAACGCCGAGCGTTTGATCACGACTCCAAGTGCGAACATGGCGAGTATGTGCCAACCGTAGGACAGGATGATCGAGATCAGCCCCATCGCCCACGCGAGTACTCTGAAGAGCAACAAGTCACCGTAGGGCCCGTCCTGATGGGCGACCGTCTCGGCATCGATCCAGATCGGATTCTGTGGTTGGAACCCCGATGCTTGAATGGCATCCCATCCGGTTCGAGTCGCCTGGTCTGCAGCCGCCGTGGACTCCATCTGCGGAGCCATGGATTCAAGGAGCACCATGCCGGTGGACATGAGGGCCGCGATCATCATCAGGCCGATGACGATCGGAAGCAGGATCTTCGTCTTCAGACGGCAGAACGCGAGCAGCGAAATGCCAAGGACGGCGTAGATGGTGAGGATGTCACCGTAGAAGAATGCGACGGCATGAAGTATTCCGAATCCGAGAAGGATCAGCAGTCGCCGGCAATAGAAGCCGTCGAATCTCGAGCCACTTCGTCTTGCTCGGTCGAACTGGAGTGCGGCACCGATTCCGAACATCATCGAGAACATCGAAATGAATTTGAATTCGAAGAACGTCTTGATGAACCATGTCGCGTTCCAGTCGGCATCCTGCCCGTTCATGCCCACCGTGCCGGTCAGCGCCGGTTGGACGGCCTCCATCATCGGAAGTCCGAAGTAGGCTGCGTTCACGAAGAGGATTCCGAAGATGGCGAGGCCACGAAGCACATCGAGTGCTTCGATCCTCTGGTCGCTCTTGATCGGGGTGAAAACGACTGTCGGTTGCTCGCTGGTGGTCATCGAGAAAGCATCCACTCCATGATGGCTTCCGCGTCCTCGAGCGAATCAAGGACCAGGTCGGGGTTCGCTGCTTCGAGTTCCTCCCGGGAGGTCTTGCCCGTCGCGACGGCGATGACGGTGCAGCCGTTGTGCTTCGCGCAATCGACATCATGAGCGGTATCCCCGATGATGATCGCCTTGTGCGGCTCGAGCGGGCCTCCGGTGGTGCTCTGATATCGATTCATTCCGACCGCGGGCAGATCGCGGCGGGTCTCACCTTCATCACCGAAGACTCCGAATTCGAACCACCCCTGAGGNAANCCNGCATCAGNCAGTTTCAGCCAGCAGGTCTGTTCGATGTTNCCGGTGAGCACGGAAGCCGTCATGGCGTCGTGTTCGTGCACGGTTTCAACCAATGTGCGTGCGCCGGGAAGTGCGTCAGCCCAGGTCTCCCTGCTGAAATGGTGATGCATCCGCTCCACATACGCGTCCGAGAGTGCGTTCAGATGTTCCGATTCGGACGGCAGATCATGCGAACTGAGCAGCTCGTGAAACAGGTGCGGGTCCAGTCGCCCTCCGGTATCCATCTTCGAGGGATCGACCTCGACGCCATGAATCGCGAAGACGGCTTCCTTCATCGAGCGCAGGCCGATGCCTCTGGATCGCAGAAGCGTTCCGTCGATGTCGAAGAGAATCAGCATGCGTGTCCAATCAGACTGCGACGGCGGAACAGACCATCTTGGCGGCTTTGGTGAGATCGTCGGCGGTCTGCATCGTCGGCAGTTCACCTTGCTTCGAGCGTAGGATCTCGCGAGCTGCTTCGACGTTCGTGCCCTCGAGTCGGACCACCAGGGGGACATCGAATCCACCGACCGCATGGGCCGCTTCGACGATGGCGTTTGCGATGGTGTCGCACTGCATGATGCCACCGAAGATGTTGACCAGGACGCCTTCGACCTTCTTGTCGGAGAGAATGATTCTGAATGCTTCGGTGACGGCCTGGACGGTCGCACTTCCGCCGACGTCCAGGAAGTTCGCGGGGTCGCCGCCGTGCAGCTTGATGATGTCCATGGTGGACATCGCAAGGCCGGCACCATTGACCAGGCAACCGATGTTTCCGTCGAGGGCCACGTAGGAAAGACCGAATTCCTGAGCCCGAAGCTCATCCGGATCCTCTTCCAGTGGATCTGCGAGGGCGGCGATCGTCTTCTGACGGAAGAGTGCGTTGTCATCGAAATTGAGCTTGGCATCGATCGCAAGCACATGCCCATCCGGAGCCTCCGCGGTGGCGGGGGTGACGACCAACGGATTGATCTCGACCAGGCTGGCGTCCTTTTCCATTCGGAGCTTGTCGACGGCCATCATGGTCTTGACCGCCTGACCGATCTGCTTGCCCTTGAGGCCCAAGGCAAACGCCATCTTCCTGGCCTGCCACGGCTGGAGTCCCAGGATTGGATCGAGGGGTTCCTTCAGAATCTTCTCAGGAGTCTCCTCCGCGACCTTTTCAATCTCCACGCCACCTTCCGATGATGCGATCAGGGTGTAGGTGTTGTGGGCACGATCAAGCGTGACCGCAAGGTAGTATTCAGACTCGATATCGACGCCTGCCGCGACGAGCAGTCTCGAGACGGGCAGTCCATCCGGGGGCGTCTGGGGCGAGCACATGCGGTTTGTGAGCATGAATCCCGCAGCCTCTCTGGCCTCTTCGACACTCTTGACGAGCTTGACGAATCCAGCCTTTCCACGCCCGCCGGCGTGAACCTGAGCCTTGATGACCACCAGTCCGGCCCCGGATTCCAGAATCCGTTGTGTCTCGGCGACCGCGTCATCGACGGTTTCAACCATGGCTCCGGGGGGAACCGGTGCGCCAGCGTGATGGAGAAGGTCTCTTGCCTGATACTCGTGAATCTTCATAGTGGTTCCGTTGGGGTTCAATCCAGAGGTGCTGATTCGATGCTGGCGACTTCGCCGGCAAGTCGTTTTTCTGCGTATCGTCTGACCCAGTTCTCCCAGGTCTTTCCTGCGGCCATGTCCCGGCCATCGAGGTCTATTCTTTCGATGCGATCCGAGGTGATCGAAAGTCGTTCATCTTCACCGGGAAGATCCATCCTCAATTCGGGGTGAACGCCTTGCTCGGCTCTGACATCGAAGACGAAACCACTGATGGTGGTGCCGTCCTTGAGGTGTACGGTCGTGTCGCCACGATAGTCTCGTGCGAGTTCCAGAGCACACATCGGATCATCGACCATGGCCAGCTCCAGGGACAGCCCTTGCATCGCTTCCTTCGGTGCTGAGTCGCTGTTCGGGCTTTTCTTGTCGTGCTGAGGCATGTGGTCGCGAGTCAAGTGTCCTGGAATTCATCCAGTTCCCAGAAGTCGGTTTCGTCGTTGTTGGCATCGGTGTCCACTTCAAAGGCCCGAGCCCACTCCGTGAAGGTCTCTTCGACGCGTTCAAGCGTCAGTCGTGCGATTTCGGATTCAAGATCATGCGTGCACTGAATGTCGATCTGCAGGACCTTCGCACTTGGGTCCTCGAGCAGGGTGTTGTCCGCACCGAGAAATCTGACGCTGACGCCCGGGCCGAAGAGCATGGTTCTCTCACTGTGCTCGGGTCCGATGTTGATCTGAGCAAGGCGCCCGATCAGCTCTTCGACCGAGCCCATCGGTTCGTCATCCTGAGATTTGTAGATCATCGAGTCCATCGGCGTGGTCCGTCTCCAGTATCGTTCGAGTGGCCTGCCATGGTACCGGGACAGGGCTTTTCGCGTGCATTCACCCCGGGAAAACATCAGGAGCATCAGTCGGAAAGCTGCTCTAGAACGGTGTCGAGGAGTCTCGCCATGGCCACTGGTTTGTTCAGGTAGGCGGAGACTCCAAGCGACTCGGCGTACGCCTTGTGACGTCTGCCCTCATTGGCCGTGACCATGATCACCGGGGGAGGGCCCTCCGTGGTCTGGATGTGCTCGAGAACCAGAAAACCACTTCGGTGTGGGAGCATCATGTCCAGAACCACGATTTCCGGAGCGCTGGTCTTGAAGACATTGATCGCCTCATTCCCGTCCTCGGCCTGACTCACGATCGCACCCTCGGATTCGAGAGCCATCGTCATGAGTTCTCTGATGTCGGGATCGTCATCGACCACCATGATCTTGATCCGTTCGAGTCTCATGTCAGCCCTTCTGAAGTTCCTGGGTGTCGATCTTTGAATTCATCTGGATCTGGTTCAGCAATTCCGTCGTCATCCATGGCAACGTCTCGAGCTTGGCGATGACTCGTGAGGGCATGGGTTTTCCAAGTCGTTCCCACCTCGGCCGGCTCTTCCAACGTCGGTGAACCCACAGATACTGTTCGGGGGCCATCCTGACCATCTCCTCGAGCGCTCGATTGAATCGAGCGGTGATGTAGAAGAGCGGATCCGGTTGATCGACCCATTCCTCGGGGCGGATGATGTCCGGGGAGATCAGTTCGTATTCGAAACGGTCCGGGACTCTGCGTGCGTATCCGGCGACCACGGGAACTTCATGCCGCATGGCAAGCAGGCCGATCGATTTGTAGCTTGATGCGAGGCGTCCGAAGAAGGGGACGAACATCCCTTTTTCTCCTGCATTCTGATCGGCGATGAATCCAAGTCGTTCGCCCCGCGCGATCAGAGCATCGATTTCCGGCGTCGCACCGAACTTGGTCATCACCCGCATGCCGTGCGCCTGTCGAAGATCCAGCAGCCAGGTGTTGATGAGTGGGTTGTCGAGTGGACGGGCCAGAGCGGTCATCTCGAAGCCGAGCAGGCTCATGAGGTATCCGAGAACCTCCCAGTTTCCAACATGCCCGGTGATGAAGATCGCGGGCTCTTCGCTCACGAGAAGTGAGACGACCTTTCGCATGGAGCCCATCGAGACCCGCTCCGCCCAGTTTTCACGGTGGAGAAGCCTGGGCATCGCGAGACTGTCGACACCGAAGAGCTGGAACATGTTTCGAATCGAATTCTCCGAGATCCGTTCGATGTCGCTGTCCGCCAGCGTGGGGAAACAGCGCTTCAAGTTGGTCTGGGCACGTTCTCGGTGCTTGCGATTCAGGCGGTGGTAGATGGAGCCCGCCGCACCCACGGTCCGCATGTTCTCTTCAGCGTTGAAGCAATGAACAACTGCGCTCAGGGAGCGCAGTGCAAGATATTGTGACCAATGACTAACGGTTGCCATCACGGAGCCCTCACGAACGTCCGGGCTGGTCTTCGCCGGCAGCCCGGGTCTCAGGCGTCGCCGTCACCAGTCAGAAGACGGAAACGATTCCAGTTGAGAACCGGGATCTGGGCGTTGATCGCCTGCTGGAAGAGTTCATCGTAGCGGTCGTAGGCTTCCTGCCTCTTGAGGATCGCGTCGATTTCTGCTGGACTCGCATCGGCTGGAATGAGCTCGGTCGACACGAAATCGGGCACTTCGCCAAGGACGAGGAAGTCGAGATCGCCGGTCAGCTGGTTGCCTTCGACGACTTCGCCACCCCATTCGATGATTCTGCTCTTGATGTAGTTCGCTTCGTTCATCGAAGATGAACCATTTCCGTCGACGTCGAACTGACCGAATACCAGGAACTTGAAGCGGTGCTCGGGATTGAACACTGCATTGGCGATCACATCGCCACGGACGACGGGGCGCGAGGAGGCTCCGTCGGTGACCCGTGCGGTCGCGGTGGAATCAGCGACCTTGATCACCTGAAGACTGGCCTTGCCACGAGCGTATTCGCCGGTGGTGGGGTCGATCTGGATCTGGTTGGCATTGTCATAGACTCGGAAGGTCATTCCGGGGCGGATTCGGTCGTTTCGACCAAGATCGATGAAGACCTGTCCTGATGAGCCCAGCACGTCGACGACGCGTCCGTCCACCAGTTCGGCGGGATTCTTGGGTCGGACGCGAATCGATTCGACGACCTTGCGCAGCTCGTTCAGACGACCTGCAAGGACGGTCTGGTTGCCGTTGAGGTCGTCGATCTCATCCTGAAGGTCCGCGACTTCGTTCCGATGGCTGGTGGTCTTCTCGTCCAGAGTCCTTCGGTATTCGTTGCGAGTCTTGTCGATGTCGGCACGGTAGCTCTGAGCCGCGTCGGCGTACTCCGAGATCGATGCCTGAACCGAGGCGACCCGGTCATTGGAGGTGGTCTGAAGGTCCCTGAAATCCTGCGTGCGCGTGGCAAGTTCGGATTCGAGTGCTTGGACTCGCGCGGCGGATTCATTCGCCTGTGTCTTGAGCACTTCGTTTTCCTGCATCATCCGGCCGAAGGCTTCGGCCACACTTGCCTGTCCGGTGATTCGGAATCGATCTCTGGTCGATTCTTCATCGGCATTGGCCATGCCGGCGACGAATTCCCTGTACCCGTTGGAACGAGCGACCATGTAGCCCACAAGGGACTGTCTCTGTCGGTTCGCTTCCTGAAGAAGTGTTGCCACCGATTCTCGTTCGCTTTCGCGCATGAGTTCAGTTCGGACTGCTTTCTCTCGAGAAAGCTCTTCATTCGCACTGGTCTTCTGTCCGTAGAGCAGGATGGCCGCGGTGGCACTTCCGACTGTGAGGAAAATAAAGATGATCAGTGCGATCAGTACTCCGCTGCCGCCGCTCGAACGCATCGCCATGGTGGAGAATCTCCTTGGTGCTTCTGCAAGGGTCGAAAGGGGGTTCGACCCGTCCCCTCCAGACTGTGAGGAGGGTTGTGACAAGCCGACATCATAGTGTCATACGGCCCGCTGGTCTCAATTCTGGCGAAAGAACCCGGAACGAAACCCGAGAAAGCTCAGGAAGAACATCATCGAACAGGTCATCGCGGCGGTTTGGCAAGTTTTTGGACCCGAAAGTCGACCATCAGCCGCGGCAGACCCGCAAGGCTTCTTGAATCGTCGTGACGTGGTCCGTGACCAGTGTCAACGCCTCGGTCTGGAGAAGATTGATGGTGTTGGAGGCGACTGCTTCGGTGACGATCCGGCCCGCGGGTGCCTGTTCCATCACCAATTCGCGGGTCATGTCGTTGAATTGAAGCAACTCATAGATACCCACTCTGCCTTGGTAGCCCGTACGACGACACTCCCGGCATCCATCGGCTTCCAGGACATGTTGTGATTCCGGAATGACCAGATTCTTCGGCGCCTCCTGGGGCGAGAGCCTTGTCGGGCGAGCGCACGCAGGACAGACTCGTCTGAGAAGTCTTTGTGCCAGCACTCCCTCGACCGCGCTTGAGACCAGGTACGGTTCGACGCCCATGTCCAGAAGCCTCGTTGGAGCGCTGCTGGCATCATTGGTATGCAGGGTCGAAAAGACGAGGTGGCCGGTCAATGAGGCCTGGACCGCGGCGTCCGCCGTCTCGCGGTCTCGAATCTCACCGATCATGATGATGTCCGGGTCATGTCGAAGAATCGCCCTCAGGCCCTGGGCGAACCCGAAACCGATCGAATTGTTGACCGGAATCTGATTCACTCGGGGAACCTGGTACTCGACCGGATCCTCCACCGTGATGGCTTTGAGTTCATCGCTCACGATTCTGTTCAAGCTGGCGTAGAGCGTCGTTGATTTTCCGGAACCCGTGGGCCCGGTCACCAGAAGGATGCCATGAGGTCGGGAGATCAAGTCATCCCAGCGGTTCAGGACGGTCCCGGGCATGCCCAGTTGATCGAGCCCGAGCATCACGGAGCCCTGGTCGAGAATACGCAGAACCACACCCTCGCCGTGCAGCATGGGAATGATCGACACTCGAAGGTCGTACTCCCGGCCACGGCTTCTCATGGTGATTCTGCCGTCCTGTGGCATTCTCTTTTCGGCGATGTTGAGATTCGCCATGATCTTCAGGCGACTGACGATCGCATTACGAAAGCGTGCCACGCTCTGCGGAACGCCGGCCTTGCTCAGCACGCCGTCCACCCGGTAGCGAATCTCGAGATCCTCTTCGAACGGTTCGATGTGAACGTCGGTGGCTCTTTCTCGAATGGCTTCCAGCAGCAGATCGTTCACCAGTTTGATCACGCTGGCTTCCTGTGCCAGCTCGGCCTCATCGGAATCAGCTTCCGCCAAAGGTGCGACTTCATGCACATCGCTGGTGGAAAGTGCCTCCAACGTGTCACCCGCCACTCCATAGTGAGATCGAATGAATTTCGTCAGATCTCTCTCGTCCGCCAGCACCAGCTCGATTCCCATGCCCGTGAGGAGTCTGAGCTCATCGAAGGCACTGAGTTCGAAAGGATCGCTCGTGGCCACCCGAAGGACACCGTTCGCGCGACCGATCGGAACGCAGCGCTGCTTGAAGACCAGTTTCGAGGGCAGCGTTCTCAAAGTCTCATCATCGACCTCGATCGATTCAAGATCGACGATCGGCATCTCGAAATGCGTGCCGATGGCATTGAGGACTTCGGCATCTCCAATGAACCCCATCCGAACCAGGACACGATCGAGCCGTTCACCCGTGCGCTTCTGCTCTTCGATGGCGTCGCTCAGTTGAGCGTCATCGATGAGTCCCTTTTGGTTGAGAATGGTTCCAATGCCCACGTCGAGATCTCCAAGCCATTGCAGAATACCACCGAAGAGGCCTGCAGCCGCTTGGTTGTTGGCGTGATCGCCTCAAATAGATCGACCCTCGAGCGTCAGGAGCTGTCTTGAGAGGCGTTCTGCTTGAAGACGAGGGTGCTGTTGAACCCTCCCTGGAGACGAGAGACTCCGTCTGCATTTCCGAATTCAGCGATGCTGGTCATGCCACAGATCCCCATGTCGGGCCTGTCTTCTCTGAGCGCGGGAATCTCCGAGAGCCTGGGGGACCGTGCCATTGAAACGCTCATGAGTCCCCCGAGAATCCGATCTTCGCCAAGCGCCCGGGCATCCAGCGCCGACTGCAGATCGTTGGCACCGGTCTGCCGGTCGACCAATTGAAATTGGATCGTTCTGCCTGCGCTCAACCGCTGATCGACCTGAAGAGCACCGTCGCGGCGGTCGACTCCCAGCACTCTTCGAATGAAAATGTCTGCCGGTCCGTGCGTCGTGGCATGTTCATCAATGACGATGCCTGCGCGAAGTCCGTGCACGAATCTGGCACGTTCNTTTTCTGCAAGTGCGCGCATCNAATCACNCGCGNCCTCCGCCGCAGGTCTGCCGCCGAGCGTCACGATCAGATCTTCGCGTACTTCGGTGATCACCATGACCACCGAAGGTGATTCGGGCGGGGCGGATTGGGCGTTGGTTCCACGGGCCGGGAGCAAGAAGAGTGCAATTCCAGCGATAATGAACATGAAGCGGNGGATGCTTCGAGTCTACGACACTCCGCCTTGAATGGTCCGTTCATCGAGCCGAGGTTGCAGNGGTTCTGAAATTCCGCATCAATCCGACTGGTCGAGTAGTTTTCGAATCGCGATTCCGAGATCCTCACGAGAGATGGGTTTCTGGAGGATCTTGGTCACCCCTGCCTCGGCGGCACGTCTGGCAGACTCGTCACCGAATCCCGTGATGAGTGCGATCGGGCCTGCGAATTTGCGTTCTCGGAGGGCTCCTGCGAGTTCGATCCCGTCGCGGCCCGGCATGGTGAGATCGGTCAGTACGAGGTGCGGTTCGAGCTCCCCGTTCCGGGCGGTATCGAAAAGCGCCAGCGCGGTATCCGTCCCATCAGCGATCTGGACTTGATATCCAAGGGACTCAACCAGAGACATGCTGGTTTGAAGCACCATCGGATCATCATCGACGACCAATATTCGCTCGTTACCGCGGGGCGAACTCTGCGGAACGCCCGATTTTATCTGAGCGATGGCTTCCTCGGTTCGCGGCAGCAAGATGCGAAAGGTCGTTCCCTCGCCTTGTGTGCTCTCAATTTCAATCTCTCCTCCAAGTTCCGAGACCACTCGGTGGACGATGGTCAGGCCAAGGCCGGTACCTCGTCCGGTTGCCCGGGTCGAGAAGTAGGGGTCGAAAAGGTTTTCTCGAATATCGTCTGGAATCCCCGCCCCATCGTCCCGAACCTCCAGATGGACGATGTTCTGATTCTCGGGGCTCTGTCGCAATGAGACCGTCACGGTTCCTTTGGGTCCCTCGATGGCATGCCGGGCATTGCTCACCAGATTCTGAACCACTCGAAGCAGTGCCGTTCGATCTCCGCAGGTGGTCGCGGTCGTATCCAAGATTTCGGACTCGATTCGGATGTGAACCGGTGTGGACGGCACGAGGAGCATGATCGCTTCTTCGACCACATCCTTGAGGAGCGTGTTCGAATCGGCGATCACTCGTCGTCGGCTTAGGAAGAGGATCTGTTCGACGAGTTCGGCCGCTCGGCGGGCCGCCAGCTGAATATCGGCCAGCATCTCCAGGCGGGATTCCTCCGTTTCTGAATCCGCCAGCGTCGCGGAATGGACCAGAATCGGCCAGAGGAGGTTATTGAAGTCGTGGGCGATGCCGCCGGCGAGTAGCCCGACCGCTTCCATCCGCTGGGCGTGGACCAGTTCCCCCTCCAGAGCCTCTCGTGCCATCGTCGTTCCGAGCGAATCTGCAAATGCGCGCAGGGCAGCGATCGAGTTCTGATCATGAACCCGCACGCGATTAACCTCTTCAACGAGGAGGATGCCGGCCCTCTCGCCGCGAACCCAGATGGGAACCGAAACGAAGCTGGTCGAGATCGAAGGAGCATCGGATTCGAATCCGGGGACCGGTTCGGCGCCGTTGCCGACGAGTCCGCCATGTTTGGAACCAGCCGTCGCGAGTAGAAAGGCTGCCGGCACGTCGACCATGTTCGCTGGTCCGCCGAAACTTTGACCGTCGATGTCGATGAACCTTGCGGAGTAAGACTGGAAGGACGTCTCGATCAGGCCAAGCACCTTCATGATGGAATTCCGCCATCGGGGGGATGCCAAGAGCAAGTCCGCGACGTCCCCACTCGCCACCAGCACCCGATCGCGGGTTTGCCTTCGGATCTCGGCCTGGAGTCGGAGCCAGGTCAGTCCGGCGAGGTCGCCGAGGAATGTGAGGCCTTCGACGTGGCGTTCATCGAAGGCGNCGACCTTCGTCGACGCAAGGCCGAGCGCGCCGACGATCTCCCCAGCGGCATGAACGGGCAGGTAGCAGCGACTGCGAATTTCGACTCTTCTTGCTGACGTCTTGGAACGGTTCCCAGGATCGTTCTTCGTGTCGCGGACATGCACCATTTCGCCGGTGCGGATTACTCGGCCGGGATGTCGGTCCCAGGCCGTCCGCTCCGCGTCCTCGATCTCCCATTCGTTGAGACCTTTGTTCCCCACGAGTCGGAGGTGACGCGTTCTTGCGTCGAGAAAGTACATGGCGGCGTATTCGACGTCGAATCTCGTTTCCGCGAGGCTCTGAACCGTCGTGCCCAGTGCCGCGGTGTCCTTCACGCTGCTCAACGCCTCCGCGATTCGCCGCTCCAGGGCGCGATGATGCGCGAGGTCGAGGGTGAGCCGGCGGAGTTCCATGCCACGGCCGATGGCGGCGATGGGGCCACGCAGCATTCGAACGATCAGACGAGCGAGATCGAGAAAGTCGCCGGTCTCTCCCGAGGCGGGTAGAAGGGTGATCACGGTATGAAGGTCAAGTCTGATTGCGATGACCGGTGGGGAACCGGACGACGTGGTGATCATCTCGTCGCCGATGGTCTCGAGGGNGGTCTCGACAAACTGTTTGGTCGTTCTCTCGATGGAATTCTCGTCGAGGCCACTACTGGCGATGCTTTCAATCGGCTCGTTCGATGCCGCTCTTCGCCAGATGGTCACGGCCGCGATGGCCTTGATTTTGAGAAGGCCGTCGACCACCACCGGTGGCCAGGTCTCCGAGTCATCTCGATCCAACATGTCTGTCGCGATGTCCGCGAGTATGTCCAGAGGTCCCGATTCTGGTCCCTCTGACGCTGCGTTGGATGGAGAATTACCCTTATCCACGGTTGGACCCTATCTGTTCCTTTTCATCGACGACCGGAAATTCGCCGCCGATGCTCCCTGACAGGTGTCTCCCGGTCTGCCCGGCTTCAGCCCGATGGCTGAAAAAACGAGGATCAGCGGACGTACAGCATGGAGCGCCGTCGATGAATCCTTTTTGAGTGTGAATGGTTCCGATGCCCACTTCCAGTTTTCCAAGCCGTGTACAGAGTATCACCGAAGCCGGCTGGTTCGGACGCCTTGTTCGGATGAACGCTTCAAATTGATCGGTCTCACCGGCTTTTCGGGGTTTCTCATCGAGTTTCCTGCTTGAAGACCAAGGTGCTGTTGAACCCGCCCTGTAATCGTGAAACGCCATCGGCATTTCCAAATTCAGCGATGCTGGTCATCCCACAGATGGCCATGTCCGGTCGTTCCTCTCTGAGTTGGGGAAGGTCCGAGGTCATGGGGGATCGTGTCATTGAGGCGCTCATGAGGGCTCCAAGGATCCGATCTTCGTCCAGTTCATGTGCATCCATGGCCAATTGAAGATCGTTGGCACCCGTTTCATGATCAACCAGTTGAAACTGAACTGTTCTGCCAACATTCATTCTCTGGTCGACCTGCAAGGCACCGTCCCGGCGGTCGACACCAAGCACTCTTCGAATGAGAAAGTCTCCCTGGCCATGCTTGGTTGCATATTCATCGATCACGATCCCTATGCGAAGCCCATGGGCGAAATTGCTTCGTGCCTTTTCGTCAAGCGCGAGCATTGACTCGCGAGCTACTTCGGCCGCAGGTCTTCCGCCCAATGCGACGATGAGGTCATTGCGAACTTCAGTGATCACCATCGGTTTTCCAATCGGTCGGCACCCACTACTCATCACCGAACAACATGTGAGGTCGCCTCCGAATCCGATGCCCACGATTCCGGAGTTGATCGTGGTGTCATCGGCGATCATGAGATTGCCACCGGGAAGCGTCGATCCTGAAAGCAGGCCGCCACCAAGGGCTCCGAGTTTCGCATTGTCCATCGCACTCAGAATCGGTTCGGGTGCGGAGGAAAACGGGTCTGCCAAAATAAACACGCCCGCATGATCAGTTCCGGTGTGGAGAAGTGATTTCCACTGAGCCGACGTATTGAGTTCCGCCGGTCCACTGGACCAATCCAGTGCACAGGCCTTGGCCTGAATCCTCTCGCCTGCGATCACGAAGGCGGACAAGCCGCATCGATCCGAATCGATTGGGTGTTGGGTGAAGACCGTCCGAGCCGTCCCTCCGATCATTGCCTGAGGTGCCAGGGTGTCGCGCAGAATCTGGCCGATCGCCTCGAAATTGCGACCGTGATGAAAGCTGGCAAGAACCACCACGGCGCCGACTTTTTCACCTTTCAGCACCTTCTCCAGGCTGGCTGAAATCTCAAATGCAGCGGTTCGGGTGTCCGGATGGCTTGAAATAGCTGAAAACGTGTGTGCCACGAGGGCCTCTCAGAGGGGTGGGAGGATGATTTCTGTCCTTCCGGGTGGATCTATCGCTTCTGGACTTGAAAGCCCGGCCGGAACCAGCATAATGGCCGATCTTCACCGGAGTCGATCGTTCGACCCGGACTCATTTCGTTTCTCCACGAGGAACACCACGTGCCGAATATCGACTCAGCCAAGAAACGCATGCGACAGGACAAGAAGCGACACGCCAGAAACAAATGGCGCAAGCAGCGAGTCCGAGAGCAGATCAAGACTTTCCTCGAAGCGCTCCGTGTGAAGGACGTCCCTTCAGCCGAGGCTGAATACAAGAAGGTCTGTTCGATCCTCGACAAGGTTTCGTCGACCAGCACCATGCACAAGAACACCGCCGCTCGCAAGAAGAGCCGGCTTGCCGCTCGTCTCAACAGCATCAAAGCTGCCTGAGTCGATTCGAGCCAATTCATTGACGACCCGACGCCGTCTTTTCGGAATACCGAAGACGGCGTCGTTCTTTATCCACCTCTTTTTGTGTCCTTCATCGGAAACAGTTACAACGTTTTAGATGGCCGAGCACGAAGACGACATCCAGATCGAGCAGAGCTACTGGCTGACCTCCCGAAGACCGCTGGAGATGCTGGTCTTTCTGGCTCCATTCATTCTTCTGTATGAGATCTGTCTGGTCTTCGTGCTTCGAAACGATCAAGGCACGATCACCAACCGAGCGCATGAGTGGCTGGGCCGTTATTTCGATTTCGCGATTCCCGAAGAAGTCGGATTGAGCTTTACCTCGCTGGTGATCGTCGTGGTGCTGCTGCTCTGGCATGTGCTCGGTCGTCATTCATGGCGACCGGCCTGGGGCACCGTCGGTCTCATGGTGATTGAATCCGCACTGCTGGCGATTCCTCTGGTGGTACTGAGTCGTTTCGTGCATGAACTTCTGCCGATGGTCGGGCAGAATGAACCGATTCTCGGCAGTCTTGGACCCATGGGCCTGATCGCGATCTCGATCGGTGCGGGACTCTATGAAGAACTGCTGTTCAGGATGCTGCTTTTCTTTCTGGTTCACACTCTGGTCGTGGATCTTCTGCGCTTTTCATCTTTGATCGGCACCTTGCTCGCGATCGTGCTCTCAGCGGTCCTCTTCGCGCTGTACCACCCCCCAGCAGGCCCGGAGGCGACCTACACCACGGCTCGTGCCTTCTTCTACATCTCCGCCGGTCTGTTCTTCGGGGTGGTGTACGTGTTCAGAGGGTTTGGGATCGTCGTGGCCGTTCACGCCTTCTACGACCTCGTCACCCTCTTCGCTCCTGACTGATCGGCCCGATGCGCGGTACACTTCGGTCTCCATGACCATCTCGGCACAACCTGATCCATCCCGCGTCTCACTCCTCGCGCTCGACTGTGACGGAGTCCTCACCAACGGCACCATCGGCTACGACGGGCATGGGGTCGAACGGAAGTTCTTCCACATCCATGATGGATTCGCCATACGTGCCTGGATTCGAGAGGGTGGGTCGGTCGTGGTCGTGACCGGAAGACATTCTCCCGCCTTGTGTGTGCGCATGGCCGAGCTTGGTGTCGACGAGGTCCATGAGAACGTGCCCGACAAGAATGCGAAACTGCAGGAGATCATCGCAGCACACGGGCTGATGCCGGATCAGGTCGCGTTCATGGGTGACGATCTTCCTGATCTTCCCGCCTTCGAGGCCTGTGGGTTCGCTCTGGCGCCCGCCAATGCCGCGCCGGAGGTCCGAGAGCGTGCGCATTTCGTCACGTCGAATTCCGGTGGCAGCGGCGCCGTTCGTGAAGCGATCGAGCATCTCATGCACAGCACCGGTCGGTGGAGTCAGGTGCTCGCCCGGTTCGTCGACCAGGCTGATCGGATTTGATCGTGAACACACGCATCCGCACAACCCGAACCAACGTCACTTTCCGCAGAGGCGTGACCACGGTGCTCTGGGCGATCCTCTCCGGTGTCTTGCTTGCGGCAGCACTTCTGGTGCTGGTGTGGGTGATCGAACCTGAACCCATCGAACGTCGCGAACGACATCGTGACGTCGACGTCACCGAACTCGTCACGCCCGGGGCTCTCTCCCAGGAGGAACTCGAAAAAGCCGAGCCGACCATGGAGAATTCAGCGATCAAGCTGGAACAGGGGGCCTGGGTCCAGGTGGCCGATGATGAAGGCGGCCTGGCGCAACAGTACTCGGCCAACCGCATCGATCCGCTTCCCAATGGACTGCTCGAGATGCAGAGGCCTCGTGCAAGAATCTATCTCGGTGGCGGCCGTGTTCTGGTGCTTCGTGGAGAGCATGGACTTCTTGATGCGCCTCAGCAGGCCATCGAATCCGGAACGCTTGATGGTGACGTCGTCATCAGACTCTTCTCTCCGCGAAATGGAGTGGACATCGATCTTCTCAACGACGATCCGGAAGTCATCGTCCGCACCGAGCAGGCGTCTTTCGACAGCAATCTCGGTGAGATCCGCTGCGACGGTGCCATCAGAGTGGATTCGAGGGAAGCGAGTTTCGCCGGTGAAGGGCTGACCGTGCTTCTGGGAAGTTCAGGGCGGACCATCAAACGCCTGAGAATCGATCGTGCCACCGAGCCCGTGCGGATCTTCAGACGTCAGTCTCTTCAGTCTTCCGCAGAGGCCGATGCCGGGACCACGACTCGGAATGAGTCGCCCAATGACGTTTCTGATGCCGACGATCCAGATCATCTCTTCTATCGTCTCGAGCTTCAGGACAACGTGCGCATCACGCGTTACGTGGATGAGACGTCGGACGTTGCCGATGCACTCGTTCGCGGCCAGACACTGGTCACCGTGTTCAGTCTCGATGGTGACGGGTTCTCAAAGGCGTCGCCACCGACGAAGACCGTGCAGCATCCCGCGGTGTCCCATCCGATCTCCAGAGTCGATCTGCTGGGAGCTTCGATTCTGGGAAACACCCAGGATCAGCCATCTGAAATCGAACAGCAATTGATCGAGATCGAGTTCGATGGTTCGCTTCTGATGACCATCGCCGAACCTGAGGAACAACCCGGGTCCGTCGATGATCTCACGGTACGCATCGATCGAGGGGCCGGACGCAGAGTCGAGATCGTCGATGCCGCCACCAAAGCGGTCGCCACCTGTTCGAGTCTCACCTATGACAGCGAGATCGATCGAATCGAGCTGGTCGGAGATGAGACGGATCAACTGCTGGTCGACAGTCCCGACTTTCAAATGCGAGGTCGCAGCTTCTGGCTGCTGCGAGAGCAGGGAATCGGTGGTCTGGACGGAGCCGGTTCGATGGCGTTCAACGGGGCCGGCGAAAGCTCCACGCCGGTGGAGCTTTCCTGGGTCGATGGCGTGAATCTCGAATTCGAACCGGAAAGCGAGACTCTTCGGCGAGCCGTCTTCGACACCGGAGTCCGGGTCGAGAGCCTCGACTTCACCATGCAATCCGAACGACTCGATGTCAGGCTGGGAGGCGGCGAGGATGGCTCGGCGCCGAGGCTCGAGCGGATTCTCGCATCAGGTGATGACGCACTTCCAGTCAAGGCTCGCCGGACGAACGAGCCTGGTCTGCTGATCGCGCGTGAACTGGATCTGATTCTTCGACAGGATGCTTCGGGCGATCCTCACCCCGAACATCTCGTCGCGTCGGGCGGTATCCAGGCATCCGATTCCCAGCAGACGATCTGGGCCGATGATCTCGACGTACGCTTCGACCGCAGCGACACCTCCGAACTCGTGGTCGGAAGGCTTGAAGCCTCCGGGACCGTCGAACTGATGCTCGCCAGCGGTGCGCGTGCCTGGGGTGAGCGACTCATCGGGAACGGCGTTCGTCGGACCGTCGAACTTTCATCGATCGACGGTGAAGTCGTTCTCATGCGTGGCAACGTGCTTGCCGATTCCCTTCAGGTGATCCGTTTCGATGATCAAACGAAATCCGCCGAATCCGATGGGCCTGGACGGTTTCGTTTTTATGAAGGGCCTTTGATGATCGCCGGTCAGGGACGCATGGCGTCTCCGACCCTGCAGGATGTCACCCCGTCTCTCGAGGCGACCTGGGGTGGCAGCATGCGTTTCAAGGACGATGAGAACGACGGAGCGAGCGCCCTCGAACTCGAAGGTGACGTGATCGTCCGAAATCGTCCCGATGTGTACGAGGAGAACGATCTCGACGCCGGTTTTCTTCGACTCGATTTCTCCAGACGCGCCTCGAACCCGGTCGTTGATTCAGAAGGACTTCCTCTGAACGCGAACGCCCGAGAGGCCTTCTCGAATTCCCGGGACCTCGTCGCCTTGCTCGCTCGGGAAGGTGCCCGAATGGAAAGTCGTGCCTGGCGCGACGAGACTCATGTCGGTGATCCCGATCTTTTCAGGATCGAAGGGGGAGACATCCGCTACGACGCGACCACCGGTGAGGCGGTCGTCAAAGGACCGGGCTCTCTTCTGATGAACCGAGTTCCCGATTCCACCTCTGCCGAGACATCTGATGAGACCAAGTCGCCGGCGTTGTCGTTCGGGTCCGATGGAACCACTCGTTTCAGCTGGACGCAGGGCATGGCGATGAAGAAGACCGTGGCCGACCGGTACGTCGTTTCCATGTCGGGTGATGTCGAGGTCCTGCATGCCGGTCTCGAGAACGACGACACCTTGACGTTGAGTTCAGCCAGAGTGTCCGCTTTGATCGATCGCCCTCTCGAGAACGCCACTGATTCGAACATGACGTCCGATGGGGGGCTCGACCTCGGTGGGCAGGCTCAGATCCTCCGTCTCACCTCAAGTGGGCAGGTCTACGCCCGAACCACCGATCATGACGTTCAATGCGAGCGATTCGAATATGACGTCGCCAATGGCATCGCAGAATTGCAGGCTCAAGATGGGCGGATGGTCACAGTGGTCTCTCGTGGAAGTCCCACTCCCATTCGTGCCACCAGCATGCGCTGGGACATGCGATCCGGAAGAATCCAGATTTCAGGGGCTCGAGGTGGGATGGGTCGTTGAGTCGTCGCGAGTCTACAGCTCGGCTCGGATCGCCCAGAGGTCAGGAAACAACGGATTGAAGAGCGTGTTGCGCAGATAGCCGACGCCATCGGAACCACCGGTGCCCATCCTCACGCCGATGGTCCTCTGGACCATCATCACGTGCCGGTAGCGCCATTCCTGGATGCCCTCGTCGAGGTCCACGAGATGCTCGCACAAGGCTCTTTCGTGGGGATGCTCTCGATAGAGTCGGATCAGTTCAGGTTGAAATTCGGGACACTCCACGGTTGGTTCGTTCGAATCTCCCCTGACGAGATGTTCGGGCACTTCGAAGCCCCGGCCCTTGATCCATCCGCAGAAGACGTTCCAGATGGACGGTTCCGCAATGCGTCGAGCCAGAGCGTCATGCTCCATCGAACCTTCCGGATAATGGTTCAGGGTCTTGGTTCGTTTGTAGCCGAGTTGAAACTCGAACTCACGGAATTGAGCTGATTGGAATCCACTGGCGCTCTGGAGGAAGTCTCTGAAGGACAGGAAGGAGATCGGTGTCATCGTCTCGAGAATGTCGATCTGGGACACCATCGTCTTCAGGACGGTCAACATCCTCTTCAACGTCGCGAAGGCGAGTTCGTCCTTGTCGGCCACGAGATGTCTCTTCAGAAGGTCACCTTCATGAAGCATCTGCTTGAACCAGAGTTCATACACCTGGTGGATGATGATGAAGAGCATCTCATCATGTTCTTCAGGCGATGACTTCGGCTGCTGGAGATCCAGAAGTTCGGGAACCTTGAGGTAGGACGCATAGGT
>NYVB01000109.1 GCA_002684315.1 Planctomycetaceae bacterium | reverse complement strand
GCGGCCTCTCGGATCAACTCGAATCGATCGACGGTGACGTACCCGGGCGGGGGACGCCACGTGTCCACGGCACGCTCCTGTTTGGTGGCGCATCCGGCAAACGGAAGAACAATGAGAGTGCAGGCAAGGGCGACGGTGTTGTTCAGAAGCCTGGTCCGTAAGATCCCACGTCTCGTCTGGTGTCGAGTGGACGATGTGTGTGTCATGCATGTCGAAGCAGTCATGTGGTCCTCAAGGTCAGTGTCGATCGTTCCGTGTCTCGACGTGGTGAAGTTGCTGGCAACAATGGTGATTCAAATCAGAATCTTGGGCTTCATGCATCGGCTCGAGAGTACGAACACTCCCGCACGATCAGGGTGATGCTTGTCGCTCCACCGTGTAGAACGATCCGGTCATCGGCTTCTGGTCCTTGGTGGCGCCCCATCGAACCGTCAGCTCGTTCGGGCCGTCGAACTCGACCGAATGGGACGAGATGTGCAGGTCGTTCTTGTCGGTCATGTTGCCGACCGAGAGCAGCTTGAAATCGATGTCGTCACCCACGGTCGGGCGTGTCTTCATTCGGGGCTGGTTTCCGAGGCTGCAGTAGTGGTCCATGTACAGCATGCCCGAATCGAGGTAGTAGATGCTGGTCATTTCGTTCGGCTTGCCGACGAAGAGCTTTTCGATCACGGAGTGGCCGCCGGAGCTCACCGAATAGGAAATGAATGGCTCGTCGGGCGCTGCTTCGACCTCGACACCGAGTCGTTCGCCGCTGACGAGATACCACTCTCCGGAAAGTGCCTTCAACCGTTCATAGTCGGCCGTCTGGGTCACCGACCAGGCGCCTCCCGAGGTCGTGTTCTTCTTCGACCCGCAGCAACCGGACATGATGAGCATGGACAGGACCCCGAGAATTGCAATGGTGTATTTCATGTGTCCATCGTACTGTCCGTGATGGCGATGGAAAAATGCCTTCGGCACGGATTCGCTCACGACGATTCTGGCGTTCCCCCGGGGCTCCGTTCACTCTGAAGTCGCCTCCGCAACACTCAAGCATTCGGTGCTTCGTCGGCCGAGTCGGACCCTGATCGAGGGGAGCGGCGGTAGCGCCCTCGGAGCCACCGTTCGATCACCGTGCCGCGAACCAGAAAGTGATAGCTGGCGAAGCACATCGCAAGGACGATCACCGTCGCGATCCACATCTTGATGTCCGCATCCAACGACCAGCGGTGAAGGAGGATGGGGATGAACACTGCGAATGGCACATGCGCGAGGTAGATCCAGAATGCAGCCTCTGCGACGTAGGCGAATTTCGGGTTCACGCGGGTGAACCAGCGTTCAGCAAGTCCAAGCATGCCAAGGACCATGAGCCACGTCGCGATCGCGTGCAAGATCCAGTAGATCCCCATTTTGATCGGGCCCGATCCAAACCAGAGTTCGGCCGCGGTGTCGGCACGCATGTGGTTGTTGCCGAGAGGAACGACGACGAAGGTCGCCAGCAGCAGCCCGAACAGAAAGCGAAGTCCCGCCCATCGAGTGAGATCACCCAGGATCTCCCGGTGAAGGGCGAACATCCAGCCGGCCAGAAAGAACACGTAGTGCGCGGAAAATGTCTTTGGATCGGGCCAGGGTTTGTGGCTTATCGCGAGCTCCGGGGTCTGGTCGGGAAGGGTCCCCAGCAGCGAAAGGCCGACCAGCAGCGGCAGACGCATCCAGCGAAGATCACCGATCAGAATCGATGCTTGCAAGCTTCGAAGGCGTTTTCGCAGGGGCCCGGCTGGTCGATCGAGCCAGAGCACCAGGATCATAGATGCCACGTAGAACAGCAAGAGGTAGTAGAGGAACCAGAAATGTGCGAGGTAGAACCCGTCGTTCACGAAGGGCAGATACGCCAGAAAGGGTGTCTCTGCGAATGCGTTGGCGAGGCTTGCTTCACCTTCACCGGGCAGCATGATCATGCGACCGAGGGCGAAGGAGTACCGAATCAGCGGAAACGCGATCAACCAGCCGACCACCATCGGGATGAAGATCCGCGTCGTACGATTCCAGACGATCCTTCTCCGGCTTTGGCGTAGAAGGAGGAACGCCCAGGAGTAGCCTGCAAGCAGAAAGAACATCGGGTTCACGCTGGCCCGTGCGACCTGGTGCAGACGCTGGGCCACTTCGGTTCGATCAGGATTCCGATAGCGCTCGCCGATGTCGGCGAACGACATCAGATTTTCGGCCTCGGGATAGGTCTGGTAGGACACGGCGACATGGGCGACGACCACCATGATCATCATGGACGCCCGCAGGTAGTCGAGACCGTGATGCCGATGGGTGCGGTCGTGCTGCAGGTTTGAAGTCTCCCTGTTCATCGGATCCCTCCCGTGCAGCAAGATGAATCTCGTTCTGAGCGTGCGGCAACAGCGTGGTTACGGGGCCATCGAATCATGTCTGTCATCGCGCCTTCGGAAGCAGGTACTCGTTCGCAGTGATCCAATCGATGCCGTGGTTCCAGATCACCAGATTCGTGATGACCAGGAGTATCGCAAGCGTGACCGCAAGCCAGCCGAGCTGATTGGAAAGAATACGTCGTCCGAGGAGGCCGACGGAAAGAACGGTGGCCCACGTGTAGTTCGCGGAAAAGAGGAAGGACTCGCCAAACCCGTAGATGGCGTGGAGCACCACACCGAAGATCGCGAAGCACGGTATGAAAAGCACCCGAGCGGAACACGTTCGCAGCGAGCAGATCGTCAACATCAGTACCACAAGACCGGAGAGATACGCCGGTACCGTCGGCCAGCTTCGGTCAAGGGCCAGCAGGTCGAGCGCCTCGGGTGATCCGGTGTAGGCATCCATGGGTGGGGCGATCCATGACAGCGCGAGCACGGATTCCCATCGTGAGCCGGGGCCGCCTTGAAGCAGAAGAATGCCATCACCGGCACCTTTCACCAGCACTTCGAGAAACTGTCGCATGTCCCGATCCTGAGTCAGATACCAGCCGATGAGGTGCACGAAGGCGAGGATTCCGATTCCGACCAGGAATGCCGTCGTCACGGTCGGCAATCGGCTCGTCATCCTGCTCACCAATCGAGGAGGGTTCGGATGTCGAAAGACGTTCATCGGAAGCGCCGCCAGAAGTGCAAGCATGATGTTGGTGATGGTGATCGATGCGGAAACGGCGATCGCAAGACCAAAGACCGCCAGTGATTCCGGAGTGGGGCGTCCCCAGAGTCGCGACGTGAATCGACGATTGCTCAGAATCAGTGCGGCAAGAAGGAGGCCGGTGGGTGCGAGCACGTGGGTTTCAAGCACCACGCTCCAGGTGATGGTGGCGCCGGTTGCCAGAAAGACGGCGGTCAGGCCGATCGCCTGACTTCGAGTGAAACGCAGTTGGCGGGCCAGTCCGAAAAAGAGACAGAGGTTCACCCCAAGCAGGACCGGGGTCGCGATGTTCCAGAGTGTCATGCCGCGAAGTCCGGTTGCGGACGANGNNGTCTGATAGANCCCGCAGATNGTGATCCATGCCGGGTGATCGGANGCTGCGGCGTAGGGCTTCGGCAANACCGNATGNCCGAGGAGTTGCGCCTGAAGGTCGTCCATGTCACTGGGGTGGTACCGGCCATGCGAAGGGACGCCGGGCATGGAGCTCACCTGNACGGCACCGAAGATGANGCCCAGCAGCAGCACGATTGCAAAGAGTGCGAGGTCAACACGTGGGATGGTCATGTCGTCTGCCGTTCATCTTTCACACTTCGGGATCTGCAGTCGTCGAGTCGGGGCTTTCGAATAGAATCATCAACATAGCAATCACGCCGTGAGCGACCAAGGACAATCAATTTTGGTCGGTAACATCGACCATGAGCCTCGCTTGGCTTCGGGCCAGGCGATTCGATCACCCGGAAGCCGTGCTGGCGGCGAGCTTCAGGGGACCTCGGTCGTTACTGCAGGCGTCACCGGAATCACCGGTACCTGGACCTCGCCGTAGCGCATGAACCAGGGCACGAATGGACTGTTGTATCCGAGATACCGTGACGGTCCGTCCGCCTTCCAGGTGGACTGTTGGGTGAGCCATTTCTCGACCCGTTCGAGCCCTTCGCGGTGATGCGCGTCCGAGTATGAGCCGCGCATTCCGGTGCTTGCGTAGGCCCTCGACGGTACATCCTCGACGCGGACGATGCCATCCGTGCCGACTGGTCCGAGTTCCGGCGTGCGGTAGAGAAACGCCATGCCGGTCATGCCATCGGATCCGGTGTCCTCGTAGCTCATGTCGACGGGGGAGGTCATCGGAATGTCGTTCGTGCTGATGTGCTGGAAGAGGGCGCGGAACATCGGGGTCGTGCCTGAACGACCATCCTTTTCCGATACGACGGCGGCTCGGTAGGTCGGGTATTCGCGAATGTCCACTTCGCCGACCGGAGTCAGCTCGGGCCATCCTTCGGGAAGTGGGGCGGAATCGACGTACCAGGTGCCTCCGGAGTTGCGGACGCAGCTCACCAGCAGCAGGGCGGCCGCGGCCACGGGAATCACAAGCAGTCTGGTGGCAAGCTTCCGGATCCGCTTGCTTGATGAATGGGTCGAGGTCATGGGGCCACTCCAGGAACGGGCGTTGACACGCCCCGATTCGGACTGCGGCGGGATGCCGTCGTCGTGGACATGGTAGGCAATGATCCCTGCACCGCCTATGGCACTTCACGGGCGTCGGATCTGCTGAGTTCCTGAGCGATTTGCTGAGTCCTGACGAAACTGAATCGTACGCACGGCCTTCTTGGTACCCACAGGTAAATCACTCTTGAATTCGATCAAGGGCGCTTTCTCAAAAACCTTTGCGGTCAGGCTTGCTCGTGAAGCACGCTGAATGGCGACATTTGACAACATGTCAGCCAGAACTCTGGCATACTCGAGTGAACAAACTGGCGTTTCCATTTCACGGGGGAAACGCACGCCCAATTTGGTGGGGGGAGAAAGAACTCCAACCAAGGCAGGCATATGAACCACATCTCCAATGATCTCTTCCCGGTCGCCACCGTGGCATTGCTGTTCTGCACTTCGGTGGCCTGCGCAGAAGTTCACAGTCTCCAACCGGGCGGTGGTCCTCCCACGCAGATCCAGGATGCCATCGATCTCGCNCAGGACGGTGATACGATCGAACTCTCAAGCGGATACTGGAGCTACGGCTTGGACTATCTACCCTTCGCCCTTGAGGGAAAACGACTCACCATCAAGGGAGAGGAGAATGGCTGGGTCGTTCTGGGCACTGATGGCAAGGAACGCTTCGACTACATCATCACGATCGATGATGCGATCTCCAAGGGCACGTCGATTGAAAATTTCTGGTTCACGGGCAATGGTTCGGACACGGGCGGTGTGATCTCGATCAACCAGTCCCATGTCACCGTCGACCAATGCGTCTTCCTGGGATTGAAAGGCATCATGGAGGACGGGATCACCGCCACCGACAGCACGCTCTCGGTGACCCGGACCTATGCGATTTCAAACAGTCTGCTGTGGGGTGACATCATCAACTGCAGCAACTGCACCCTGACCGTCGATCAGTGCAACTTCATCGACTACAACCAGCTTCTTGAACCGCCCCGAAATGGTGGCGGCATCTACGCCAGTGGTGGCGAGGTCAGAATCACGAACACGATCTTTGATCGTGCCGGTGGACGCGCGAGCGTCGGCCTTCCGATCGTCGCGTCCTCGGGGCTGATCGAGAATTGTGATTTCCTGGATACGTGCGGAGGTGTCAATGTCGGTTCCTCCACCAACGAGAAGACGCTGACGATCAACAACTGCCGCTTTGAACGCTCCACACCGGCGCCCAACACAGCCTCCGCCGGCCGCAGCGTCCTCGCGTATGGTCCGGTGATCATCACGCAGTCGANCTTCACAGGTCCCCAGAGCGGCGCNTACGGCGGCGGAATTGAACTGAAGAGNGGGGGCGTCGTCGCAGCCTGCACCATNTCCNACTGCACNCAGTTTCAATNTGGCGGTGGTGCCATGACCGCAGGATTCTCGATCTTCTGGGGCTGCGATTTCATCAACAACACCGCCGAAAAGGAAGGCGGTGGCCTGAGCCTGCGTGCAAAGTCGGGCAGGAGTCTCATCCTTGACTGTCTCTTCGAAGGCAATACCGCGCCCAATGGCGGCGGGGTTGCGTCCAGATCGATCACTGGTGATCTCCCCGTGGAATTCCATGGTTGTGACTTCAAGTTCAATCAGGCCGAAGAGGAGGGTGGCGCAATCGCCGCGCTTCAGTTTGGTGGGCCACTGGACTTCATGGGTTGCGGCTTCAAAGGCAATACCAGCGCTTCCTCCACCTACACGGCCTATGCATCTGACTACGGTGGATACCCGCGACCCATTCTCTCTTTCAAGGACTGCACCTACGTCAAGTCCCCCTCGCCCCCGTCCTATACCGTTGATCGTGGCGGCAACCTCATCGACATTCGTTTCCCTGGCGACGACAGCGGGATCATGCTGTATTCCGGTACCGGAAATTTCGAGGCACCGGGTCTTTCCGACAGGCCATCCGACAAGCATTCGGTCTACGCCTACGATCAGTCGACAGGCCAATCAGACCTCTATCTGCACGGATGGTGGATGCTTCAGAACGACACCATCGACGCCGTCGCTCGGCTTGACCGCGATGAACTCATCATCAGTCTCAAGGGATCCGGAACGACGACGCCTCCTTCTTCCAACCAGACCGGGCAGGCCTACGACGGTGAAGACCTGCTNGCCTTCACCGGCACCGAGTTCGGATTCGGTACCACCGGGGAATGGCGTCTNTACTTNGACGGAAGCGACGTNGGCATNCCCAGCGGAACCGCTGGCGACATCGATGCTCTGGCGATCGAGGATGATGGCGATCTGCTGATGTCCTTCTCAGGACGATTCACTCATCCAGAGATGGGGCAGATCGAAGATGACTCGGTCGTGCGATTCATCCCCACTCAGCTGGGCGAGCACACCAGTGGAACCTGGGAGTACCTGTTCGACTCGTCGTACTCCGGACTCAGTGCACCAGGTGAAGACATCGATGCCTTGACGATTCAGCAGCAGTGGCCTGAGTTCACCGACTTCTTTCTCTCCACGACGGGCAACTGTACGATTCCAGGCGTCACGGCAAGCAACGAGGACATCATCGAGATGATGTGGTTCTCCTCGTTCCCGTCACTCCCCTCCGGATGGNCACNCCTCTGGGCCGACGGCATCTCTGACATGGGATTCTCGAGTGCACAGGCCAATCTCACCGGTCTTCACTGGGCCCCGATCTGGTAAGGCCCTGGTCATCTTCTCGATGTTCTTGAACGACACCGTTTCACCGGCATGCGCCCCAGCTTGTGAGAATGATGGTGAGGTCGGTGTCGTCGACGGTGCCGTCATCGTTCACGTCGATCATCGGGTCGTCCGTTCCCCAGGCATTGAGGAGCAAGGTGAGTTCCTCACCGTCGACGACACCGTCCTGGGTGAAGTCGGCAAGACAGTCGATTCTGCACGTGTCGCTGACGACGTTGCCGCCGTTGTCGAGCCAGTCACCTGAAATCTGATCGGGTGCATTGCCACACACAGTGATGTCGGTCAGTGTCGGTCTGCTCGACTTGCCCGAACTGTAGATGCCGCCCCCCAGATCATCGACCAGATTCTCGGTGAACACGCAGTCGAGTACCGTCGGGCTGCTGTCGACTCTGTTGTACATGCCACCACCTCTGGACGCGGCGTTGCCTTCGAGCCTGCACCCGGTCATGGTCGGATTGCTGTTGTCGTAGTTCCAGATGCCCCCGCCATGAACCGCGGAATTATCTGAAAAAGTGCATTTCAGCAGGCTCGGGCTGCAGTCCACGTAGTTCACCATGCCACCCCCGGCGGCATTTTGCGACGAACGACCGGTCGCGTTGCCGATGAAAGTGCACTCACTCAGTTCCGGGCTGCTTCCGGAATGATTCATCAGGCCACCGCCCGTGTTGTCAGCGTGGTTTTCCCTGAAGGTGCAGTCGATGAGCCTGGGACTGCTCAGNGCGTTGTACATGCCGCCCGCCCACACGTCCGCGGAGTTCTCGACGAAAACACATCCTTTCAGACCCAACAGCGTACTTTCGTTGTTGTAGAAGCCGCCGCCGTATTTCGTGGCCGAGTTCTTCGCGAACGTGCAGTCGGTCAGCGTGGTCCCGGCGGACTGATACGTGCTCAGCCCACCGCCTCTTGAGGCGGAGTTCATGATGAACACGCAGTCGGTGATCGTCGGGCCTGCCTGTCTGACGAGCATGCCACCCCCCGAGCTCTCCCACCATTCTGCCGTGCCATTCGAGTCGAAGTCATGCTCGACCCCGACACCATTTCGAATGGTGATGCCTTCGATGACCGTCTTTGCGTTCTCTTCGTCGAGGCAGACGATTCCACGGCGTACGCTTTCGCCATCGATGATCGTCGCATCTTGTTCGCCACTGCCACGCAACGTGAGTGCCTTGCCCAGCATGTCGACGACATGAAGCGGGTGGTCGCTGGTGTAGACACCGGGCGCCACGAGAATTTCATCACCCGCAGCGGCGTATTCGATCGCCGCCTGAATCGAGGTGAAATCGGCCTTGCCGTCATCGTCGACGGTGATCACCTCGGTATGCGCGCTGCCGGCGATGAGGACAAGAGTGCTCAATGACATGGCTGTGATGCATGGACCATTCGTTCTTTTCGTACTGTTTTCACAGCGAGGATTCATGAGGTTCCCCAAGGCGTGGTGGTGCCGATCAAAGGTACGTGAATCCTTCAGACACTTTTCACTGAAAACAGAAATAATCTGTGCGCTGTGCGTGCGGGACATTCTGGACGATGGCCAAAGCCAGTCGTTGCATTGGTGCCGGACCGTACCGGAAACAGGGTGAGGCGATTCGAACGACCGCATGCACGGATGCACGCAAGCAGGGNCAGGCATGTCCTGCAAACCGGGTCGGACTACCGAAAACACGTGCCCTTCAAGGACTGAAGCTGATTCCCGGACTCGTGATTGGAACCTGTTGCTCAGTCCACCATGGATGGTGATACCGGTCGAAGCGCCGGGCCAAGTCCTGCTCGAATACGTTCCGAGAAACCGGGACCGGTTCCGCCTTCGANNGCTCGATCNTTCACCCGNTACCGGGNGATGACCTCTTCGTAAGGCGCATCGGTCGGNANCTGCCCTCGGTCGTAGGCCATCCTNGGCATGCGTCCNTTCAGCAGCACCTCGATGCGCCAGGGTGNNTGATNACCTCGTNCCTGACCGAGATCCTTCAGGAGCGTCGTGGTGCAGTTGGCACCGATCGTTCTGTAGAAGTCGGGTTNCNGGCCNAGTTCATTCGCACGCGTNAGGATCTCGACGAGCAGTTCCCGCCNTTNGATNGGNTNGATGGNNAGCGGNAAGATGTAGACGTCNTCGNCTCGATGATTGGTNCGNAGTGCGACCACATCNCGCTCGTCGGCGAGGATGTAGATCAGTTCGTACTGNTTGAAGAAGGANCGCAATGCACCATNNTGTNCACCGGATTCCATCCTGGTCTCCACCGAGACGACCAGACGGGGGCCAGTCGAGAAGGCGAAGCTCAGCATGGTGTGGGCGATGTCCGGCGAACCCCAGTAGACGAACATGACGTCGACTCCGGTCAGCTGATCGAGGTCGTAGGAGCGCTCGACCCACTCGCTGTCGTAGTCGTTCTCCGCCCGGTAGCGGAAGGCACGTTGGTCGCTGATGGTCACGATGTCGCCATCGAAATCGACCACTGGAACCCGGGCGACGGAATCCTGCCAGTCGCGCTGGTTGGTGGGCGTGAGCAGGAAGAACCACGTGAACGGCACTGCCAGCACGAGGATGGCCGCGACCACTCCCTGCCACGGTGGTCTGATGAAGATCAGCGCAACGAGGACGAGTGTCGGCAGAAGACATGCCGCCGTGATCGACGACCACGCGGAAGGTTGCAGGCTGAAGAACAGAAACAGCGCACCAAGCAACGTGGCGACAAGCAGCACCAGTCCGATCACGCCCCAGGCGACGAAAAGGGGAATGGAACGGGTGATCTTGGTGAAGCTCATGGCGAGGATGGGACCGTTTCAGGTTCTGTGAAGGTGGGATAGGAATCGGTGATCGTCCAGAATTCACCCTCTTCGCGCCTGAGGGGACGCCCCTTCTCGGCGCCGGGACCCTTCTTGTCACGCAGCACCAGGATGAGGTCGGAGAGAACCGCGGGATTGTCGATGAAGTAGGAATGCCCGAGCAGATCGGTGTCGACCTTGCTGTCGATCACCTGGATTCGATCCGTCATGAGAAGCTTTTTTCGGGCTGCGGGTGAGAGATCGGAGAAATTCAGCCTGCCGATCCTGTTGAAGCTGGCGAAGAGCCATCGTGAAAGTCCGATCGCGCGGTCGCCCTGGGAAAGGTAGAAGATGATCCTGTCCATCGGCATGACCATCCACTCCGCGGAGAAACGCTGCTGGAACACGTTCATGTCGATGTCTGCTGCAGCGATGATCACGGTGCCGAGTTTTGTGTTCACAGGCTTGCCCTGGGCACGAAGCGCCAACCACTTGTCGCGTTTGGAGATCCAGATCTCTCGCAGCATGTTGAGCGTCACATCCGTTCCGCGGCTGTGGGCGATGATGTTGATCTTCTCGACTTCGGGGCAGTCGATGAGGATCTGGACGATCTGCTTGAGATGAAAGACCGTGAATTCACTTGATTCCCGATCGTAGTTGTACCCCCTGAACCAGTCCGGGTATGCCGCCGGCCATGAATAGAGGAGTGGCACGCCCTTTCGCCCGAGGTAATGCCAGAGGGTCGCCGTTCGCATTGCCGCATATTCGAAGGTGTTGTTGTAGCCATGAACGTACAGGAACACCTCCTTCATATCGGTTTGAGCAAGCTTTTCGCGAAGTGCTTCGTGGATCCGTTCGGTTGCTTCCGCCATCTTGTCGAGGTGATCATCCGAAACCACGAACATGTCTTCGGGAGTCAGCTCGAGTGCACGGTTGGATTCGGGCAGTCGTGCTATCTCTTTCGCATGGCTCAGTTCAAGAAAAATCTCACTCGGGCGATCTTCGGAGGTGCTTGCCTCGACGACTTCCTTCCAGGAGAGATCCGTTCCTATCTGGACGTCCGCCTTGCCGAAGACGACCGACTGGGATCGGCCGTGACCATAGCTGGTGGGTTCCCCTTCATCCGCATCGTCGATCCGATCGGTGGCGTAGAAGATCTCCACTTCCGCGTCCTGCCATGCTTCGGGAACTTCATCGAATGGATGTTCTTCCGACGCCTGATAGAGATTGGGGGCAGGGGCGAAGGGTGTACCGCTGCTGCACCCGATGAACAGGGTCGAGCTCATCAAGCAGACCAGGAGACGTGACCAGGATTTGCGTCGTGAATTCAGTGGCACTGTAAGACTCCGGACTGCGTTTTCGGGTGCACTCTCTATGTTCAAGAGGTGTTGGCAAAAATGATCTCTGAGAATGGTACCCATAGACGGCGATCGGGTGTGTTGCAGTGCGAGTTGCTCCGGGCAGGTCTGCACGCTTCCAAAAGTGAAAACCCCGCCGACCGGTCCGGTCGGCGGGGCGTCTGATGCTTTGATTGGGTCAGGGCGTCTTGATCAGCGTCGGCGACGACGACCGGCCAGGCCGAGGCCACTGAGCACGGCAAGACCACCGACGCCAGGAACGACCTCGACAGTCATGCCCAGAGTTCCGATCTCGTCCAAGCCGCCACCGGAGGTATCCCAGACCTTGATCTGGATGGAGTAGGCGCCGACCTCGTTGAAGTCGTAGTCCATGCCGTCCCAGACACCCGGAGCAGTTCCGCCGGTCAGGGTTCCCGAGTCCAACTGCATGAAATCGTATGCAACCGTCCAGGCCTGCTGATTTGCAGTTGTAGTGGCCGTTCCAGGGTAGTCGACCACACTTTGCACGAAATTGGAATCGAGGCTTCCCCAGTTGCCGCCGCTCGGCCCATCGATGCGAAGTGCCATGACGAGATCATTCGGGACGGAATTGGTGCCCGCAGCATCCGATGCGGTCACGCTCCACTTGAAGGCCCAGCGACCAGAGCCGGGCAGGGCGCTTGGGCTACCGGATTGGTCAGCGCCGGCCTGCGCATAAAAGGTGTCGACGCCGTTGTTCGTGACGGGGCCGTTTCCACCACCGTAATAGGTCTGGGCGCTCAGACCCATGGTGTAGCTCAGGCCTTCCGAGCCACTGATCGAATGATTCTCGTAGATGAAGTTGGTGTTGGAGTTGCCTTCTCCAGCATTGAAGGCGATCTCTTGGCCCGCTCCATTGGTCAGGGTTCCGAACATGACGTCCGCGGACACCACGCCGGTGAACATCGTGGCCATGAGGCCACCAAGTATGACAGTCTCTCTCATTTGAATCTCCTTTGCCGCCTGAGGG
>NYVB01000108.1 GCA_002684315.1 Planctomycetaceae bacterium | reverse complement strand
AGCCAGGTCGCGATCGGTTCGTTCCAGAGCGGCTCGGCGTGCGGCAGCACCCAGGAGTGCCCGGCTTCGTGCGCCACCAGTTCGATCATCGGATACCGCTGCTCGGGGTAGTTCCCCCACCACGCTCCGATCGCGATGAGCACCCCGCTCGAGAATCCACCGCCGCCGGTCGGCAGGATCAGCATCGACTTGATCATGCCCGGCGACGGTTCCACGCCGGTGATGTCGACGAGATGCGGTCGGACTTCGCGGTAGACGTCGTAGACCGCGTCGGCGAACGGCGCGGTGCCTTCCTGGAACTGGAGGGTGAGCGGTCCGATGTCCTTCTTCAACTCGGCCCGCGTCGGTCGGGGTCGTTTCGTCGGATCGATCGGCTTGGTCTCCGCCCGGGTCACGAGCATCGGCGTGACCCAGGAGGCGTTGATCGGATCGCTCGCGTCGGGCTTGCGCCCGAAGAGCCCGCGGGCCCCGAGGATCACGTGGCCCTTCCCGAATCGACGCGCCCCGAGGACCGGACGTCCGTCGCGATCGGTCGCGAGCGTGGTCCAGTCGGGACCGAGGTCGAGCACCGTGCCACCATTGAAGACGATCGCCTCGCCGTCGAGCTCGCCGACGCCGGCGATCGGCTTGCGGGCCCGCGTCGTCGTGAAACGACCATCGAAGACCGACCCGACCATCTGGCCGGGCGGCATCGGATCGGCGCCGTTGCCCATGAGGAGCACCGTGCCACCGTCCTCGACGAAGCGACGGACGTGNTCGATCGACGCCNNCGANNANGGAATCCGCGGATTNCCGGCCNCCAGCANCANCAGNTTGACGTTGTCGAGGTCGAGNTTCGAGAGCGTGCCCCAGTTCTGGGTGCNCGCNGCGACGNCCTTCAGGTACTGCCGGTGGAANCGGCCNTCCATATAGAAGGTGAACTCCTGGCTGATNTCCGCGACCGCNTGCACNGTGGGNGGNTCNGCGGCGGCAGGCNGNNCGCGAGACGCCCGCGGCGGCGAGGACGNCGGCGAGNAGGAGNCNNGCGTGGANNCCNANGCGTCGGGNGGTCATGNCCTCCAGCGTACCGCNTNGNNGACNGGCTTCCGCGNCGAAAACGATTGACCGCGTGNNCGGNNCTCCATGGCACGATGACNCCATGAGCATNCTCNCCANCGCCGNCATCGCCGTCGCCNCGNTCCNGNTCGCGGATCCNCCGCCNCCCTGCTGCAGCAGCCCGACGTCGCTCGTGGATCCATCCCGCCCGACGGCACCGCCGACNCCGACCGCGGANTACNNNNTCNNCNNNATGCGNGGNTGGACNGTCCGGGTNAATCCCGCCNTCGCTCNCCGAGGANNNNGCNCTGCNNGNCGCGACCCTCGAGGAACTCGACCACCAGCTCTACATGATCACCCGGGTGATCCCGAAGCCCGCGCTGGCNCGCCTCAAGGACATCGAGATCTGGGTNGAACTCGACATGCCGAAGACGGCCTGCATGTGCTACCACGTCTCGAAGGACTGGCTGATTCCCAACGGCTACAACGGCGACAAGGAAGGCTCGGTCGAGATCGGGAACGCCCGGGCGTTCCTCGACTGGACGAAGGGTCAACCGTGGATGGTCCTGCACGAACTCGCGCACGGCTATCACGACCAGGTCTTCGGCTACGACGACCCGATGATCATCGCGGGGTGGCGGCGAATCACGGAGCAAGGTGTCTACGAAAAGGTCGGCCACATTTCGGGGAAGCCCCGGCGTCACTACGCCCTGACCAACCAGATGGAATGGTTCGCGGAGACCACCGAGGCGCTCTACGGCACCAACGACTTCCATCCCTACGTCCGCAGCGAACTCCGCGAGGTCGATCCNCAAGGCGCGCGAGTCGTGCGACAGCGCTGGGANCTNGATCCGATTCCGGCCCCGACTCGCTGATCGTCTGACANGGTGTCACTCGGCCCGAGTTTCCGCAATCCGCGTTCTAAGGTCTTGATTCGGCGGTTCATCTCCACGAAAGTGGCCGTTCTGTTTCTCCTCCTCGAAAGNAACATCGGAGATTGATGATGTTCACCCGCCCGAAGTTCGGCCGTGCGGCGATCGCTGCCGCCTCCGTCACCCTTGCCGGCACCGCCATTGCCGAAATCCATGAGGTCCAGGTGGACCTCGCCACCGGCACGTTCGCCCCGTCGAGCCTGTCCATCGCCAACGGCGATCTCGTTCGCTGGACCGCCGTCCGACCGAACGTGATCTTCGCCGACTCGTTCGCCACCGACCTCGGATGGACCGCCGAGGCGACGTCCGAGACCGGCCAGTGGAACCGGCGAATCCCCTACCCCGGATGCTCCGAGCTTCGCGGCAAGGTCGTCAAGGCCATCGACGGTGATCGCTGGTGCATGATGACCGGCGCGGGCTGGGCCGAGTGCCTCGACGACGTCGATGCNGGCTCGGTCGCCCTGACCTCCCCGGAGATCGAACTCACCGGCGAGGCCGCNTTCCTCTCCTTCGCCCAGTGGTTCTCCAACAGCGNCGGACTCAACCCCTTCNAGAACCCGATGAGCACCGTGGTGATCATCGACGACGTCGANTATCCCGTCGAGACCTTCCTCGATGAACCCGCCGATACCAGCGGTGGATGGATCGATCGNTCCTACGACCTCAGCGACTTCGCGACCTGGACGCCGGGCGCGANGCTCCAGATCCGNTTCGNCGTCGAAGAGANCATCGGCGCCGTCGTCGAGGCCGGCATCGACCGGGTCACGGTCTCCACCTCGCCCCTCAACGTCGCGACGATCGCGACCGCGTCGAAGTGCACCCCGGACGGGAGATTCTCCGGCGTGATCGGTGCCGAGACACCCGTGCTCGAATGGGCCGTCGGNGACGTCGNCGGCCTCGGNTCGATCGAGATCCTGCTNGACGGTGGCTGCAAGTCCGCCGCCATGGCCACGATCGTCGANCGCACCCCGCTCACCGTCGGTGACGGCCTNCGCTTCGCGACGATCCAGGACGCGATCGTCCACGCGACCGACGGCGACGTCATCCAGATCGAAGGCGGCGTCTGGTCGGAACACCTCGACCTCCTCGATCGCAAGGTCGTGCTCGAGCCGATGCCCGGCACCGGCGAAGTCGTCCTCGAAGGCGACGACACCCCCCGATCGCTCCTGATGATCAACGACGGTCAGGGACCCGAGACCGTGATTCGAAACCTGACCTTCCGCAACGGTCTCGGTGGCAACCCCGATCCGACCGGCGCGCTGAACACCTGGTCCACCTCGGGCGGCGGCATCAACCTCTGGGGCACGTCCCCGGTCATCGAGAACTGCCTCTTCACCGAATGCCGTGCGATGTACGGTCCCGCCATCAACGTCCAGGCGTCGAGCTCCTCGATCTCGAACTGCCGCTTCGAGAACAACGCGACCGACGGCACGCTGCTGGCCACCTATCCCGTCTACACGGGCGGGGCGATCCTCACCCACGGCTATCGCGACAATTCGCCCGACAACGGTTTCGAGAACTGCGATCCGGCGTTCACCAACTGCGACTTCGAAGGCAACAGTTCGCTCAACAGCGGTGGCGCGGTCTCCATCTGGTACACGAGCCCGACGTTCACCGACTGCGACTTCAGCGACAACTCCACGCTCTTCAGCGGTGGCGCGATCATCATGTCGACCTACACCATCGACGACCCGACGACCGGCCCCTTCTCGACGCCGACGGTCTTCACGCGATGCGACTTCACCGACAACGAGGCGCCCGTCGCCGATGACAACACCGGACAGTGGGAGGGCTTCGGCGGCGCGATCTGCGTCTACCAGAACGACACCACCCCCGATCTCCAGAACATCGAACTCGACCTCGTCGACTGCGATCTGACCGGGAACTTCGCCGGCACCGCGGGCGGCGCCGTCTGGGTCGGGGCCACCACCCTCACCCTCCGCGACACCGACATCGTCGACAACGACGCCGGGCTCTTCGGTGGCGGCACTTCGGTCTTCCGAAGCAACGTCTTCGAAACCCCCGTCGAGATGTTCATCTACGGCGGTGTGATCTGCGAAAACACGCCCGATGACGTCGATGCGATGCTTCCCGTCACCTACGACGGCTACGCCTCGATCTGCTCCGAGAACGTCTGCCCCGGTGACATCACCGGCGACTGCTTCGTCGACGGTGCCGACCTCGGCCTGCTGATCTCGGGCTGGGGTGTCTGCACCCCGAACTGCCCGGGCGACCTGAACCTGGACGGCTCCGTGACCGGCGCCGATCTCGGNATCATGATCTCGTTCTGGACCTTCTGATCCGATCGTCCCAGGACGAACCATCACGCCCCGCGTCCTCCATTCGAGGACGCGGGGCTTTTTCTCGGCCATGCCTGAATTCGCGCGAAGGATCCACGACCTGATTCACCTGTTTCAGAGGATCACCGATCCGGTTTCGACGCGTCTGAAGAAACATCGCCAGCGTGACGAACAGCCGCGAGGTTCAGAATGCCTTGATCCTTGATCCGCCTGCCTTTCCGGGCGATTCGCCGATGCACCGGGGCGACCTTCACGTGGAAGACGTTCAACCGATGGGTGCAGAGCACACCGTCGGGGCTGTAGACGTNCTCCCGGTCCATGTGGTCGNCCAGCCGCCCCGCCGAGTCGCCATTCACCAGGGTGAAGTGCGAGCCGCCCATGTTTGAAATGCGATCCGCCGGAAGCGCGACGTCGTGGAACCTCGACGCGTCCTTCAAGCTGTTGACGATCCGACGGACCCGACGGGAACTCTGCCAGCAGCTTCGGACGAGGTCCCAGTCGGCCGGGATCCTCTCACGTCGGAAGAGACGCTGAAGCCTGCGTTGCCACCCGCGCGGAAGGCGGCAGTCGTCCTCCAGCACCGCGTAGTTTCCCCAGCCCTCGTCTCTGGCACGAACGTGAATGAAGTAGTGGGACAGGTAGCATCCGAGCGTCGATGAACTGACCCTCTTGGAGGTCGGTCGCAAGCGTCGATAGAACTCGTGGTACCGGCCGGATTCGCTCACGAAGTCATCGGCCGTCGGGCATATCGCTTCGAATCGTTGGTATGGGATNCCGCACCGCGAAAGCTGACGCTCCTGAAACTCACGCCGTTCGGACGCAGCGGCGTGATTGATGTAGACGATCCTGTCGATGACCATTCGATTCTCCTTCACGGCTCCACCCGAACCGCCATTCCCCCCACGGACTTCCACCCTGCATCGATCGGCCGCCGAGACCACCAGGTTGGATTCACCTCTCGATCCTGACATCGCGCGGCACCGAAATCGACGACCAGCCGGCGAACATCCGAAAAAACGTCGTCCCACCGGTCTTCCGGACCCCGACCACTCGCCGCGAATCGGATCGAGGACAACCACCTGAATTTACGGTGGAATCAGATGCCCGGACGTTAGGCTTGAGNATTCGATGTCCCACCAAACGAGGAGTCCCCGATGATGTCCACGACACTCGCACGCAGGCAGCCCTTCCTTCGACGCCTTCTCGCGATCGGCGTCGCCGCCGCGGCGACCTCGGCCGCGACCGCCCAGTGGAGCGACGACGCCTCGATCAACAACCTCCTCGGCGCCGGCACCGGCACCCAGAACCAGCCGCTGCTCGCCCGGCTCGCCGACGGCACCACCTACGTGTCGTGGCTCGAGAATCCGGGCGGCGGCTACGACGTCCGACTGCAGTTGGTGACCCCCACCGGCGTCCCCGAGTGGTCCGGCGCCCTCACCGTGGCGGACCGGTCCTTCTCATCGACCCAGTCCTACGGACTCGACGTCGACACCAGCGGCGCGGCGGTGCTCGCCTACCGTGGCGACGCGCTCCCCGGCACGCAGATCGTCGCGAACCGCGTGCTCGCCGACGGCACCATGCCGTGGGGCGACGGCGTGGTGCTCAACGCCGGCAACTCGCAGGACGTGGCCTCGCCCACCATCGCCGCGACCGGCGACGGCAACAGCGTCGCGGCGTGGACCCGGTTTCCAAACAGCGGGCCTTCGGTGATCGAGCTTCGCAAGCTCTCGCCCAAGGGCGACATCCTCTGGTCGTACACCATGACACGGTCCACCGGCATCGCGGCCAGTTCGCTCGTCGCCTCGGACGCGCCNGGCGCGAGCGGGCAGTGCGTGCTGATGACCGTCGGCTTCGGCGGCTTCACCTCGCCGAGACCGCTCAAGGCNCAGAAGTTCGACACCGACGGCAGCGAGATGTGGGGATCGAGCGACGTCGGCATCTTCACCAGCGGATCGGTGCAGATCGGCAACTTCCCGAAACTGATCTCCGACGGTCGTGGCGGCGCCGTGGCGACCTGGTACAGCTCGGTTCCGAGTCTCCGGTGCTTCGTCCAGCAGGTTCGTGCCGACGGCTCGCTCCGCCTCTCGACGTCGCAGTACGGCGTCACCGCGGTGGGCGAGACCCAGGTCAATCCCGTCGCGTGCATCGATCCCGTCTCCGAGGACATCACCTGCTACTGGATCACCCAGAATTCCTCCCAGAGCCAGTTCTCGCTCAAGGGCCAGCGGTTCGAAGGAACCTCGAGGGCCTGGGGCACGACCGGCATCACCTTCCTTCCCCTCGGATCGACGCAGACCACCGCGGCGGGCTGTCACCCGCGGTACGACGGTGGCACCACGGTCGTCTGGAACAGCGGATTCATTCCGCAACCGACGTCCATCTTCGCCGCGGCCGTCGATGCGGACGGCGGCNCCGTCTGGACCGGTGACGCCGGCGGCGTCACCGGTGGCGTCACCATCTCGAGCGTCGCTTCCAACAAGAGCCGGACCGCCACCGCGAAGAGTCCGAGCGGCGAGATCGTGATCGCGTGGAGCGACGAGCGGGACGGGTCGAGCCGGCGGATCTACGGACAGAACGTCCGCGTCGACGGCGAGCTCGGTGATGCCGCACTGGTCGGCGACCTCAATGGCGACGGCGTGGTGAACGCNGCCGATCTCGGACTGCTGATCGTCGCCTGGGGCCCCTGNGGCAGGGGCGTCCCCTGCCCCGCCGACCTCAACGACGACGGCATCGTCGACGCGGCGGATCTCGGATTCCTGTTCGCGAACTGGTCCTGATCCAGAGGCACGGAACCGTTGCTCGAACGGGAGGTAGACTCGACGCGTCCCGTCGATCACCACCCGGAGCCGCGCCATGTCCCGTTCGATCCGCTTCATCGCACTCACGCTCGCCTTGCTCACCACCGCGTCACCGGCGCTCGCCTCGGTCAACGAACCGCCGCCCGGGAAGGNCGCGCTGTATCCACAGGCGGACGACGCCCGCCAGCGGATCGACGCCGCGCTCGCCCGGGCGAAGGCGGACAACACCCGGGTGATGATCCAGTGGGGCGACGACTGGTGCGGATGGTGCGTGAAGCTGCACGACCTCTGCGGTCGGGATCGCGACGTCTCCCGCAAGCTGCTCTACGACTACGAAGTCGTGCTCGTCCCCGTCGGACGCTTCGACCGGAACCTCGACATCGCGACGGCGTACNAGGCCGACTTCAAGGGCAACGGCGTGCCCTTCCTGACGGTGCTCGATGCGNATGGGACGGTGATCGCCAACCAGGAGACCGGGTCGCTGGAGAAGGACGGCGGCCACGACCCCATGAAGGTCATGGCGTTTCTCACGGCGCATCAGGCAACNCCTCGCGACGCCGCCGGCAGCCTCAAGAAGGCCCTCGAATCCTCGAAGACCTCCGGTCGGCCGGTGATGCTCCACTTCGGGGCNCCGTGGTGCGGCTGGTGTCATCGACTCGAAGCGTGGATGACCGAGCCGCCGGTGAAGGCGATCCTCGAGCGACACCTCGTCGACTGCAAGATCGACACCGATCGCGACACCGGCGGAAAGGCGATCTTCGAGGCCTACACCAAGGGCGCGTCGACGGGNATTCCGTGGTTCGTCTTCCTCGCCGGCGACGGGAGCACCCTGGCCACCAGCGACGGCCCGGACGGCAACGTCGGCTTCCCGTCGACCGACGGCGAGATCGACGCGTTCACCACGGCGCTGAAGCAGGCCGACCCGACCTTCACCGATGGGGAACTCAAGACCCTCGCGGATTCCCTCATCGCGAATCGCAAGGCCCGCGAGGCGAAGGCCAAGGCCGCCCGTGACGCCCGCGCGGCGGAGGACGCCCTCAAGAAGGAAGGCGCCTGACCATGCTGTCCACGCTCCCCGCGATCGGCCTCGCACTCGTTGCCGCCGGTGCATCCTCGCTCGAACCACCGATCCAGCCACCGACCTTCAAGGTGTTCCTGCTCGCCGGCCAGAGCAACATGGAGGGCCAGGCGGTCGTCGCGATGGATCATCCCGAGCACTACAACGGGGGCCGGGGCAACCTCGTGAACACGATGAAGGACCCGAAGTTCGCGAAGCGGATGTCACACCTTCGTGACTCGAAGGGCAACGCGGATGGCGATTGGACCGTCCGCGACGATGCCTTCTGCTGGTACCGGACCGACCGGGGCGAGCTCAAGGCGGGTCCGCTCTCGATCGGGTTCGCGGGCTATCCGGGAAGCGATCACTTCGGCCCGGAACTCCAGATCGGCCACCTGCTCGCGGATGCATGCAACGAACCCGTGCTCCTGATCAAGACCGCCTGGGGCGGGAAGAACCTTCACGTCGACTTCCGGCCCCCCTCCGCCGGCGGCGAGGTCGGCCCGTACTACACGCGGATGCTCGAGGAATACGCCGAGGGCGTCCGGGACGCGCAGCGTCGCTTCCCTGCACTCCGGGGATCGACGCCGGAGCTCGCGGGCTTCATCTGGTTCCAGGGTTGGAACGACATGTACGTCGACGGCGGGATCGACGCCTATCCGGACAATCTCGTCCACCTCGCGGCGGATCTGCGTCGCCATTTCGACGATCCCGACCTGCCCATCGTGGTGGGCGAGACGGGGAATGCCGGAAACGAACGCTTCCGCGACCAGCAGCGGATCGGCACCGAACGCATTCCACCGCCGTCCGCGTTCGTCGCGACACGATCCTTTCTTCAGAAGCCCGAGGACTCGCCCAATCAAGGACACGGCCATCACTGGTTCGGAAACGCGGCGAGCTATTTCCTCGTCGGCGACGGGCTCGGCAAGGCGACGATCCGGCTCCTCGAACCCGGCACCTGACCGTGACCGCGAACGGTGATCACCCGATCCCCGCAGCCTCCCGAATCGGGTATCACGGTCGACCATGCCACCCACCGAAGATCCCATCGACCACCTGAAGTCGCTGCCCGACCGAGCCGCGCGGTACGAATGGCTCGACAGCCTCGACCGAACCGAGCGGAACGGCATCCTGAATCGACTCACCGAAGACGATCGACGTCGCTACCGCCAGCATGCCGATGCGAGGCTGGCCCGAGAAAAACGATCGTTGAAATCCGCGGACCGCGAAGCACGGCGGCAGGACGCGATCGCCGGGCGGGCGACGGACATTCCAGAGATGATCGAAGCGCTGTACACCGTGATGCCGAGACTCACCGAGTCGCAGCGAGCCTGGGTCGAGCGAATCGACCAGTCCGCCGACGCGAGCAAGCGCGACGGCTTCACCTCGCGACAAGCCGAAGTGATCCGGGATCTGTATCGAAAGCAGTTCCGAAAGCGTGGATGAAGTAGACTCCCGCGCGAGTTCCCCCCGACCACCGACCATCCAATCCGGAGAAAAGACGTGAAGATCCTCGCCCGAACGATCGCCGCCTTGCTGGTTGCCGCCACTGCGGGATGCGCCACCACGACCTCCCGAACCCTTTCGACCGAGCCGACCCTGACGGTCTACTGCCACGAGGGCGAGCTCAGTCGATGCGATCTCGCGGCGTCCGGCCCCAGCCAGGGCGACCTCACCACCTGGTGGGCGGACGTCCACGCCGATCTTCCCGAGAGCCGCGACCCGGACGATTCACCTCGGATCGGGATCGCCGGCGGTTTCAGCATCACCACGAGTCCCAAGCACGACTTCGGCGACGGCCAGCTGCATGAATTCCGCGCGTCGAACTTCAATCTGCGATGGTTCGACTCCGAGGACCAGATCATCGTGTGCGGCCTGCACGACTACGCGAACGAAGGGGGAAGGTTGATCAACGCCTGTCGACGGCCGGTGATCGGCGGCACCGGTCGCTTCCTCGATCGACCCGGTGTCGCGGCCGTGACCCCCGAAGGGGACGACTGGTTCCGCGTCGATCTCTTCCTGCTCGACTGATCGGAGCGGCCACTTCGAACAACCGGTTCACATCGTTCCATCGATGATCGATCAATCACCATCCCCACCTGGTCCAGGATCGGAATCCCATGCAGCTCGACCCCATCCGTTCCATCCGCCTCGTCATCGCCGCCGCCGCCCTCGTCACCGCCACGCTCGCCGGCGGTTGTGCGTCCACCGGCGGCGGGTCCACGATCGACCCGGGTGAACCCACCATGGTCGTCTACAACGCCCCGCCGACGATCCTCCAGAGCAACGATGAGCGCAAGACCGCGGGCGNGAACGCGATCGTCGGATGGCACGCCGATCTCGACGATGCGGAGGGNCCTTCAGCCCGGAAGNTCGGCACNTGCAACGGCACCATGCAGATCACCAGACGCAGCGGTTCGGANNAGGACGTCGAGCATCGNATGACGATGATCGAACTCGACTGGAACGACTCGCCCGACTCCCTCGTCGTCGGCGGATCNCATCCCTATCCCAGCAAGCGGATTCAGTCCCGGACCCCGATCTACCGTGCGATCCTCGGCGGAACCGGGCGTTTCGTCGGCGCCATGGGCGAAGTCGTCAGCACCCCGCTCCCCAGCGGCTGGTACCGACACGAGATCTGGCTGGTCGACTGAACCCGGCGAACCCCTTCCGAACCGAATTGAAAAAGGACCCCGAAGGCGACTTCGGGGTCTTTTCATTCGGGCCCTTGATTCATGAACTTCGATTTCGGTGAATCGCGTACCGAAGTGTCGCCATGCATCACGCCGGCCGTTTGAATTTCGGCCATACTCGACACGTCCTTCTCCCCATCGAGACCTTCATGCACACTGCNNNCAATCCCCACCGTGGCGNCTCGGCGATCCTCGCCACCNTCTCCGCGCTCGCCATCTCGATGGCCGCGGCGGCCCANCATCGACTGATCACCCAGGGCAACGACCGGCTCGCCATCGTCGACGCCGAAGGTGACATCGAATGGGAGATGCCCTGGCGCGGCATCCACGACATCCACGTGCTGCCCGACGGCCACATCATGGTGCAGCGGGGTGCGTCCGAGGTCGTCGAGATCGACCCCGACACGAAGCAGGTCGTCTGGTCGTACGACAGTCGAGTGAAGAACGGAAATTCGGGCAAGGCCGTCGAGGTCCACGCCTTCCAGCCGTTGCCACCGAAATCGGCGGTCAATCCGACCGGCGAGTGGCGACTGATGATCGCCGAGAGCGGTCCGGCTCGGATCATCGAGGTCGATCGAACCGGCACCATGCTGNCCACCACGCCGATGACCGTCGAGAAGCCNCACCCGCACATGGACACCAGGCTGGCTCGCAAGATCGCGAAGGACCGCTACCTGGTCTGTCATGAAGGCGACGGCGCCGTTCGGGAGTACGTGCAGGGAACCGGCGAAGTGGCCTGGGACTACGACGTCCCGATGACGGTCGGCGATCGCGTCGGCGAGGCCCGCGACGGTCACGGCCCGGAGGCGTTCGGCAACAAGTGCTTCGGCGCGATCCGACTTCCCGATGGCGACACGTTGATCGCGACGGGCAACGGACACAGCGTGATCAAGGTCGACCCCGGGAAGAAGATCGTCTGGAGCGTGACCCAGAACGAATTGCCGGACATCCGACTCGCCTGGGTGACCACCCTCGAAATGCTCCCGAACGGGAATTACGTGATCGGGAACTGCCACGCGGGACCGGGCCAGCCACTGCTCGTCGAACTCGACCCGAAGACCAGGAAGGTCGTCTGGACCTTCGACCAGTTCGACCGCTTCGGCAACAGCGTCCCGAATTCACAGATCCTCGACGCACCCGGCGCCATTCGGTAGCGGCCCGCGGGNCGTCGCCCGAAGCCGGGGTCCGCATCAAGTGGAACGCGAACGCGGCTCATCGCGACCGCGGCCGTTCGATGCGTGGCCCGTAGACTCGAGTCAGGCCGCTTTCCTGTCCGGGACGGCCTNCGTGACCGGCGGCGACTCGACCGTGGGCATCGATTCCAGAAGGAACCGGGAGGCGTTGGTGGGACGAGCCTCGAGCAACGGCAGCCACGACTCGTCGCCATCGACGAAGACCTTGAGCCACGCCAGCGTGAATCGGCCGACGTCGCCGTCGGCGTACCGCGGATTCATCGGAAGGTTGTGCCCCGCACCCCGGACCTCGTAGAGGAGCTTCGGCGTCGCGTCATCGAGTCGTTCGAAGTGCGGCAGCGCGTGCTTCCGAACCGGTGCCGGGCCGTCCTTCTCGGCGCCGAGGAAGAAGACCGGCACGTCGTGCGTGAGGTGCGGCCGCGGCTTCCACGGACAGAAGGCGAGCACCGCCTTGATCGACGGGTCGAGCGTCGCGGCGACCTGGGCACCACCACCGCCCATCGACCAGCCCCCCACCGCGATTCGATCGGGGTCGAGCCGACCGAAGAGCGGCGATTCGNCCCGCTCGTTCTCCGCCCGCAGCGTGACCATCCCGTCCACGAGCGCGGCACCGCGGGNGTCGGGATTGTCCCCGAACCCGTTCGTCCCGATGGTCATCACCACGAATCCATGCGAGGCGAGGAACGGTCCCCACCGCGACATGCTTCGNTCAGAGGCCANGAACCCNGGGACGAGCACCACGCCGNCCGAGCGCGAGGGCGGCGCGAGCGGCTCGACACCGTCCTCCGCCACCTTCCTGACGGGGTGGTAGATCGTCGCACCGCGATAGCCCGGGCCGTTCCGAAGTCCATCCCGTTCCCGCACCCGCTCGACATCGAACGGGCCGGGCGTCCGGGCCGCCTCGATTCGCGCCTCGAGGACCGGCGGCGATGGAGACTCGTCGTCCCCGACCGCGACCGCCATCGGAAGCCAGGCGACGATCAGGANGGNAAGCAGANTGCGAATCGATGCCATGATGCCGGAGCTCCATTTCGAGAATTCCAGTCTAGGCGTTCGGGGTGCCCGAGCCGGAAGGAAAGGAGCTTTTCGCACCTCCGGCCGGCCGTTCCGACCGTTTGTCCGAAACATGGATTCCGCACGCGTCCGATCCGGAATCGCGTGCGTTACCCGGTAGTATTTTCGCTGACGACTCGATCTCTCTCACCTGAACGACACGAATCCGGAATCGACCCATGACCAGGCTCAGCAATCTCTCCGCAGTGCTCGCCACCGCCGCCTTCACGGCGCTCGTCGGCTGCAACACCGCACCGACATCCCATGATGGCGATCATGGCCACGGCCATGACCACGGGGACGGACATTCCCACGCGCCGCTCGAGAATCCCACGACCACCATCGACGACGAACGGTCCGCGAAGACCGCGTCGTTTCTGAAGGCGTACGCCGAGGGTGACTTCGGACCCGCCAAGGCGTTCTTCGCGGAGGACGTCCGGTTCCATCCCAACTCCAAGGCCGCCGCGGACAGCTTCGGACTCACCGAGTGGTACGACTTCGTCAAGATGCATCACGAGGGCTTCCGCGACATCACCGTGGAGCCGATGTTCATCCAGACCAGCGAATACTCGAACGGCGAGATCTGGACGCACGCCTGGGCGAGCTGGCGTGGCATCAACCGCNTGACCGACGAACCGTTCGAAGCCATGATCCACCTGGCGTACCAGTGGGACGGTGACCGCGTGAGCGAGGAGTTCCAGTACTTCAACGCGGACCAGTTCGAAGCGGAGATGGAGACCGCCCTCGGTGAGCAGGCCGCCGCCGACGCGTCGTCGCCCTGGGAATGGGTGACCGGCTACTGGCGAGCCAGCGGTGGTGACCTGCCCGAGGCGATGGTCAACTGGACCACGCCCCTGCCGGGCGTCGACATGGTGATGGGTGAATGGATCAACGCGGAAGGCGTCCGAAGCATCCAGATGGTCGGATGGAATCCGCACACCGGGGCCCTCACGTCGAACGAATATGGATCGGACGGCGCGAGCTTCGCCTTCGAATGCGAAGAGTTCCCCCACAGCCGCGCGATGCACGGCACGTACCGGGTGCGGGCCGCCGACGGGACCGAGGGCACGGGCGTCGTCAAGATCGTNCGGGAGCGGGACGACCTCATGATCGCGACCATGATCAACAAGTCCGGCGAGGAAGTGGTTCGAACCTACGAACTCGCGGCGGNTGATGATCCGATGCGAATGAGCCTGGCGATGACCGCGACCANCACCGACCGGATGTCGGAGACGGTGCGGAACATCCACCGGAACTACGAAGCCGGGAACCTCGACGCCCTCGAGCCTCACTTCGCCGACGACTGCGTCTACAAGTGGGGTGATCCCACCAACCCCGCCGACAAGGCGACGTGGCGGGCCGGCCTCGGCGTCCACCACGACACCTTCAAGGACATCCGGCTCGACGACCTCTACGTGCAGACCGGCGAGTATCCCGACGGCCGGGTCTGGACCACGTCCTGGCTGGAGTGGAACGGCGTGAACAGGGCGACCGACGAACCCGCCGTGTTCGTGGTGCACACCGCCCATCGCTGGGAGAACGACCAGATCGTCGAGGAGGTCGTCTTCTTCGACATCGGCCGGTTCCAGGACCACGTCGAAGCGGTGGCCGCCGCGAACGGAAACTGACCGAATACCGACCACGCCGACCGGTGAACCGACACCATCCCCGGCACCTGGTGAGAAAAAGACCGACGGCGAGGCCGATGCCTCGCCGTCGGTCGTGTTTTGGAGCACGCCTCGTCGGATCCAACGGGATCCGTCGCCCCCGAGCGTGGCCGATCACGATCGCAGACACGCACCGCCCTGATGATTGCGAACGTCGATTCCGGTATACGCTGCGTCGATGACGAATCGCCGGCATCGACGATGCCTCGCCCGCCACCTTGCACTGNTCTTCTTCGCCACCGCCCTCGGGCCGGCCGCTTGTACCGTCGGCCCCGAGTACCAGCGTCCCGAGATCCAGGTGCCCGACGCCTGGCACGCCGCGGTGCTCGAAGACGTCGCCACGGAGACCGCGGCGCCCGGCGCGTGGTGGGGCGCGTTCGACGATCCGATCCTGGTCGATCTCATCGCGATGGCGGACCGGCAGAACCTCGACCTTCGAATCGCGGCCAGTTCGATCCGGCAGGCGCGCTCCGAATACGGCGTCGCCGCGGCGGACCTCTACCCGCAGCTGGCCCTGACCCCGGCCGCGGGATTCTCCGACGGCAATGCCGAACCAGGCGTGGGTTTGAACAACGCGGACAACCGGGGTGCCGACGCGGCCTATCAGGCGACGATGGATCTCGGCTGGGAGATCGATCTCTGGGGCCGGGTGCGACGGTCCATGGAATCGAAGGACGCGGACGTCGACGCTCGAATCGAAGCCTGGCGGGACATCCTCATCACCATTCGCGCCGAGGTGGCGGCCTCCTACATCGAAGTCCGGGCGTATCAGCTCCAGATCGACGCCCTNGAAGACACCATCGTCTCGTACCGACAGACGTTCGACCTCGTGGCGCAGACGTATGACCGAGGCGAGGCCGACGAACTCGACCTGGCGACCGCCGAGGCCAACCTCGCCCGTCTCGTCGCCGGTCTCCCGCCGCTTCGTGACGCGGTCACCCGGGCCGTCAATCGCCTCGCCGCGCTGGTCGGCGAGTATCCCGGCGAGTTGACGCGACGTCTGGCCACCGCGGCACCGGTGCCACGAGCGCCCACCGACATCGGGGTGGGAATTCCCGCGGACGTTCTCCGACGGCGACCGGACGTCCGACAAGCCGAACGCCGACTCGCGGCCGCGAGCGCCCGGGTCGGCGTGGCGGAAGCATCGTTGTACCCGGCGCTGCGGATCAACGGCGCCGGTGGTTTCTCCTCGCAGCAGATCGCCGGACTCTTCGACGGATCCCAGCTCGGCGGCGTGGTCGGAATCGACTTCAGCTGGCCGGTCTTCACCGCCGGTCGTCTCGAAGCGATCGTGGATCTTCGCGACGAGCAGGCCGGACAGGCGCTTCTCGAACTCCAGGCGACCATGATCGATGCCGTCGAGGACGTGGAGAACGCCCTGTCCGATCACATCGAATCACAGATCGAACGGGCGGCTCTGAAACGCAACGAACTCGCCCGGGCCAGGGTGATGGACTTCACGACCGAACGCTTCGAACAGGGCGTGGACAGCCTCGAGACCCTGCTCGCCGCCGAACGCGATCTGCTCGCCGCCCGCCAGGCCCTCGCCGTCGCGAACGGACAGGTCGCCGCCAATGCCGTCCTCCTTTACAAAGCCCTCGGCGGAGGCTGGGACGTCATGACCGAAGACACGTCCGGCGCCCGACTCGTGGGCGACGACGCCGACCTCACGCCCGATGGAGCCCCCTCCTGATGTTCCGCCGACCGGCACCCACCAGATTCGCGTCNGCGCTTCCCACGGCGCTCTGCATCACCATGCTGACCCTGGCGATCGCCGGGTGCGATCGGACGACCGCCGACCCGCCGCCTCGGCCNCCGATCAAGGCCGACGCGATCACCGCGGCGAGTCGCGACGTTCCGGACGTCCGGCGATANCCNGGCACCACCGAGGCGGTCCGACAGGTGATGATCGTCGCCCGCGTGACGGGCTACCTCGACGCACGCCACTTCAAGGAAGGGAGCATGGTCGAGGCGGGGGCACCGCTCTTCACCATCGAACAGGCCCCCTACGAAGCGGCCGTGCGCAGCGCTCGAGGACGATTGGAGGACGCCGTGGCCCGGGCGACGTACGCCCGCCTCGAGTTCGAGCGCAACGAACCACTCGGCGTCTCCGGCGCCATCTCGGCTTCCGCGTGGGACGAGATCGTCGCCGCGACGGCCGAAGCCGAAGGCCAGCTCGCGACCGCGGCCGGGGATCTCGAAGTCGCCCGGATCAATCTCTCCTACACGACGATCACCGCACCGTTCGCCGGCCGGATCGGACGACGCTTCGTCGACGTCGGAAACCTGGTCGGCCCCGGATCGAACGAGGNCCTCGCCGAGCTGGTGACCGTCCATCCCATGCGGATCGTCTTCGACCCGCCGGCCCGGGATGCCGCCGCGTTCCTGGCCGCGTGGACCCGAGGCGTCGTCCCGGTCACGGTGACGGTCGACCGAGGCGACGCCGACCCGGCATCGCTGAACGGCGAGATCGATCTGGTGAACAACGTCGTGGACGATTCCACGTCGACCTTCCTCACTCGCGCGGAGTTCCCCAATCCGACCGGCGAGCTCCTTCCGGGGACGTATGCGCCGGTCGACGTCCGGCTCGGCATCTTGCGAGACCGAGTGGTCGTCCCGGACGCCGCCATCTTCAAGGACACCCAGTACGCCTTCGTGTGGACGGTCGAAGATGGAAAGGCTCGCCGAGAAAACGTGACCGTCGGCGTGCTTTGGAACGGCCTGCGGGTCGTCGAGGGGATCGACGCCGGCACCGTGGTGGTGATCGCCGGTGATTCGANCCGGCTCAAGGAAGGCGCCGAGGTACGCGCATCGGTCGACACCTTGAGCNGCTGGGAGTCCGGCCGGTCCGGGAGGCCCGTCGATNCTCCCNCAGGGGCCTCGTCGTGACGCACGACGTCACCGCCGGGAGACGGCCCCGATGATCCGATTCTTCGTCACCCGCCCGATCTTCGCCTGCTCGATCGCCCTGNTGATGGTGGTGGCGGGCNTCGTCGCCCTGCTCACCCTGCCGATCGCCCAGTATCCGCAGATCGTNCCCGGGACCGTGACCATCACCAGTTCCTTCCCCGGCGCCAGTGCGGCGGTGGTCTCGGACACCGTGACCACGCCCCTCGAGCAGCAGATCAACGGCGTGGACGGCATGACCTACATGTCGAGCAACTCGACCGCCAACGGTTCGAGCAGCATCACCGTCACCTTCGACATCGGCTACCCGGTCGATCTCGGCGCGGTCGGNGTGCTCAACCGCGTGCAGGCCGCGCTCTCGCAGCTGCCGGAGACGACCCAGAAGATCGGTGTCTCGATCCGGGAGGCTTCGCCCGACATCAACATGGTGATCAACCTCCATGACACCACCGGGAAGTACGACGACAAGTATCTGGACAACTGGGCCCAGATCAATCTCATCGACGCNCTGTATCGCCTCGACGGGGTGGGTTCGGTCAACAACGTCGGCGGGCTCTTCTACGCCGTCCGGATCTGGCTCGACGAGCCGAAACTCGCCGCGATGGGCATTTCCGTCGACGAGGTCATCGATGCGATCGAGTTTCAGAACTTCGACAGCGCGGTCGGGCTCATCGGCGCTCCGCCGGTGTCCGGCGCCCCGGCGTTCCAGTACCAGCTCAACGCCCTGGGTCAGCTTCCGGAGGTCGAGCGCTTCGAGGAGATCGTGGTCCGGGTCGGCGACGACGGCCGGATCGTTCAGATCAAGGACATCGGCCGCGCCGAGCTCGGGGCGGTCGACTATCAGAAGACCACGAAGCTCGACGGCGACTCCACCGCGACGATCATGGTCTTCCAGCGCCCCGGCACCAACGCCCTCGAACTCTCCCGGGATGTCCAGGACCTGCTCGCCGATNTGACGCCGATGCTGCCCGAGGGCATCCGGTTCACGATCACCCACAACAACAACGACTTCGTGACCACCAGCATGATCGAGCTGGTGTACACGCTGCTGGAGGCGATCGTCCTGGTGGTGATCGTGGTCTTCGTGTTCCTCCAGAACTGGCGGACNACGCTGATNCCGGTGATCGCGATCCCCGTGTCCCTCGTCGCGACCTTCGCGGCGCTCGCGATCTTCGGGTTCTCCATCAACACCCTGACGCTCCTGGGNTTGGTGCTCGCGGTGGGCCTGGTGGTCGACGATGCGATCGTGGTGGTCGAGAACGTCGAACGGCAGCTCGAAGCCGGCCTCTCCCGACGGGANGCGACGCTGAAGGCGATGCGGGAGGTGACCTCTCCGATCATCGCCACCACCGTGGTGCTGATGGCGGTGTTCATTCCGAGCGCCTTCAGTCCGGGGATCACCGGNCAGCTCTACAACCAGTTCGCGCTGACCATCGCCTTCTCGGTGTTGATCTCCGCGTTCAATTCGCTCTCGCTCTCACCTGCCCTCGCGTCGGTCTTCCTCACCCACACCCCGCGCGAAGATCGGATCGCGCCGTTTCGCGTGTTCAACCGGGCCTTCGACGGTCTCGGTGACGGATTCGGTCGCCTGGTCGGCGCGATGACCCGCCGCTTCGCATGGCTCGTGGNGATCGTGTTCGGCGTGCTGCTCGCCCTCACCTATCAGCGGGCCGCGACGATTCCGACCGGGTTCGTCCCGGACGAGGACCAGGGATTCTTCTTCATCGCGGTGCAGCTTCCCGGCGGCGCNGCGCTGGACCGGACCGACGCCGCGTGTTCGGCGATCGCGACGCTGGTGAAGGAGAACCCGAACGTCCGCTACGCGAATGCGATCGCGGGCATGGACTTCCTCGAGAAGTACGCGGACACCTCCGCGGGCTTCGTGGTGGTCACGCTCGAGCCCTGGTCCGATCGCACCACGCCNGAGTCGAAGATGCCGCAGATCGTCGACACCCTCGTGTCGGAAGCCAGAACCGTCCCCGGCGTCGCCTGCCATCCGCTGATGCCACCGCCGATCCCCGGGCTCGGCGCGGTGGGCGGATTCCAGTTCGANATCCTCGATCACCGGAACCAGGGGACCGCCGCGCTCTCCGCGATCACCCAGACCTTTCTGACCGCCGCGCGAGCCCGCCCGGAGATCGCATCGGTGGCGACGGATCTCCGAAACGACATCCCGCAGTTGTTCCTCGACATCGACCGGGTCGAAGCGCAGCGACTCGGCCTCCGGATGGAGGACNTCTGGAAGACGTTGCAGGTCTACCTGGGCTCGCTCTACGTCAACAACTGGAACAAATACGACCAGGTCTATCAGGTGATCCTGCAGGCCGAAGGCGTCGACCGGATGACGCCGGAGGACATCGGTCGGCTNCGAATCATGAACCGCGACGGCGAAGCGGTTCCGATCGGTCAGTTCACGACGGTGAACGAGATCATCTCGACCAACAACATCCCGCACTACAACATCGACCACGCCGCGATGGTGGTGGGCCGGCCCGCCGAGGGATACTCGAGCGGCCAGGCCCAGATCGCGATGGAAGCGGTCGCGGCCTCGATCCTGTCCCCGGCGGGATTCCAGCACGAGTGGACCGGCACCGTCTACGAGGCGATCGAAGCCGGCGACGTCCAGCCGTACATCTTCCTCGTCTCGCTGATCGTGATCTTCCTCGTGCTCTCCGCGCTCTACGAGAGCTGGACGATTCCACTCGTCATCATCCTCTCGGTGCCGCTCGCGATCCTCGGGGCGATCCTCGCCCTCGAATGGCGCGGCCTCGCCCTCGACGTCTACGGCCAGATCGGACTGCTGATGCTCTTCGGGCTGTCGGCGAAGAACGCGATCCTCATCGTCGAATTCGCGATCAGGCTTCGCGGCGAGGGACGTGGAATCCTGGAATCGGCCATGGAAGCGGCCCGCCTTCGACTGCGGCCCATCCTCATGACGGCGTTCGCGTTCATCTTCGGCGTGCTGCCGCTGGTGCTCGCGGACGGCCCCGGGGCGAACGCCCGGCATTCGATCGGCACCACGGTGGTCGGCGGCATGATCGCCGCGACATTCCTCAGTCTCCTGATCGTCCCGGTGCTCTACGTGATCATCGAGTCCCTCCGCGAGCGCCTGTCGGGCACGACGACGACGTCATCGAGGTCGGCCTGACCATCGAGGACCGGGAGTCCTCCGCATCGATGGTATTGCATGCCATGTCGAATCTGCGTACGCCTGAAACATGGATAAACCGACGGCGAGGATGATGCCACGCCGTCGGTTCATTCTGAATCAGATCATGACCAAGTCATGATCAAGGTGGATCAGGTCTGATCACGATTGCTCGCACCGGTTCCGTCGAGCTTCGCGAGCACCGGCTCGAGCATCGCTTCCATCCGTTGCCACGTGTCGCGCGGATCCTGCGAATCGAGCGTCTCCCAGATGCTGCTGCACCCGACCCCCTCGGACCGATGCCGGCCCACCCTGGTCTCCTGGGCACAGATTCCCGCCCAGGTGCAGTGGACTTCGATCCGCTTCCCGGGGATCACGTGGCCACGAATGACCGAGTCGTTGAATCGTTCGAGCAGCATCTTCAGGTACGGCTCGTGCATCGGATGCCGGGCGTCGGACGGGTCGAAGCGGAACTTGGGGTCTTCTGGATCATCGGGATCATCGGGATCAACCGAGATCGCCTCCAGCGCCGCCCGCGATTCCTCGAGGAAGCCCTTGCGGTATTCCTCGAGTTCCGCCGGATCGACCTGGGCGGCGATCTCCACCCAGTACGCCTCGATGTCGGCGGCCATCGACTCCGGCAGGCCGGCGAGCAGGTCGCAGGTCCGCGACGGCGGCGCACCCGCGAGCGAGAGGGCGTGGCCCCACCGCAGGATCCGATCGAGCGAGGAGTCATCCAGCTCCCCATCGGTGCTGTAGAGCCAGTCGCCTTCCCAACTCAGAACCACGAAGCACCGGCAGCTACCGGTGTCGTCACCGCAGCTCGGACAGCTTTCGTCGTCCGTGTCGTCGTAGAAGTCCTCGTCCTCTTCTTCGTCGTCGCCGCCATCGCCCTCGCCATCGCCGTCCTCGGGGCCACCGCCGCCATGATCCTCATGATCGTCATGGTCGCCATCACCAGCGCCCGCGGAGGTCTCCTGATCTTCGAGACCCTCGAGCCCTTCCCGGCCTTCGCTCGACTCGACGCCATCCTGTTCCAGATCCTGCGCTCGGCCCTCATCCTGTTCGTGTTCGTGGCCTTGTTCCTGATCCGACATTGATGATCTCCCGCATCAAGGGTTCCGAGGACGTGACGCCGAGCGATACGGCAGCGGTGGTTCGCGGCGATCCGTGATGACGGTCGCGTGCAAACGGCCCGTATCTCGACCGGCTCGGGCGGCGTGGTGGTCACGTGACCAGCCTGGGATCGCCTCGACGAAGCAAAGTCCGCTT
>NYVB01000107.1 GCA_002684315.1 Planctomycetaceae bacterium | reverse complement strand
TCGATGGGGTAGATGGTGCGAAGGTCGATCAGTTCGATCGAGTCGTTGGAGCGTTCGATCGCCTGCATGCACTGCACGACGCTGGCGCCCCAGGAGACGATCGTCAATTCTTCGCCTTCGCAGACCGTTCGGGCCTTGCCGATGGGAACGGTGTATTCGTCTTCGGGGACCTCTTCTCGGAACGCACGGTAGATGCGCTTGGGCTCGAAGAAGATCACGGGGTCCGGATCGCGGATCGCGGAGATCAGAAGACCCTTGGCGTCGTAGGGGGATGCCGGCATCACGACCTTCAGTCCGGGCTGATGGGCGTAGATGGCTTCCGGTGAGTCACTGTGCAGTTCCGGGTCGTGAATTCCGCCGCCGACCGGCACACGAATCGTCATCGGCACGGTGAATGCCAAGGGGCTTCTGATCTCGGCGATCCGCGACCCGGACCCCGTGATCTTCTTCGAGCCCAAGCGCATCTATCGCGCGTTCCGAGAAGAAGTTCCCGAAGACGAATACACCGTCCCCATCGGCAAGGCCCGCACGGTCTGCGAAGGCGAAGAATTGACGATCGTCTCCTGGGGCGCCAGCGTCGTGCAATGCATGCAGGCGATCGAACGCTCCAACGACTCGATCGAACTGATCGACCTTCGCACCATCTACCCCATCGACATGGACGCCATCGAAGCCTCGGTCAAGAAGACCGGCCGCTGCGTGATCGTCCACGAAGCACCGCGCACCAGCGGCTTCGGTGCGGAGATCGCGACCCAGATCATGGAGCGTTGTTTCCTCCATCTCGAAGCACCCATCCAGCGCGTGGCCGGCTTCGACACGATCATGCCGTACTACAAGCTCGAGACCGAATACCTCCCGGACGCGGATCGAATCGAAAAAGCGATCAACGAGATCCGCGCGTACTGATTCCTCACCGAACGACATGAACCCGTCGGATGACCATCCGACACGACGAGGCGAACGACCATGGCAGGCGTCACCCAACCAAAGGACCGATCACACTTCATTCTTCCCGACCTTGGAGAAGGGTTGGATGAAGCAGAACTCATCAAATGGCGGGTCTCCGTCGGTGACGAGATCAAGGAACACGAGACTCTGGCCGAGATGGAGACCGACAAGGCTCTGGTCGAGGTCCCGAGTCCCTGGACCGGCACGGTCAGTGAACTCTGCGGTTCCGCCGGAGACATGATCAAGGTCGGTGCGGTCCTGGTTCGATACGGCGACGGTGGTTCGAACACCGAAGCTGCGGTGGCCACAGCCCCCGCGACGACCGAACCCGCGACCGAAGAAGCCGCCAGCGAAGACGCCGGCACCGTGGTCGGTTCGGTCTCCGGTGAATTGACGGTCAGTGATCGTTTCGCCCGCAAGGTCGAAGGGGACTCCGGCACGGAACAGATTCGCGGCAAGGCACTCGCCACTCCGGCGGTGCGTCGCATCGCCCGCGAACTCGGAATCGACATCAACCTCATCGCGGGAAGCGGTCGCGGCGGTCGGGTCACGGCATCCGATGTCCATGGATTCAGTCAGGGCGGCGCCTCGAGTGCGCCGGCTCCCGCCTCCGTCGGTGGAGGATTCACACCACAGGCGGTCGCGATCCCGGCCGACCTGCCACCGGTCGACGCCGGAAACGTGGTCGAGACGATNCCTTTCCGAGGTGTTCGTCGCAAGATCGCGGAAGCACTCGACCGTTCGGTCAAGACCGCGGTCCACTTCACGGTCGTCGACGAGGCGAACGTCACCGACCTCGACCTCAAGCGCAAGGAATACGCCAAGGTGCTCGGCGCGAAGATGTCCATGCTTCCGTTCGTCATGAGCGCGATCTGCAAGGCCCTCAAGAGCCACCCCTCGCTCAACGCGATCGTGGACGATGCACAGTCACAGATCCTGCGAAAGGATGCCGTCAACCTCGGGTGCGCCGTCGACACCGAGCACGGACTGATGGTTCCGGTCATTCACGGTGCGAACACCCTGTCCATCGGGCAACTCGGCCAGGCGGTCGGTGAACTGGCACGAGGCTGCAAGGACCGAAGCATCGAACGTGAACGTCTTGCCGGAGGCACTTTCACGATCTCGAACGTGGGCTCCTACGGTGGCATGTTCGCGACGCCGATCATCAACTACCCGGAAGTCGCGATTCTGGCCGTCGGCCGGGCGAAGGAGAAGGTCCTCGCGGAAAACGGACGCATGTTCGTCGGCACCGTGATGCCCCTCAGTCTTTCGTGCGATCACCGGGTCGTCGACGGTGCGGAGGGCGCTCGATTCCTGAACACGGTCGTTCGATTGCTGGAAAGCCCACAAGACCTGATCGATTGATCGATGATGGTCGGATAACCGATGCAGTCCAGATCCCATAAGTACCCACTTTGGGATTTGAGTGGCGGTTCTTGCGCGGCATGAGCATTTGATGTCCACCCCGGCGACGTGGAAGCTACCATCGTTGGCCCGAGACATGAAACAAACCGAAAGGGATCTGTGATGGAAGTCGACAAGGACGCGATTTTCAAAGGTGCTTCGAAAGACGCCGTTGAACTGTTGGAGAAATTCGAATCCAAGACCGCCAAGATCGGCATCGTGGGACTCGGGTACGTGGGACTCCCACTCTCGAAGGCCCTGCTTGAAAACGGGTACTCGGTCATAGGTTTCGATGTCGATCAGAGAAAGATCGATGCCATCGCCGAGGGTCGTTCCTACATCAAGCATCTGGGTGACGACTTCTTCACGATGATTCAGAAGAGTGACTCGTTCCATGCGACGGCCGAGAAGGAGGACCTCCGTGAAGCGGATGCGATCCTCCTCTGCGTCCCGACACCACTGGGCAAGCATGATGATCCGGACCTGAGCTACGTGCTGGATTCCACCCGCATGGCGGCTGGAGTTCTTCGTCCGGGCCAGATCGTGGTGCTCGAATCGACGACCTACCCCGGTACCACCAGAAACGAGATGAAACCCATTCTCGACGAGTCCGGTCTCGAATGCGGCAAGGACTACTTCCTGGCCTACAGCCCGGAACGAGAGGACCCCGGAAATGCCGGACGAAGTGCGGGGGAGATTCCCAAGCTCGTCGGAGGTGTGGACGATGTCGCCACCGAACTTGCAATGGCTCTCTATTCGAGAGTGGTCGCGAAGGCTCACCGTGTCACCAGCGCGGAAGTCGCGGAGAGCGCGAAGCTGCTGGAGAACATCTATCGAGCGGTCAACATCGCGTTGATCAACGAGATGAAGGTCGTGCTCAGTGACATGGACGTCGACGTCTGGGAGGTCGTCGAGGCGGCCAAGACGAAACCGTTCGGTTTCCAGGCGTTCTACCCGGGACCGGGTCTCGGCGGACACTGCATTCCGATCGATCCGTTCTACCTGACCTGGAAGGCCAAGGAAGTCGGACACCAGACCAGNTTCATCGAACTGGCCGGCGAGATCAACACCGCGATGCCGAAGTACGTGATCTCCAAGGTCGCGGAGGCTCTGAACCACGATCGACTCGCCATGAACGGTGCCAAGGTCCTGGTCCTCGGCATGGCNTACAAGAAGAACGTCGACGATCCTCGGGAGACACCCGCGGCGGAGATCATCGAAAGACTGGCTGAAGCCGGATCGAACGTCTCCTATCACGATCCCCACGTGCCAAGCTTCCCGGAAATGCGCAAGTACAAGTTCGATCTGGAGTCACAGCCCGTGACCCCCGAGACGATCAGCGCGTACGACTGCATTCTCATCATCACGGACCACGATGACGTCGACTACGAGATGATCGGCACGCACGCGAGTCTCATCGTGGACACGCGAAATGCGATGAACCGGGTTCCCGCGGACCGAATCAAGGCTCGTTGCGTCAAGGCATGATCAAGCCGGAGAGCGCACACGCCTTTCAGACCGACACGCTTCGGACGGGCTGCTTCAGCCTGGACGGAGGTGGCATGTTCGGGATCATTCCCCAGGCACTCTGGTCGAAGTGGGTCGATCGTGATGAGGCCAACCGGGTCGCCCTGCAATGCAACGCGATTCTGCTGCAGGATGGCGAGCGACGGATTCTGATCGAAGCCGGGTACGGCGAGAAATGGAATCAGAAGGATCGCGGGATCTTCGCCATGGAGAACCGCACCGCGGTGGACGCACTCTCGGAACACGGCATCGAGCCGGAGCAGATCACCGATGTNATTCTGACGCATCTTCATTTCGACCATGCGGGTGGCATCACTCGCTGGACCGATCCGAAACGCGGTGACGAGGGTGGCTTCGAGCCGACCTTTCCCAACGCGCGGATCATCGTGCAGGCCCGGGAGTGGGAGGATGCACTCGCCAACCGTTCCACCATGACCAGGACCTACCTGGAATCACATCTCAAACCGATCGCCGATCGAATCGTCACCGTTGATGGCGCAAGCGAGGTTCTTCCGGGCGTGACGGTGCATCCGGTCCCGGGGCACACCTGGGGGCAACAGGCGATCGAATGGACCGATGGAGCGAATGATTTCATCTTTCCCGGTGACGTCTGCCCCACACGAGCTCATGTCCATCCATCNGCGAGCACGGCATACGATGTCGAGCCCTGGACCAACATGAACACCAAGAAAGCGGTCCTGGACCGCTGTCGTGAAGAGGGTCGTCTTCTCGTTCTGGGCCATGATCCCGGCCCTGCGATCGTTCGCTGCACGGCAGACCCCGGAGGCCGTCGCGACCACGTCCTGGAAAGCGTGGAACCGACGTGAAACGGTCCGATACCTTTTCGTGCTTGCCTTGGGGTACCCGAGGGCGGTATCCTCGACCNACCATGATGACACCAGACAGATACAGAGCGTTCGTGATGACCGTGTTCCTTCTCGTGATGACGTTTTCAGCTGAAATCGTCATGGCCCAGAANGAAGGACCAAGAACACCGACCGCCTCGGGAACGAGCCCCCTGCTGGGCATTCTGATTGCGATGGGCCTCGGCGTGGTTCTCGTCGTGGTCAGCATGATTCCCTCCAAGCGTTACACCGAAGACACCTGACCCCGNTGACGGGAAGGACCTTCCGATGATTCGAACAAAGCTCGGAAGCCTGATCCTTCTGAACAGTGCGTTGCTCGGCGCTCTCGCGTTGGTGAGTCTCTCGCCGAACGCCCCCGCCACCGCGGACGGTCAGTCCGCGTCACGTGGTGAGTATGTCGCGATTTCAGGAAGCATCGCCGGAACCAAGACTCCGGTCATCTGGGTGGTCAACCAGGCCAGCCAGGAACTGGTCGCGTTCCAATACGAGGAACAACGAAATCAACTGGTCGGGATCGGATACCGAAACCTGAACAATGATGCCCAGACGATCGAGAGGTCCCGACAATGAGTGAGCGCTCGCAGCGAGACACTCCGATCGCATCGGCGATTCTTCTGGCCAGCGCTTTTCTGATCGCGGCCCTGACGATCGTCCAGGCGGGAAGGCTNCAGGCCAACAAGGCCTTTGCCGGTGATGCGGTGACCGGACTCGGAGGCTACACCCTGCTCACCGCGTCCAGTGGTTTCGGCAAGGACACCCGTCCCTACGAGTTCTGTTACGTCATCGACAATCACGACGAAATGCTCTTCATCTTCGAGATTCCGCAGGCCAACGACAAACGTGTCGTCTTGAAGAGCGGGACCTCCCTTCCAGGACTGTTCGCCGCCGCTCGTGGTGCGAACACTCCCTGAGATCACCGGAACCGGTACCGACATGAGTGACACACGAAGCCAACGATCGAATCATGTGACCGTGGATCGCAGGATGGTCGAGTCCAGAACGGCATCGTTCACGAGCCGCTCGATCAAGGCTGAAACCAAACTTGCCGGGCACCACATGGCGGTTTCGATGACGGACCTCACCACACTGGAGGGCAAGGACACCGCAGGAAAGGTTCGAAGCCTCTGTTGCAAGGCGATCGCGCCGGGNGGCGGATCACCGCTTCCATCGAACGCGAAACCCCTTCCCCATGTGGCGGCGATCTGCGTCTATCCGGAACTCGTCGAAGTCGCACGCGAGGCGCTGGGAGACAGTGGTGTCAAGGTTGCGAGCGTCGCGACCGCGTTCCCAAGCGGTCAGTATCCATTGTCCGTCAGACTTGATGACGTCTGCAGAGCGGTCGAAGCCGGTGCCGATGAGATCGACATGGTCATCTCGCGGGGTGCGTTTCTCGCAGGACGCTACCAGCAGGTCTCGGATGAGATCAGAGAGATCAAACAGGCCTGTGGTGAGGCACATCTCAAGATCATTCTNGAGACGGGNGAACTCGAGACCCTCGACAATGTACGGCGGGCGAGCGATCTTGCGATCGATGCCGCTTCGAGCGTGCCCGGATGTGGAACCCTCGAAGATGGCGAAGTCTTCATCAAGACGTCGACCGGAAAGGTCTCGCCGGCCGCGACGATGCCGGTCGTTCTGGTGATGCTGGAAGCGATCAGNGAGGCCTGGCTCTCGTCGGGAATCCGATTCGGGATGAAACCCGCGGGTGGAATCAAGACCGCGAAACAGGCGCTGCATTATCTGGTGATGGTCAACGAGACGCTCGATGAGAGCTGGTTGAACCCCGCATTGTTCCGATTCGGAGCCTCGAGTCTTCTCGACGACATCGTTCGACAATACGCCAAGCAACACGGTGGACACTACCTCGCACCCTGGGATGTTCCCAAGGCGTGAGCCTCAGGACGAAGTCCGCTCCCATTCAGGAAGCCACATTCGAAAACCGCCTTCGAAGGCGTTTGCGTTGTCGCCTCGACGGCAGAACTCGGGCATCTGATCATCGGCCTTGAACTTCTTGCTGTTGCCACCACCAAGGACGATGTAATCGGGAAGCAGGCCGTGGTAGAGGATCTCCGCGATCTTGCAGACTTCCTGACGCCACGCCTTCTTGCCGACCTTTTCAAGACCGGCCTCGCCGACGGCATCCTCGAAGGTGTGTCCGTGTCGGTAGGGCATGTGGGCGATTTCAGTGGGCTGGACGACGTATTGATTGATCAGACAGGTTCCAAGACCGGTACCGAGGCCCATGAAGAGCATCGACCCCCCCTCGTAACTTCCGATCGCCTGCATGGCCGCATCGTTGGTCACGCGAGTTGGAAAACCGAACGCATCGGAGAAATCGAAACCCGCCCATCCGGAGCCCAGATTGACCGGGTCGATCACTGCGGTGTTCTTGCGGATTGGAGCCGGGATTCCGATCGAAACCCTGTCGATGTCCCAACCTTCGATGCAGGTCTTCACCCCGTCGACCATCTGTTGGGGGGTGAGATCCGGACCACTGGTGAACCGTCTCTTTTCAGGATCACTGGGAATGCGAACCTTCACGTGTGATCCGCCGATGTCGATTGAAAGGACTTCACTCATGACTTTTTCTTCCTTGATGACGGCTCTCCCGACCCGGGAGACCTCGAGCTGGACTCTGTAGATCATAATCAACCGGGGTCGTGCTAACATCTGGAACGCCGATGACGGCAGGACGGAGCAGTCAGTGACTCAAGTCAGACAGACCGATGACCATCCAATGACCTGGGAATACGACCCCGCACCGGAGACGACGGTGGTCGAGATCCAGCCGAAGCAGAATCTCTTCATCGGAGGCGAATTCGTCGCCTCGAAGAGCCGAAAACGCTTCGACACCATCAACCCCTCAAATGAGAAGGTCCTTTCCTCGATCGCGGAATCAGGAAAAGCCGACGTCGATCGGGCCATCACCGAAGCCAGAAAGGCCTTCCGGAAATGGTCACGGACGAAGCCGATCGAGCGGGGCAAGTTCCTCTATCGAATCGCCAGAAGGATTCAGGAGAGGGCCAGGGAACTCGCCATCCTGGAGACCATGGATGGTGGAAAGCCGATCAAGGAAAGTCGTGACGTGGACATCCCACTGGTCGCGCAGCACTTCTTCCACCACGCCGGGTGGTGCGACAAGCTGGCGTACGCGATTCCCGGAAACATCGATCCCAGGCCTTTGGGAGTCTGTGCCCAGGTGATTCCCTGGAACTTCCCGTTGATGATGGCCGCCTGGAAGATCGCACCCGCGATCGCATGCGGGAACACCGTGGTGCTCAAGCCATCGGAGACCACCTCGCTGACGGCACTTCGTCTGGCCGAGATCCTTCGAGAATGTGAACTTCCCGATGGTGTGGTCAACATCGTGACCGGTGCCGGTGAGACCGGTCGATATCTGGTCGAACATCCGGGAGTCGACAAGGTCGCCTTCACCGGATCCACCGATGTCGGAAAGAAGATCGCACTCGCCTGCGCCGGGACGAAGAAGCGGGTCACTCTCGAACTCGGTGGAAAGAGCCCCAACATCGTCTTCGCGGATGCCGCGATGGACCAGGCGGTCGAAGGCGTGGTCTCGGCGATCTGGTTCAACCAGGGACACGTGTGCTGTGCGGGATCACGTCTTTTCGTCGAGGAATCGATTCATGATGAATTCATTCATCGACTCGAACACCGCATGGGCAAGCTTCGAGTGGGAGACCCTCTCGACAAGAACACCGATGTCGGAGCGATCAATTCCAGAGAGCAGTTGAACAGGATCGATTCCTTTCTCGAATGCGGAGTCCGAGAGGGTGCGACGATGACTCAGAATGAGTCGACACCGCTTCCCAAGAAGGGGTTCTGGTGCAGACCGACGTTCTTCACCGACGTGCATCCCAGCGCGACGATCGCCCGGGAGGAGATCTTCGGTCCGGTTCTTTCCGTGATGACGTTCCGAACACCCGAAGAGGCGATCGAACGGGCGAATGATTCTCCCTACGGACTCAGTGCGGGTGTCTGGACGGACAAGGGATCGAAGGTGTTCGAAATCGCTTCACGAATGAAGGCCGGCGTGGTGTGGTGCAACACCTTCAACAAGTTCGATGCCGCGAGCCCGTTCGGCGGTTTCAAGGAATCCGGATGGGGACGCGAGGGTGGACGTCACGGTCTTGCCGCATATCTCGCATGAGGAGCAAAATGAGCACACAAGACACAAGAAGAATCGGAGTCGCGAAGACCTGGAAACTGTTCATGGGCGGTGCGTTTCCCAGAACGGAATCGGGACGTTCGATCGAACTTCTGGGGGAAAGTGGAGAGCTTGTGGCCCACATCTGCAGGGCATCGCGCAAGGATCTTCGAAATGCGGTCGAAATGGCGAACGGCGCGGCCTCCGGTTGGTCCGGACGCAGTGGATACAACCGTGGACAGATCCTCCATCGAATCGCGGAGATGATGGAAGCACGAAAATCGGAATTCATCGATGCACTCCGGGCGACCGGAACGGTCACGATGAAGGATGCCAGAAACGAGACCGAGACGACGATCGACCGCATGGTCTCGTTGGCCGGATGGTGCGACAAGGTGGAACAGGTGCTTGGTTGTCGCAACCCCGTGGCGGGCCCGTATCACAACATGAGCATTCCGGAACCACTGGGGGTCGTCGGCATGCTCGCTCCCGCGGATCGTTCGCTTCTGGGACTGACGAGTATGCTCGCCCCGGCGCTGGCGACCGGAAACGTGGTGGTCGCACTCCCCTCGGAAAAGAACCCGATTCCAGGACTGCTTCTGGGTGAGATCTGTGCGACCTCCGACGTTCCCGCGGGTGTCGTCAACATCCTGAGTGGACAGGTCAAGGAATTGCTGCCTCACTTCGCGACGCATCGGGCGTTCGGAGCGGTCGTCGCCGCAGGACTGACACCGGCCAGAAGACGGCTTCTGCAGGAGGGTGCGGTCGATGCACTGGTGAGAGTCCACCCGATGATGGATGACGTCGACATCGACGACGATGGACATTGGACGTCACCAAGAGTGTTGATGCCCTTCGTCGAGACCAAGACCATCTGGCATCCGGTCGGAAGCTGATTCGATTCGACTCAGAAGGACTGTTTGATGATCGACACCTTCGCGGGATTGGATCCTTCGACATCGAAGATGTCCAGGACATCACCCGAGGCGATCCTGCCACCGGGAAGACAGACCAGACCGTCATCACTGGAATCGTAGGTTCCAAGCACATCTCCATTGAGATGAACGACTCCTCGGGACATCGTCGAGAGATCGATCACGAGACCACCCTTCGAATCAGTCGGAATCGTCGTCTGGAACCAGGTCGGCGTCGACGTCTTCGATTTCGGGGATCCCTCGAGCGGGGTGTAGGAATGAAGAACATCATCTGGAATCCGATTGGTCGCGAATGCAAGTGACTTCGATTTCGTGCCCAGGGTGTCGGTGATCTCCCAGATTCCGAATGACTTGCCGAGACCTTCACACAGGAATTCCTTTCCGGAATCGGGTCGGAAGACGAGGACGTTCTTGCCGGCGTTGAATGATTCCGTTTCGGCGGGTGACACCACGAAGGTGCGACGTGTTCCGGACTCGCTTCGGGTCAATGGTTGGTCGTTGAGCAGCCAGGTTCCGGAGATGGAGATCCCGGGAACGATTCGGAGCGACTTCTTGCGTCGATGTGTGAATGTCCAGGAATAGGCGTTCGGTGAGGAGACTCCATCGTGACACTCGAGAATGAAGGGGTCGGCATCGAATGGGTTGATGGGTGCCAGATCGGGTTCGAAGACGAATTTGATGTCGTCGAACTTCTCGAGAATGTCGATGGGCTCGTGAACTCCCGTGGACTCGATCTGACTGTTTCCGATCGAGGATCCACCGAGAGACTGGACGAGCACCGTCAGATGTTCACAGGAAGAACCGATCTTGAGGCTGTGAATCGAATCCGAATCGATGTCGTAGCGGATGGATTCGAGAGGAACTCCATCTCTGAAGATGTCCATGTTCTGAGGACCCTGCGGAAGATGCAGTTTCAGGGTCTTGGAGGTGCTTTGAAGACCACCCAGTCGGTACCATCCGAAACGACTCGAGGAGTCGCATCGATTCATGGAATCCTCCTGTTTCAAGGAGGCGTAACGCGGACTGTCTCCGGAGACTTCCTGATTCATGGTGGAATGGGACCAGGAGAGATCGGTGGTCTTCTTCGTCTTCGGTCTGGTCTTGCGACATTGAAGTTCGTGGATCATTCCATCGGATGTGATCCGAAGAACGTTCTTGCGGCCCTTCGTGGGAACATGCATTCCAGACGAATCGATGCATCGGGAACCGATGATGACCGCACCTGATTCAACCTGCAGCGTGCCGGCGATCGCGGGTGTGCAGAGAATGATGAGAAGTTCACCATGCTCGGCGATGAGAGGTGCGGTGGCCTTCTCGTCGGGAACGGTCATCTCGATGTCGCTCCCGTTGATTCCGAACTGTGCGATCGAACCGGGTGCACCCATGGCCACGAGAAGCCGCTCACCGACGAAGTCGATCACGGAGACGTTGGTGTGGTCGAGTCGTCCCTTGCCGAAGAGATCGACGCCCATGAGAGACCAGTTTCCGGGGGACATGGTCTGGGTAGTGAAGGAGCGGCCGTCAGTCAGGATGAACTCACTCGACTCGGGCCTGCTCGGACCCCCCACGTTCAGAAGAATCTCACCGGACTGTCCTCGACGGGGAACCATCAGATGGCCGGTTGTAGAGGACTGCACCACGGGTGAATCGAGTTTCGGATCGAGTTCGCACAGCATGCGACCGAAGGCGGAGGCGAATCTCAGGATGGGAATGGCACCGCGCGTCTCGTCGATCACCATGCCCTCCGAATCGAGCACCGAACCGGGTACCCGGTGGTCTCCGTGACGGGACTTCGATTGCATGGATGCCGTCGAATATCTGTGACGACCGGAGACGGCATCATCGATCACGGGCATCCCGCCGGCAGCGATCACCTTCAGGAGGGTTTCCGCAAGCCTTGCGGGGTCATCGGCGGTGGACAGCAGGGTGACGATCTTTGGAGCCTCTGGTTGAACGGAATGAAGCTGGCGAATGTTGGCGAAGAGATCCGGGGCGTCGAATTCGCTTCTCCAGGTCTCGAGGGTTCCATCAAGGTCGTGCCAGAAGCCGTTCGCGGTCGAAACAGGGACATCGATTCCAAATTCACGGACCATTCGAAGCAACTCACCGAGATAGGCGTCACCCTGGACGGCGTTCCCGCAATTCCACTCATGTTCGATCTGCACCGACAGAAGAGGACCGGTGTGCGGAGTGCCGTCGGAAGACTTCCCTTGTTGGAAATCACGGACTCGATGGCTGATTTCGGACCACCACTTGTTCAGACGGGACAGAAATGCCGGGTCATTGGACCGCACTGAAGGAGGACCTGATTTTTCCGAAACGTCTTCAAGCAGCCAATCGGGAAGGCCTCCGCCGGAGAATGGTTCACCGACATTGGGTCCCATGCGAAGAAGGACCCATAATCCGACCTCCTGAGCCGCCTGAAGAAAAGCGGACAGATCTCGGGGACCCTCGAAATCAAACTGACCGGGGTGGGCCTCGTGGGCTGACCAGGGAACACTGGTCTGAACGGCGGTAAAGCCGAGAGATTTGAGTGTTCTGAGCCTGGAAACCCAGTCAACAGGCTCCAGAAGCAGATACTCGACCCTGGAGGCAAGAATGGAAACCGGTTTGTTTCTGACCGTTAGCGCTCGCGCGTCACATGAAATGAGAGACAAGGGGCTCCTTCTGCAGTACTCACCGCTCAAATAGTATGCAGGAGGCTAAACTTGTCGATCTCGTACTCACGAAGTCAGGCAAAATAGGTCTCAAACATGTCGTTGAACCACAACATCCACAGACAGCGAACAACATCGAAAGTGCATTCAGCACTCTCAGCACTCAAAGGGGCACTGTGTGTCATGGTGAGTGGTGGTGCCATTCTGGGGTCAGGATGCAGTTCGGACACGCAATGGGTGGACGAGAAGCTCGACAGGGTTCTTCTGGAGAGTTCACGAGACATGGGTTCGGAAGCGCCCGTGCCGAGCGATCAGGGGTGGATGAGTGGAGCGGGCACCGCATTTCCAGAGAATCGCCTGATCGACAACACCCCCCCCACCGACAATCCACCGGCAGAGGATCTGAGGTTCATGCCACAGGATGCCATCGACCGGGATGCCAACAGGGTCGCACAGCGAATCAACGACATGTCGGAGCCACCATCGAATGCGGTGAAGCTCGGGCTGGTGGAAGCCATTCAATTCGCGACGACCAACTCATTGGAATACGTCAATGCCGAAGAGGACTACCTGATCGCGGCACTGGCACTCCTCATCGAAGAGCATAAATGGGAGCCGAGATTCTTCAACGAATTCCGTCTCGATTCGGAGATCGGTGACTTCGCCGGATTGGAAGGACGATTCGACAGCGCACTGACCATCGTGAATGATTTCGGGGTCTCGCAGAGACTTCCCATGGGAGGAGAGGTTTCCGCGAGCCTGATCGCGAGCACGACCAACCTTCTCGACAACTTCTTCTTCAGCAATGGCGAGTACGCGGACAACGTCGATCTGGTCCTGTCAGCGGACATACCGCTTCTGCGTGGCGCGGGGAACACCGTTCGAGAGCCGTTGATTCAAGCGAAGAGAAACCTGGTCTATGCGGCACGAGCGTTTGAAACGTTTCGAAGAACGTACTACCTGAATCTGGTCACGAACTATCTGAATCTCGTCGTCCAGCAGCAATCAATCGAAAATGCACGCAGGAGTGTGGCACTCTTCCAGCAGGTTGAAAAACGATCGAGCGCATTGGTCGAAGCTGGCAGGCTCGAGCCGTTTCAGGCGGATCTGGCGAAACAGGACACCCTGTTTGAGATCGACAGACTTGGCGGCCTCGAGGAGAGGTATCGCCTGGCCGTTGATCAGTTCAAGTTGCTGATAGGAATGGCAACGGAGTCTCCGGTCATCATCAAGAAGGAGATGCTCGACCTGGACGCACCCGAGATCACGCCCGATGAGGCCGTCCTCATCGCGTTGAGACTGCGGCTCGAGGTTCAGACCGAACGAGATCGGATCGACGACCTTCGTCGCAAGGTGGACCTTGCCAAGAACGGTCTTCTGTCGGATCTCGACCTCAACGGATCGGTCCTTGTTCCGTTCGCTGATCCCACGAACAACATCGGATTCGATCTCAGTCCCGACGAGGTTTCATTCGGGGTCGGCCTGACCTTTTCGGCGGCACTCGACCGGGTGATCGAGAAATACCAGCTTCGTCAATCACAGATCAAGCTCGAACAAAGCATCCGGCAGTACTACAACGCCAGAGACAAGGTCGCCATCGAGGTTCGAAGCCGGGTCCGAGCCATCGAACGAGCACAGTTCTCGTTTCTTCTGCAGGAACGCAACGTGGGGATCGCGGAAAATCGACTTCGGTCGATTGAAGCGGCACCGGACAGGGCATCGACCAGAGACCGGACCGAAGCGGTCAATGCACTGAGACGGGCTGAAGACCAGAGAGACAGTGCCGCAAGAGATCTGCAGGTGGCCATCATCGAATACCTGGGTGCAAGTGGACGACTTCGGGTCAGAAGAGATGGAACGCTCATACCGCTTCCGGGTATGAAGAACACTGAAGGCCAGCCCCTCGACGAAGACACGCAAGAGATGGAAGAAGCACGCGAACGTGATTTCGTTCCATCGGAACGAACAACATGATCACACATGGAGCGATACCAATGAAGAACGAAGTGCCAGTCAGAAGTCGATTCGGATTCTCAGCCACGGGGGTGATCATCGGGGTGGCTGTCGTCGTGGTCGGAGTGATTCTCTTTCTCACGATGCAGGGTGGGAACAAGTACGACTCCACGACCAAGGTCGTGGACATTCACACCGTGAAGCGGGGTGATTTCAGGATCAAGATTCCAGCCAACGGAGAATTGACGACCAGTCAGTTGATCGAGGTGAGAAATCCCCTCGAGACATCCGGTGTGATCAACAAGATCACCGAAGAAGGCACGTATGTGAAGAAGGATGATGTCCTCTTTCAGTTGAATGATGATCAGATCAGGCAGAAGATCAAGGATCTGGATGAGAAGATCCTCGATCAGACGAACCGTGTCATCACCTCGGAACAATCACTGGCCATCGCGAGGAGTGCGATGGAAAGCGACCTCGACAAGGCCGATCTCAACATCGAGATCGCGGAGCTGGCTCTTCAGGCATGGAGAGAGGGTGAACACATTCAGAGTGAACAGAAGTTCAAGTTGAAGCTCGAGACCACGAAGATCAACGATGAAAGACTGGTGAAACGATTCGAAGAAGCGAAGGATCTCGTGGAAAACGGATTCATCAGTCGTGATGAATACGAACGTGATCGTATCGCGATGATCGAATCCACCGCCGCGGTCAAGGAAGCCGAGATCTCACTGGACGTCTACAAGAGATTCACCAGCAAACAGGATGAGAAGAAGAGAGTCTCCGATCTTGAACAGGCATCGTCCGAGAAAGGGCGGGTCAAACAGAGGCACCAGGCGGAGATGGTCACACAGCTCGCCACGGTCGAATCTGACAAATCGAAACTGGCTGGAAGCGATGAACGAAAGAAGGAATTGGAGGGACAGCTCCAGAAATGCCTGGTTCTGGCACCCACCGATGGCCTCGTGGTCTACAGAACCAGCATGAGGGAAGGAAGAGGGCGTGATGATCAGGGGCCTCCCATGATCGGAACAAGCCTGTCACCGAATCAACTGGTGATCCTGCTTCCCAACACGTCACAGATGGTGGCCAGTGTCAAAGTGAGTGAAGCACTGAGTGGCCGCATCAAGAGCGGCATGCCTGCGACGGTGTTCTCCGATGCGTTCCCCAACATGGCCATCGAGGGTGAAGTGGGGAGCGTCAGTGTCATGGCCAAGGATGGTGGGTGGAGAGATCCCAACCGACGTGACTACACGGTCCTGATCATGCTCAAGACGGACGCATCGATGGGCCTGAAGCCATCCATGCGATGTCGAGCTGAGATCGAACTCGGGTTGGTCAACGACGTCATCTCGGTTCCCATCCAATCGGTCTTTCGGGAAGGTGCGGATTCCTTCGTGTACGTCCCGGCGAAAGGTGGTTGGTCGCAGCGAAAGGTGAACGTCGGAAGAGCGAGTGAACTTGCCGTGGAGATCACGGAGGGTCTCGACCTTGATGAGAGGATTCTTCTCAGAAAACCCGATGCCTTCGAGATCGTCGAGAAGCTTGAAGGAAAGAATCGTGGAGGTGGTGGTTCCGACAGTCCTGCCGGCAAGAATCCCGGGGGACCACCTGCGAAGATCGCCTCGAAGAAGTCGACTGAAGCGGAATCCTCCTGACCCTTGCTGGACTCAATTCTTGGCGGTTCGCAGGCCACCGATCGGATCGGAAGGGCGCGCTCTCGCCAAGGCCACGAGAAGGAGCCCGGCAACGACCAGGGCGACGCTCAGAACCTGTCCCCTGCTCAGCGAAAGAAAGAGCGCGACACCTTCATCCGGTTCACGAAACACTTCGGTCACGATGCGAAGCACGCCGTAGAACAAGAGAAAGCAGCCGGCGATCACTCCGGGTTTTCTTGGGACCAGCCAGACGAGCATCAGAGCGATGAAGAGAGCCGGTCCGTCACTGGCCGCCTGGAAGAGTTGTGAAGGCCATCGTGCGACGAGATACGGAGACATCTGGTTGATGAGCTCGCTGTTTCCTCGGTACGCCTCCTCCACGATCAAACGAACGGAGTCCATCCCAGTGGTGGTGGTCGATTGCAGCACCGTGGTGTTCAGGGACATGATCGCCTCGACCGGAGCCGATTGGATTTCCTGAGGGTATTTCACACTCCACCAGGGTGGGGAGGCTTGCATCGAATCAGGAAGCGCCACACCCCACAATTCACCATTGATGAAGTTCGCGAGACGACCGAAGAACAACCCCGGGGGGGCGATGAATGCGGTGACATCGAGAAGATGTAGAAATGGAAGATTTCGAGATCTCGAGAAGAGCACCATTGCGATGATGACACCGATCATTCCACCATGACTGGCCATGCCGCCCTGATGGATGGCAAGGAGACCCCAGAAGGGGAAATTGGCCGAGAAGTCGATGAGAAGCGATGGGTCGTAGAAGAGGCAGTAGCCGAAACGCCCCCCGACAAGCACCCCTCCGACGCAGTACGTGATGAAATCGGTTGCATCGGTCCGAGACAACAGGATCCGACCACTTCCAGCCAACCATCGAATCAACCACCAGGCGACGACAAAGCCGGCAAGATAGGAAAGGCCGTACCACTTGATCGTGAACGAATCGGTGATCCGGAGCGCATCGGGATCAAGAGAATGGATGTAGCTTTCTGCAAGGATGAGCACGAGCACAGTCTAACAAGGAGTCGAGAAACGACATGTTGTCACTGGGGGTGTGTGTTCTGGACATGAAAGAAGCCTCGACGGTGTCGAGGCTTCTGGTCACTTGGGATGAACGCGGTCGGAACGCCGAGTGAATCAGCGCGCGTCGACCAGCATGTCCATCGGTTTCATGCCACTGTCGATGACGAGAGCCATGTTCGAATCGGCGCCATCATCAATGGGAACGAAGACATCAAGAGTCGTGAGGACGATGGCATGGAGGAGAACCACGGAGCCAAGAAGAATTCCGAGTGAAATGAGACGTGGGCCGTTGGGGCTTTGAGGTCGTTCGTTCGAATTTGCCATCGTGTCTTGGTCGGTCATTTTTTCCTCGTTTCAAAGATCCTGATCCGACACGAAATGATGTGTGTCGTACTAGGACAATCGATCGATGCATTGGTCGTTTCGAACGATTCGTCTCTAAGTAATACGCATGAGAGTTGAATCAACCGTCTCTAATGATAAAAAATGACGTAAATGAGCCAAAAAGCCGAAATCAACGAAGTGAATGAGCCATTTACCCCAGTCTTCAAATGGATGAGAAACAGGATTCATGAACGACCGACACCCCTCCGAATTCGCCCGCGACGAGGCAGCGAACCTCACTCCGTATCTCCTCACGCTTCTGAGCGGAGAGACCTTGAACGAGAAGAGCGCCTCAGCTGCCTTCGAAGCCATCATGACGGGCGAAGCTCATCACGCTGAAATGGGAGCGTTGCTGGCACTCCTGGCATCCAGGCTTCCCACCACGGAGGAACTGACGGGAGCGGCACGAGTGATGCGGGACAAGGTCGATGCCCTTGAAACCGGGTTCGATTCCAGCGAGCTCCTTGATACGGCGGGGACAGGTGGTGCACCGAAGACCTTCAATGTGTCCACCGCAGCGGCGATCGTCGCTGCAGCGAGTGGAGCACGCGTCGCGAAACATGGCAACAGATCAAGAACGGGTCGTGGATCGGCGGAGGTCCTCGAGGCGTTGGGTGTGAATGTCGGAGCGTCAAGGGCCGTTCAAAGAACATGTCTTCAGAAAGCGAATGTCTGTTTCTGTTTCGCGATACATCACCATCCCGCCGCGAAACATGCCATGCCGGTTCGAAAGGCGCTGGGATTTCCGACGCTGTTCAATCTTCTTGGACCATTGACCAATCCGGCCGCGGCAGGACGACAGGTCATGGGTGTCTATGACGCCGACTTCATTCCCGTGGTCGCTGAAACATTGGCGAGACTCGGTTCGGTTCGGGCGATCGTCATGCACTCGGAGGACGGGCTTGATGAGTTCTCACTGGGGGCACCCAGCAGAGTCTCACAGGTCGATGAAGGAAGAATCACCGAGTACGTGATCGATCCGAAGGAACTGGGACTGCAGACCTGTGCGTTTGAGGAACTCCAGGCAAGGGACCTCGATCATGCCGTCCAGTTGGTGAGAGACACGATTTCAGGTCATGAAAGAGGGCCTGCAAGAGACATGGTTCTTTTGAATGCCGCGGCGGCGATTCATGCCGCTGGTCTGTCGGATTCGATCGAATCCGGATTGGCGATCGCGGCTCAATCGATCGATTTCGGAGATGCCAACAGGACCCTGGAAACGCTCACGGAAGTTTCCAATCTTCCTGAGTAGAAGTGAAAACACTGTGAAACAAGGCGTTTTCAGCATTGAAATAACGGCTTGTCCGTAAAAACACTTAAAATCATGCCTGTCCGAGCTTTAGGGTTTAAAAAAACCCGTTATGCCATGTAAATAAGCTGTTTCTTGAAAGTGGTTCCTCAACTAAAACACCCCACCCGTCCGATATCTCGAAGGCAAGTACTCGTACTCGGTGTTGATCTGGCCGCACGGATGCTGCCTAGAACACCGACGCCATTTGGCGGGTGGGCGTTGATCACCTGTCCGGAGAAGAAAGAAATATGAACCCGATTCAACAAGTCAAAGACTGGGCGAAGGACATCGTGGATCTCGCATTGGTGTTGATCGCATTTGGTGTTGTGG
>NYVB01000106.1 GCA_002684315.1 Planctomycetaceae bacterium | reverse complement strand
GACGTGACTCGTTCACAATCCGATACCGCTGTCATTCTTCGAAAATATCGTGACCGCTGGGAGCTCTTTCTCGAGTGTCTCCACGACCCGAAGGAAACCGATGCAGGTGATCGCATCGAATTGCATTTCGGCCCCTTCGACGTACCCGTCAGGGTGGTGACGCTCTTTCCGGATGGAACACTTGAATTCAACCCCGGAGGGGGGCGTCTTCGTGGAGCCGAAGCGGTGGTTCGCCGATTTTCCGATCGATGGAGAGCGACGGTGACTCTCGACCCCTCTCTGCTGAAGCTTTCGGCCCATCCTGATTTTCCGAATTCGACTCAGATAGGCATTCGCAGACTCCGGGGTGATCAGGTGCTGTCCATCGCCGGTGGAGCCCTGCCCACCTGGGATGCCGCCCCCCCGATCTTTCTCGTTGAACTTGGTGAATGGGGCGACATCCAGCCACCAGGTCGTTGAGAAGTCCTCCTGAACACGCTGCTTCCCTATACTTGAAGCATGAGTCAGCCCACCAACGACGCATCAGCTCCACATCCCCGCGTGATCGCCTTGCTCAACCAGAAGGGCGGCGTGGGCAAGACCACTTCGACGGTGAACATCGGTGCCGCGCTCGCTGAAATGGGAAAGCGGGTCTGTCTGATCGACATGGATCCTCAGGGTCATCTCTCACTGCATCTCGGACTTGATGGGGAAAGTGTCGGGGATACCGTCTATGAGCTCCTGCTCGAACCGGATGTCCCGCTTGAACAGGTCGTCGTGAAGGTCCGGCCCGATCTCGATTGTGTTCCATCGAGAGTGGATCTTGCCGCGGCTGAAATCGAACTCGCCAATGCTCCTGATCGACTGAAGCGACTTGGTGCCAAGTTCGCGCCGCACATGCTCGACTACGACTACATCCTGCTCGATTGTCCACCCAGTCTGGGCACGCTCACCCTCAATGCGTTGTCGATGGCTCAGGAAGTCTACGTTCCCATGCAGGCGCACTTTCTCGCCATGCAGGGATTCAGCAAGCTTCTCGAGACGGTCGGCGAAGTCTGTCGCAATGGAGTGAACACCGATCTCAAGGTGAGCGGAGTGATTCTCTGCATGCATGAGAAGCATTCGACGCTCGTCCGAGAGGTCGTCGGCGAACTCGACGGATTCTTCGAGGAGAATCGTGGAAATCCTCTGCTTTCCCCTTTCGCGAAAGTGCTTCGTCCTGCGATTCGCAAGAACATCAAGCTCGCGGAGGCGCCCAGTTTCGGGCAGACCATCTTCGACTACGCGCCCTGGTGTCCGGGTGCTCTGGACTACAGAACGCTTGCCGAGCGAATCATCGCCCAGCTTGAAACGGACCCCACCGACGAAGTCTCTTCGGTGACCTCTTCGCACACCGACTCCGCAGTGGTCGCCTCCGATTCGGAAGTTCGTGAATCCCAGGAAGCCCCTGAAACCGACATTGAATCGAACGAGATGGCAGCGCCCCAGGCGAAAACCGAGTCATCGGATCAGCCGGATCAGCCGGATCAGCCGGATCATCCGGATGAGCCAGATTCCGTCGTTCAGATCGATCCACCAGTGGCTGCCGGGACCATTTCCGTCGAACCCCGAACACGTTCCAGTGATGAGACGGTCACGCCCAAGTCCAAGAATTCCGGTTGAGGCGGAGTGTCTCGATGACTGAAGAAAGATCCGGTGATGCCTCGCTCTGTCGCCGACTTGCTTTGCGGCATTTTCGCATCGTTTCGTCCATCTATCTCCTTGCCTTGATCGTCGGAACACACTGGCCGCGACTGGAGTTGAGCGGGCCCAGTGGATCCTTCGACAAATTGATTCACTTCTTCGCCTTCGGGCTCATGATCTTCTGCTTCTGGATATCTCAATGGGTGACCGGGATCAGAGGCCTGTTCATTCTCGGTGTCGGAATCTGTTTCCTGATCGAGATCACCCAGGCGACGTTGAGCGCCGGCCGTGTCCACAGCCTTCATGACATCGAGGCCGGCGCCCTTGGTGTGGTCGCCTTCATCGCCATGATCGCGGCTCTCCGGCCGTTACCCGGGTCGGCGGTCGAGAATGTTCGAAGCCTTTGGATTCGAATTTCATATTCACTGACCGCTCGTCCCGGAGCCTGTCTGGTGATTCTCACCACTGGATCGATCGGCGTTCTGATCGGGGGGATGCTCGCCATCACCATTGATTTTCTCATCCTCAGCTCTCAGGGGATTGCGGGTTCCAATGCGATGGCTGCACTGATGCTGGGCGGACTCACTTTCGGAATTCCCGCGATACTGCTGTCATTTCGTTCGGGTTTTCGCTTCGAGGCGAAGCGGCTCGGGCGAATCGATGATCTTGCCTGTCTCGAGAGGTGGTTTCGCGGGACGGTGGTCACCTGTCTTGTTCCCGCACTTCTGCTGCTCGCGGCGATGTCGAGCAGCCTTCTGGTGTTTGAGCTTCTGATCTGGGGGAGCCTGAAGTCGCTTGCCGTCGTCGAACCTCTCGTCTTCGACGATCAGGGAATCCTTTTCTGTCTGATCATGGTTCTTTCGGTCGCCCTCTATCTGCGTCTGTTGATGAAGGCTCTCGCTCGAAGAGTCTGACCGACACCTGTCGAGTCGACCTTGATCCGCATCGGTCCCACCATCAGGGCGTTCCGCAGCCTCCAAGAGCGATTCCGGATTCGCGAAGGTCGGATTCCCCGTATCCTTCACGCATGACTCGATCATCACTTCCTCTCATCGTGACGGTTCTGGTTCTGCTGAGTCTCTGCCTCATCGGAACCGGATGCAGCTCTCAGCCCGATGTGGTTCTGGCCTCAGACATTCCGACGGTGCCTGACATGGAGCAGCGTCTCGGGTACGAGATCAAACGTCGCCAGGGTCAGCTCGTCGGTGGTCGATTCATCTTCGTGGGACCCATCCTGAAGATGGATGAGATGGTCGAATCCATCGATGCCAAATTCACCAGCTACGGTTGGTCCACTGAACGATCGACCTGGTTGTTTCCGAGATCCGAACTGCTCTTCGCCAAGGCGGATCGCCGTGTGCTCGTGATTCTCGACGCTGATCAGCTCGAGCCCGGCATGTCGCGAGCGGTCTACAAGGTGTCGCTTGCAAGCCAGAGCGAAGGTGATGAGACTGCCACTGCGGAAACGGATTCCACGTCTTCCTCCGATTGAGTCCCACGCTTCGAGGTGTCATGTCTTCCAACTCGTCCGGTTTCGAGAAGCATGCGCGAACGGTCACCGGTTTGACGGTGGTGAGCCGCATGGGAGGGCTCCTTCGTGATGCGACCATGAGTCGCGTCTTTGGAATCAGTCCGCTCATGGATGCATTCGCATTCGGGTTTCTGGTTCCGAATCTCTTTCGCCGTCTCTTCGGAGAGGGCGTGCTCAGTGCCGCATTCCTTCCCGAATACACTCGTCTCTCCGATGACGATCCCGCGACGGCGGCCTTGATGGCACGCCTGCTGGTCGGACGTTCGATCATGCTTCTTTCGGGCATNGTCCTGCTCATTGAGATGCTTCTTCTCTTCGGCGTTCTCGACGGGCTCCTCGAGGCTCAGGGCCTTCGGCTGCTGGCCATCATGCTGCCCTACGCGCCCATGGTCTGTCTCGTGGCTCTGATGGGTTCGATGCTTCAGGCACATGGCCGCTTCGGTCCGACCGCCGCCGCACCGATCATCATGAATCTGTCCTTCGTCGCATCGACTCTGCTTCTGTTGCCGTTGGTGTCCTCCGGTCGATTGAGCAGTGAAGCTCAGATCAGCTGGGTCGCGGCCAGCCTCCTTCTGGCGGGAATGATTCAGGTGTTCTGGTCATGGCGTGCCCTGCGGGGGCTTGCCACACCATCGGGTGTTGCGGATCGCGCCGTCGCCCGNGCCACATCCTTCAGAGTGATTCGCTCAGGACTGCCCATGGCGCTCGGACTTGGTGTTCTCCAGTTGAACACTTTGTTGGATGGACTCATCGCGGGNTGGCCCACGCTCGTCGGTCCGACCGTGCCGTTTACCGATGTCGTGTATCCACTCAAAGAGGGTTCGATGGCGGCTCTGAGTTACGCGGTACGACTCTATGAATTTCCTCTGGGGGTGTTCGGCATCGCCATCGCGACCGCGATCTTTCCGCAGCTCTCTCGAGAACGGGATCACCGTGAAAGTTTCAATGCGACCTTGAAGCGTGGCATCCGTCTTTCTTTCTTCATCGGTCTTCCCGCGACGATCGGTCTCCTGATGGTGCATCGCCCTCTGGTGACCGTGGTCTTTCAGGGTGAAGCGTTCACCTCCGCCGACACGGGTCGAACCGCTTTCATCCTCATCGGGTACGCCTCCGCACTGTGGGCGTACTGTGCCACCCATGTGCTCGTTCGAGCCTTCTACGCGCGTGGTGAAGCGATGACGGCGGTCAAGGTCGCGGTGGGGCTGGTCTTTCTCAATCTGACCTTGAATCTGATTCTCATCTGGACTCCGCTTGAAGTGGCGGGCCTCGCCTGGAGCACGGCCTTCTGCGCGGTGGTTCAGATCTTCATTCTGTCCCGCCTGCTTTCCCTGAGAACCGGAACTCTTTTCGATCAGGCTCTGCGGCGAAGTCTCTTGAGGACGCTGTTGCTCGGGGGTCTGGTGCTCGCATCCTGCTTGAGTCTTCATTGGCTTCTGGGATCGTTCGCCGAGAACACTTCCTACTTCAACCAGTTCATCGTGTTGCTGGTTCTCGTCCCGGGGGGAGCTGTCCCATTCCTGGCGGTGGCGTGGTGGCTTCGAATTCCAGAATTCGGTTGGTTGCTCGGCGAGCGCTTTGCGAGGTCATGACCTCGATTCGTTCGCCGTCCAATCGCTTCCGTCTCGTTCCACGACCCGGTAGAGCGTGTCTCGTTCGCGAGGCTCGAAACCCGCTTCACGAATCGACCGCTGAAGATCGGTGACGGTCGTCTCCTGGTGNGTCGACGCACCCTCNACGTGGGTGATGTCGTACCAGACCACCGTNCCGTCGATGTCATCCGCTCCGTTNTGAAGCATGANCTGGGCCATGTCGAGCGTCTGCATGATCCAGAACGCCTTCACGTGTGGGATGTTGTCGAGCATCAGTCTCGAGACCGCGATGGTTCGAAGATTCTCAAGCCCGGTGGGGCCCGGGAGATACTCAAGTTCACTTTCGTTCGGGAAGAACGGAAGCGGAATGATCGTCTGAAAATAGCCTGTTGAGAGGCCCTTCTGACCGGGCATCGGCATTCGCTTGGCAGGGTAGTGCTCATCGGGTCCCGTGAGAACGACTTCGCCGTTTTCGGTTTCGATGCCCTGGGCCGCAGCCCAGTCCCTCAAAGTCCGATCCTGCTGACCTCTGAGCAGTTCCATGTGGTGAATTCGNTCGGGACGTTCCTCGACGTGACCGTAGAGCATGGTGGCGTTCGAGTTCAGGCCGATTTCATGAGCGGCCTTGTGAACGTCGAGCCACTGATCGGATTTGATCTTGGTCTTGAACACCTTGTCGTGGACTCGGTCGTCGAAGACCTCCGCGCCACCTCCGGGAAGTGACTGCAGACCGGCTTCCTTCAGATCCTTGAGAACCTCGACGATGCCTTCGTACTTCATTCTTCCACGCTTGGAGATCTTCTGGAGATGGACGATCTCGACCGCCGTGAAGGCCTTGATGTGCAATCTCGGTGCACACTCCCTGATCGTGCTCAGCATGTTCGTGTAGTACTCGAACGGAAGCTTCGGGTGGAGTCCGCCCACGATGTGCAGCTCGGTCGCACCTGCGGCGTCCGCTTTGAGTGCTTCCTGCTTGACGTCTTCGAGTGAATATTCGTAGGCGCCGTCCTGGCCCTTCTTCCTGTGAAAGGCACAGAAGCTGCAGCTCAGGGCGCAGATGTTGGAGTAGTTGATGTGTCGGTTGACGTTGTACCAGGCGATATCGCCGTGGAGCCGCCGGCGGACGATGTCGGCAAGGGCACACACGAGATGAACGTCGGGGGTCTCGTAGAGAACGAGACCTTCCTCGGCCGAAAGTCTTTCGCCGGCAAGCACTCGATCGACGATCTCCGTCATTCGAGGATCGCTCGGAGTGGGCAAGGCCGCAGGGCTGGTCGCTGGTTCGAAATGGAGCATGCTCATTGGTCACACAGTGTAGACCCCCCGGGGCTGACCGACCTGTTTTTGTCCTCCACGTCCGGCCGCTTGAATTCTTGAAAACCATCGCATGGCGACCTCCTGGGAGGTTTGGGAAGGGGGGTGCGAAGCGTTTTTCGTCCGGTAACCGCAGGAATGAACATCATCATCCTCATTCCCGGTTCAGTCGCACCCAATACCTGCCGATTCATCTCCCGGATCCGAGTCTCTCATCCCCTCTCCGTCGCACAGGAAGTCTCTCATGACCGACCCAACACGCCCTGAATTCAATGAAACCCTCTCCGAATCCGATCAGAGTCCGGTCTCTGAATCTGCACAGTCTCCCGAGGAGACTTCAGGAGACGCGGCTCACAATTCCACCAGTGATGTCATGAATCTCATCGCATCGGTCGAGGATCAACTTGAGAAGATGAAGAGCGCTCAGGTGAGTCGATCCAGCGAGATCCAGACGCTCGAGTCCCGTCGAGAGGACCTCGCTCGACGAGAACAGTCCATCTGCGACGAATCCGAGCGATTGGAGACCCTCGAACTCGAATTGACGACCAGGCTTGAAGATCTCGTCGCACGTGAAAATCACTGCACCGAGCGTGACGAGTCGTTGGAACTCATGCGCAGTGCACTTGAATCCGATTCCGATGACATGATTCGTCGCGAAAAGGAGATCACCGATCTTCGTGCGCAATTGGAAGAGGACAAGACCGAAATCGTGCTCGAACGAGGACGACTTTCAGGTGAAAGGGCGGAGCTCGAAGATGCTCGCGTCGATTTCGGAATCGAAGCCGATCAACTGAAAGCCGAACTTGAATCCGCACGTCAGGCCGTGGCCGACACCGAATCGATCCGTGCCTCTCTCGAGGAGCAGGCCGACGGTCTTCGTCAGCAGCACGAGCAGATGAACCACGCCATCGAGGAATCCAACTCCCGGGCCGAGTCGTTCAAGGCGGAAGCAGATTCACTGAAGACGAGCTCGCTCGAGCTCGCTGCCGAACTTGAATCCGCACGTCAGGCCGTGGCCGACACCGAATCGATCCGTGCATCCTTCGCAGAGGAATCCGGCCGCCTTCGTCAGGAAATGAACAGCACCATCGAGGAATCGAATTCTCGAGCCGAGTCGTTCAAGGCGGAAGCCGAATCACTGAAGTCGGGCACTCTTGAACTCGCCGCCGAACTGGAGTCCGCTGCCGGTGTGATCGAAAGACTCGAATCGGCACATCTCGAGATCACCAGCGAATTGCAGACTTGTCGGTCGGAACTGGATGACTCGGCTCAGACCGCCATGTCCGCGATCAAGGAACGTGATGAGATCAAGGCCAACCTCGAACTTGCCATGGATCGATTGCAGGCCCTCGCTCAGGCGGTCTCCGACCAGGCATCGCAGTTCGATGAGGGGGCCATCGCCATCTCTCGATGTCGTGAACTTGAAGAACGCATGGTGAAGTTGAGTCGTGATCTGGAGGAGGCTCACGACCAACTGAACCATGCTTCCNCACCTCAGGGCGACTTCGACTCCGAGGAGCTTCTGCGATCTCAGGAAGAACTGGCACGACTCAGAGCGGAACTCGAATCCTGCGTGTCGCTGGCTGAACACGAGTCCATGATCACGACCTTGAACCAACGTCTCGAGGAGGCCGCGGCANGAAGTTCGGGCGAAGGTGACGCGCAGCTTCTCGAAAANCTTGATGAGGCTCGTTGCGAGATCGAGACGCTTGAGACGCACGCTCGCTCCTGTGAGGAACAGATCACGGAAAAGGATCGTCATCTCTGCGAACTGCAGATGCGCAATGAGGAACTTGAAGCCGGCACGAGCGACCAGCCCAGTGACGTTTCGTCCGATGCCCAGCTTCTTCGGGATCAGGCCAAGCGTCTTTCCGCCTTCGCGTCCCATCTGCAACTTCGACGTGTGCGTCTTCGTGAAATGCGACGTCTTCTCTCCGAACGAGTCGATGCGCCCTCCGCAAACACCGGTTCCTCCATCGAGTCCGAACGTCTCATTCGGGTCGAGCAGGAGGACATGGTGCGTCGCCGCCACGAAATGAACGAGCTTGAATCACGAATGATTCGCCGCTGGGCCTGTCACACCACCGCAGGTACGGTGGTCAAGATCTCCCTTTTCCTCGTGGTCATCGCCACCGCATGCTGGTTCGGCACGCGTTGGTTCGCACCAGGCACGGTCGCCTCGACCGCCCTCGTTCGTGCGCATCCGATCACCGGCGGAACTCTCGACGATGCGACCGGGTCTTCCTGGAATGAATGGCACAAGGCACTTCTTTCGGATGATCTCTTCGTCAAGTCCGTGTTCAACCGTTTCCAGAGCGCATCCCTCGGTGGTGCGTATTCCGTCGCGGCATCGTCCGCATTGCTTGGCGACAACATGGTCGTCACCGAAGTCGAGCCCGGAATGCTCCAGATCCGACTCAACGGAAGTTCACCACTCGAGACGCAACGTCTTCTTGAAAGCGTCGTCACCACGCTCTCCTCCGAATCGCAGCGTCAGCTCGCACGTCGGGGTGATGGTGCCCGAGTCGACATCGTGACCTCCGATGGTCGTCTCGTGGCCAACGATCCCGTTCCGGTCACATCGGGACAGTTTCAGACCGCTGGACTGGCATTCGGTGGTTCGGTCGTCGTTCTCGGTCTGCTTGGAAGCGGAATCTACGCCAGACTTCGTCGTTCGCGCCGGATCTTCGATGAGAACATCGGCATCGATTCCTCGAACCTGGAGTGATCCTTGCGTTCGATAACACTTGAGAACGTCCGAAAATCCCGGCAGGAGTTTTCAACGGGATCAACATCCTCTGAATTCATCGCCTTTACGGAAGCATGACGAAAGTCACCTTCGACTTCGGTCGATGCAATCTNCGGACAGTCATTTCGAGGGAGCCAGCACAATGATTTCAAACCACAACGAATCAACTCAATCACGTTCGGACGTCCAGGGAACCGACGGACTTCGTCTGACCGGTGTCTGGAGTTCGTTCGACGACATTCCGATGTCGGCCATGTCAGAAAACAGTCTGCGTGCGCTCGACGCCGTCGATGACGTGAGTCGCCGCATCGATGACCTCGCGAACAAGCTGGGTTGTCTCGGGCATTTCGACCAGAGCGAAGGGCCTCGGGCCGCCTGACAGGCTTCAATCAAGCTTTGTCGCGTTTTCTCGGGTCTGATATGGATCTGTCGGCGGATATCTTCCCTGATCAGGAAAAAGTCACTGGGACTCCGGCTCCTCCGGGTTATCTTTGAGAGAACCGGAGGTTCCCCCATTGACCCCACTCTCCCGAACGTATCGTCTTCATGCCTTCCTGACACTCTGTTTCGGCGTCTGTGTTCTCGCGACCCAGGCGAGTGCAAACTTGAGAGTTGTCAGTTGGAACCTGGCGAATCTCAAGGGCGATTCCTCGGCAATCGAGTCCGTGTTCGCCGAGATCGAATCCGATGATGTCGAGGGAGTCTCCGCCGCGCCGCATCTCTATGTCTTTCAGGAGATCCGCCCCACAGATGTCAATGCTCTTTCGAGCCTCATCGCTTCGGCACATCCGGCGTACGACTACGTCCGTGCCACCTACACATCGACTCCATTCGAAAGCGGTTCGGCGGGCGCTCAGGTNCTCTTCTATCGAGACGACACCTTCACAGAAATCACCTCCGGACATCGTGACATCTTCACCGGTGCGGGGCGCAACACTGACCGCTGGCAGATGCGATTGAACAACTACACCTTCGATCTCTACGTCTATTCCAGTCACCTCAAGGCGGGTACCGGATCAAGCGATCAGATTGAAAGAGAGCAGGGTGCGACCAGCGTGCGCGCCAACGCAGATTCCCTCCCCAGTGAGGCTCATGCGATCTTCGTGGGTGACTTCAATCTGTACAACAACGGCGAAGCGGCCTATCAGATCATGACNGCGTCGGGTCCCAAGCAAGCGGTCGATCCTCTCGGTTCCGGGAGTTGGTCCGGGTCCTCGAACGCGAGCAAGCACACCCAGTCGCCACGTCTCAACGCGAGTTCGAACGGACTCATCGGTGGAGGAATGGATGACCGGTTCGATTTCCACTTCGTGACCGAAGGTCTGTTGGATGGGTCCGGTCTGTCCCTGGTGGACTACCGCGTCGTGGGNAANGANGGAANCCATTACAACNCNTCGATCAACAGNGGNAACAACAGCTACTTTCCCGGGCAGACCTCCCGNTCNAANCAANTGGCCGATGACATCTTCGACGCCAGTGATCACGTTCCGNTTCTCTGTGANTATCANATNCCCGCNCGTGTCGCGGCCCTGACNCCCGATGAACTCGGNNTGATCATTCAANATGCGANCTACCCCGTNGCNGTNCAGGTTTCNAACACCGCTCCCGGNGATCTCGTCGANTCCTGCCCTGCGATCGTCGAAGGTCTCAACGGCGTGCTGGGTGACGACACCATCATGGACGTCGCNCGNTTTCCGAATTTCGACGTCGTGAACCTGAACCTGAACACCAGCGTGATCGGTGATCTCTTCGGCACGATCAGCATTCGGGCACTCGGTCAGGATGTCGGAGGCTCCAACATCACACTGGAGACCAACGCGACCATCATCGGCTCGTCGCAGGCGTCCTTTGCCGACGATGCGCTCGTCACCGACGACCTGCTCGGTCTGGAGGTCTCATCCGACGCTCCTTCGTTCACGATCGAGATCCCACTTCACAACTTCGGTCATTCATCACTTCAGGCCACATGCTCGGTCACCTCCGTCACGGGACTCTCAGGGGCGTTGACGCTCGAGACCCTGCCTTCCGGTCAGATCGGCGGCCTGAGTTCAGACCTCGTGCTTCGGCTTGATCCAGGAGCTCTGAGTCGGACCACGACCGACTATTCGCTGCAGATCGCCATCGATGATCAACCACTCCCCGGAGCACAGTCGAGCACCTTGTCGCTCACGATCTCCGTCTCCCTCGAATCCGAGGGCATTCCCGGAGACTTGAACAATGATGGCATCGTGAATGGCATCGATCTCGCCTCTTTGCTGGCCTCGTGGGGCACTGCGGAATACGACATCGACGGCGATGGCGTCGTGGGTGGTACGGATCTTGCGGTCTTGCTGGCTGCTTGGGGAATCGGCTGATCGATTCTCGTCCGTGATGCAGTTGAAGAAAAAGGCCGAGGTGGGATTCGAACCCACGAATAACGGATTTGCAATCCGTCCCCTTAGACCACTTGGGTACTCGGCCGTCGCTGATTCAATATCTTGACACAGCGGATGGAAACGGTCAATCGAACCGTCGCGAGTTTCTTTCTTCGACCGATTCTGGGTAGGATTCATTCAGATGACNCCGATTCTTCTCATTTTCTCACTGACCTGTCTGCTCCAGGCCGCCTCCGATCAGTCCACTGATCGAGTTGTGACCGAGAATGCGGTTCAAGACGCCCAGACGGCTCCCATTCTCAGACCTGACGACGATTCAAGGACTCCCTTGCTTCGAGAAGGCACTTTTCTGAAGCAGGTTCCGGGAACCATCCACTTCGACTCGGGCACCGGATTCTGGCGTTTTCACAATGATGTCGCCGAGGGTNCGCAGTCGACTCGGTACGGAAGAACGTTCGGCCTGCTTCCGAGTTCAGCTCTGGCTGATGCGGTGTCCCGAATCGAGTCCGCCAAGGAGCCGCCTCGGTTCGAGATCTCGGCTCGAGTCACGGTCTACCGGGGAATGAACTACCTCCTCCCGACCCTGCTGACCGAGATCTCCGACTTGAGCATGGATGATCAGGCCGAAGTGATTCCCNCGGNCGAGCCCGTGGCNTCCGGATCCGAACCTTCCCANTCCCCTCGAAACACGCTTGATNATGCGGATGACACCGCNGANCGTCTCGANGAACGNCTTCGNAGCCGACTNGGTTCNCTGCCNGTCAGNTCCGAGACCNCGCNCANNGANCGGNNTNNCACCGGGACNNGCACGANNATGNCNGAAGGNGATCGAATTCAGAACAGACGATGTTCGATTCTGCGCGATCAGAGATCCGGNACCTGGCGNATTCTNTTCGCNTCCGANGGTGTCGATCAGCGTGATCCCNCGATGGAGATTCTTCCCTGCCTGCTCCTGGAGAAGCTNCAAAGGCGAGCCGCCCAGAGCGATCTTCCTGAATCNATCCTGCTGAGNGGNGAGATCACCCGGTNTCAAGGCCGAAACTANCTCCTTCCGACGCGCTGGCGACCCACCTNGTCGTCCTCGAATATTCAACGTTGANGAGCCTCGATGAGGCAGGGCGNGCGCTTCTGCGCTACCCTGATCNCATGAGCTACCCCACAGTCAANATCGAAACTTCACATGGCCCGATCACCGTCGAACTCTGGGACGATGTCGCCCCGAATCACGTCGACAACTTCGTCTCGCTNGCNCGAGACGGGTTCTATGATGGTCTGACCTTCCACCGAATCATTCCCGGNTTCGTGATCCAGGGCGGNTGCCCCAAGGGCAACGGCACCGGTGACGGACCNCGCCGNCTCAAGGCCGAGTTCAACGATCGTGAACATCATCCCGGNGTTCTGTCGATGGCTCGCTCCGCGGATCCNGATTCCGCNAGNTCGCAGTTCTTCATCTGCCTCACCAGAGACCACTGCCAGCATCTGGACAACCAGTACACGGGCTTCGGCAAGGTNATCGAAGGCATGGACGTGGTCGAGAAGATCGCCGCCGTNCAGGTCGATCCNAACTCCGGNGCTCCGGTNGGTGATGCCCCAAGCATGGTGACCGCATCGGTGGTCGAAGTCGCCGAGTAGGACNTTCGAAACCTGATCATGAACGACACCTCGTCCGAGTCGAAGATCATCTCGAAGCGACTGAAGGTCGGCCTCGAGATCCACGTCGAGTTGCAGACTCGTTCCAAGATGTTCACGCGAACACCGAACGTCGCTCATCCTGATTTCGAGAACAGTGCACCGAACACCCTGGTCGATCCCGTCGTCGCCGCACTTCCGGGGACTCTGCCGGTGATGAACCGTGCGGCGGTCGAGATGTCGATGTTGGTCGGTCTCGCACTCGAATGCGAGATCGCCCGGTTTTCCAAGTGGGATCGAAAGAACTACTACTACCCCGATCTTCCCAAGGGCTATCAGATCTCGCAGTACGATCTGCCTCTGTGTCATGACGGTCAGTTCATGATCCGTTCCTCCTCGGGTGAGGAGCGCCGCATTGGAATCGTTCGCGCGCACCTTGAAGAAGACACCGGAAAACTGGGTCATGAGCTCCCTGGTGGGGGGCGCTTTCAAGGCTCGCTGGTGGATCTCAATCGAGCCGGCACGCCTCTTCTGGAGATCGTCACCCATCCCGACTTCGATGATGCCCGGGATGTCGTGACCTTCGGTCAGGACCTGCGGCAGCTCTGCCGGTTTCTTGGTGTGACTCAAGGCGTCATGCAGCGCGGGCACATGCGCTTCGAGCCCAACATCAACCTCGAGATGGACCTTGAAGACGGTCGTACGATCTGCACGCCGATCGTCGAGGTCAAGAATCTGAATTCATTCAGAGCCGTCCGAGGGGCCATCGAACATGAATACGACCGTCAGGAAACCGCCTGGAGAGAAGATGGTCGTGTGATGGGGCCTGGCGCCAAGGCGACTCGTGGTTGGGACGATGAAAGACTCGTCACCGTTCTTCAGCGCGAAAAAGAGGACGCGCACGACTACCGCTACTTCCCCGATCCGGATCTCGTTCCGGTCGTCGTGGATGATGCCTGGTTGGAGACCGTTCGTGCGAGACTCACCGAACTTCCTGCAGCGAAACGGGCCCGGTACATCGAGACTCTCGGATTGCGTGCCGCGGATGCCGACGCGCTGCTCGAGGAACCCGATACAGCCAGGTACTTCGAGCAGGTCGCCCGGGAATCAGCCAGTGCCGGGGAGTATCCCGCGGTCTCCAAATTGATCCTCAATCAGGTGGCCAAACGTTCAAACGAAGCCGGCCTGCCACCATCACGCCTTGGCACCAGTCCCGAACAGCTTGCCGGAGTGCTTGAGTTGCGCCGTTTGAATGAACTCGGAGCACAGTCGATCGATGCCTTGCTCACGCTCCTCGAGACGTCGGACGCCACCGCCCGTGAGGTCGCTGAGCAGGCGGGGCTTCTCGTCGTGCTCGATGACTCCCAGCTTGAAGCATGGTGTGCCTCGGCGATCGAGGCCAACGAACAGGCTGCGGATGACGTCCGAGGCGGCAAGGTCGCCGCGCTCGGTCGTCTCACCGGTCATGTCATGAAATCCGCCAGAGGATCCGCGGACGCCAAGGCGGTTCAGGCGAAACTCCTCGAGATGCTGCAGGGCTGAATCCCCTTCATTGCGATCTTGATTCCGGCATCTCGCCCCTCGAAACCGCCTCGGCCTCTCGAATGCGTCCTTCCGCGTTCAGAATGTCCACCAGTTGCTGACGGATCGTCGGTTCGTTCGGCTCGAGTTCGAACGAGCGGTACAAGGCTTCGATTCCCTTGTCGTTTCTATCCTGCATCACGTACCCCATGGCAAGGGCTCGATAGGCGAAGGGATTGTCCGGTGCGACGTCCAGAGTGCGNTCGGTGAGTCGAATACCTTCGGCAAGGTCGAAGGGTGTCTCGGCGTTGTTCATGAGCAGCACGGAGAGCCTTCTGATCATGGCCAGGAGCTCGGGTTTCTCCGTGACGAGTCGGGNGATCTCATCGACCCTTTCAGGTTCGAATACCTCGAGAGCGATCCAGGCAATGACCGATTCCTCCGCGTTGGCGATCCCATCTCGCAGCAATGTGATCGCTTCCCACGCCCGTCCTTCGCCTTCGAGCCAGATCACGTATTCGTCCAGGATCTGGAAATTCGTGGGGTATTCTCTGATGCCACGCAGATAGGTCTCACGTGCTTCCTCGGACTTGCTCTGTGAACGCAGGATCCTTGCGAGTCCTGCGATCTTCTCGGGTGACATGCCGTACTTTCGAATGCTTTCGCGAAGAAAAGCCGCGGCTTCATCTCGTCGNTTCTCAACCGAATACAACCACGCGATTCGGTTGTCGATCTCCGGCTGAAGCATCGGCAGCAGAGCGATGCCTCCATCACCGATCCATGAGGCGGCCTGATAGGCCGNGCGTGCCTTTCGAGCGTTTTCCAGTACCGGCGTGTCCGGAATCACCGGGTCCGTGGAGAAGACCATCGAAGCGTTGCTGGTGATCTTCATGTCGTGATAATCGGCATAGGCCATGAGCGAACGAACGCTGGCCGAGTGAACGATGAATGCGCAGAGAACGATCGATCCCAGCACGTAGACTTTTCCTTTTCCGGTCACCCGTCCCGCTCGCTTGAGTTGCCAGTTGTGAATCTTGACGTCCGTGCGTTTCAGGCAACTCCACGCCTTGAACAGGAAGAACATGATCAGTGCGGTCAGGCCGCTGGCGAAGAGCAGAGGGACCAGGCCATACAGCTGATACACCGAGAGAAACGTGATCACCGTGATCACTCCGAACACGATGTCCTCGTTCCGGGTGAGGTCCCACCTTCGTTCCTTGCGACCTTCCGGGACGACCTTCTTGATCGCCGGTTTGGCGATGCCGAACGAGAGCGCATCCATCGGGCAGACGCTGACGCAGTCCATGCACTTCATGCAGCCCTGATCGATGACCATTCCGAAGTCGCGTACCTCCTCATGCACTCTCACATTGCTGGTGCAGACCGCGGTGCAATGTCCGCATTGCTCGCAGTTGTCGTTGACCTTGATGCGTCCTATCGCAAGCTGATCGAGTGGTGCGAAGAACCCTCCATAGGGACATCCATAGGTGCAGTAGCCTTTCATGCCCAGAAAATAGACGGTGAAGAATCCGCAGATCAACAGAAAGGGGACCCCGACGATCCATCCCGGAAACGTGCCCCAGAAATCAGCGGTGGTCAGGTGCGTCGAGAATCCCGGCCAGTTGCCACCGCGGCCGAGCATCGGACCCACCACGAATCGATCGAAGAGCGGCCAGAGAAACATGTACATCGCCAATGCCAGTGGCATGAACATCAGGAATCTCGAACGGAATGGGCGTGGCCTGATTCCGATGCGCTCCAAGAACTTCGCACTCGCATCCTGCAGAAGCACGACATGGCATCCCCAGCCGCAGAACCACCTTCCAAGAACGGCCGTCGAAGCCAGCGTGACGACGAAGAAGATGAATCCGACGGTGATCACTCCGTATTTGACGGTTTCCATCGATTCGGAGGGTTCGATGGGTGTGATCGTCGTTCCCGTGATCAGCCACTGCACGACATGGGCGATGATCAGCACCTGAATGATGATCAGAACGGTGAAACGACGTCTCGAATTACGGCTGGTGGCGATCTTTCCTTCGGATTTCCGCCCCAACTGGGGAAGATTGATCTCTATGGGCTGTTCTGAAGGATTCATGTCCATTCATCCTAGTCTGCGTCTTCTGGATCAGATTCACCAAACTGACGATCTTGTCGGGAGACAGGATCGTATATTCTGGGTCCCTCAAAGCTTTCATCGGCTTCACGGACACCCATCATGAGTAAACGAGACTACTACGAAATCCTTGGCATCTCCAAAGATGCCTCGCAAGATGAACTGAGACAGGCACACCGTCGCCTCGTCAGAAAGCTTCATCCCGATGTCAACAAAGCTGAAGACGCCTCCTCCCAATTTTCCGAAGTCCAGGAAGCCTACGACGTCCTCTCCGATTCAGAAAAACGGGCACAGTACGACCGCTTCGGCCACTCGGACATGGGAGCCGGTCAGCCCGGCCCGCAGGGTGGGGGGGCTCCTTGGTCCGATGTCGATCCCGAGACCTTCGAGAGCGTCTTTGGAGATTTCTTCAAGGGTGCCGGTGGTGGCAGAGCCGGCGGCGGTTTCGATGCCGCTGGGTTCTCCGGTCAGGGTCGGCGTGCCCGGCAGGCAGCGCCTCGCCGAGGGTCCGATCTCCGGCACCAACTCGACATCACTTTTCTCGTGGCTGCTCGAGGTGGCACCGAGACTCTTCGGCTCACGTCGCATGGTGGTGGTGAAGAAAAGATCGAGGTTCGAATCCCCGCCGGCGTTCAGGATGGAGCGACGCTCCGAGTCCGCGGCAAGGGCGGCAGTGGATCAGCCGGTGGCCCGGACGGTGACATCCGACTGAAACTGAAGGTGGGACCGCATCCCTGGTACCGCCGCGATGGTCTCGATCTGATGATGGATGTACCGATCTCGATCACCGAATCCGCGCTGGGAGTCACGGTCGAGCTGCCTCTGCTGGCGGGGTCCGCGACGCTTCGAATCCCTCCCGGTACCGGAAGCGGTGTCAAACTGAGGATGAGCGGAAAAGGAATCACGGATGCCAAGGGTGTCTCTGGTGATTTTCTTGCTGTGGTTTCCGTGGTTGGGCCGAAATCCCTTTCAGAAGAGGATCAGGCCAGCCTCTCCGAGATCGGGCAGCGACTTGACGATCCACGTCGTTCGCTGCCATGGTCCGAATCTTTCGAGTCCTGAAGACTCGCATTGCAAGGAGAGTCATGTCTTCCAAGTCGAACTCATCTCAAGACAAACCGCTTCGGACCATGTCTCGCACTGCGTCCACCGAACCGCAGGTCCGCTACATCTCCCGCCCCGTGCGCGCCGCGCAGGCGCCCGATCCTCTTGGTGACTTTCTCCGTCTTGGCGGTCTGATCGCATCGATCCTTCTGATCGTCCTGCTTCTGGTCGCGGTGATTGGTCTGATCGGCATTCGGCTCGGCTTCGAGCCGTCATTCGGGCTTCCAAACCGAAGTCTCGGCTGGAGTGATTTCCTGGTCTTCGGATTCGAGATGGTTCGTACCCTCCCGGACATCATCACCCGTGTCGGTAATCAGCAAATCCTCCTTCCGGTGCTGGGTTTCATGTTGATCGGAACACCCGCAGCATTGCTGGTGATCGCACGACCGCGTGTCCCCGGTGGGCCGGCACTGCGCCCCCAGGTGCAGGGACTGGCTCTGGCCGGTTCGCTTTTTTCGTCCCTGTTCTACATCGGTGCGGTGATCTGGCTGGTCGGACCCTGGCGGGCCGATGTTCTCCAGGGTGTCTCACCGCTTTTCGATGGATATCTCTCCTGGTTCGACGCCTTCATCGTCATCTGCGGCGTCGATGCCTTTCTCATCTGTGCGATGGTCCCCTGGC
>NYVB01000105.1 GCA_002684315.1 Planctomycetaceae bacterium | reverse complement strand
GAACACCGTCCTCAGCGATTCTTCGGCGACCACCAAGACATGGTGGATCGATGACGTTCCGATCGCGGCCGTCGGAAACACGCTGAACCTCGGCGACTATCAGGTTTCGGCAGGGTCCCGAATCACGGTGCAGGTCGTCGACAACACCGACATGGTCCGGGATGAGGCGATGCGAGATGCCTTGATGACGGAGGTCCACGAGTGGATCGTGGGCGGAACGGGCTGCAGCACCAGCGAAATCGCCGACTGCGACGGAAGTGGCGCCTGCTGGCCGAACATCTGGCTGGGCGATGGCTTCTGTGACGGTGTCGCGCAGGTCTATGAGGCTGATTTCTGCTGCCTTGAGCTCGATGGCGGAGACTGCAGTCTGCTGGAGTGCGGTCTGCTTCCTGAAGACATCAATGGAGATGGCGCGGTCAATGGGGCCGACCTGGCGGCACTTCTCAGCGGATGGGGTTCAAGTGCGATCGAACTCGATCTGGATGGAAATGGGACCGTTGGAGGCGGCGATCTCGCCAGACTTCTCGGAGCATGGAGCTGAGGGAGATATTAAGGACCGCTTTTTTCTCTGGAAGCCCCACAGAGTGGTCTCCTGAAGGTACTTTGAGACACCTAAAAGGAGCCCCGTCAATGCATCCCAGAACTCTGATTACAACGATTTCCACCTGCCTTCTGCTCACGATCGCCAATGCGTCAGCGAACAACCAGGCAGACACTTCGCTCGCCACGGCTGCACAGAAACTTGCCGCCATGCAATTCATCGATTCGACCATCGAACCGATGACACTCCAGGCCCACACCCGAATCACGCAGATGACTGAATTCATCAGCACCAAGGGACTGGATGCGAAGTGGGACACCTACCGAAATACTCCCGCCGACAAGCCCAAAGGCATCAGCCTCGACAAGGCATACAACATCGCACTTCAGAGAGTGATGAGCGAGCATCCCACACCGGATGCGGACGTCGCTGATATAGCCGCCACGCTGTCGAAGGAAAGGGCCATGGTCTCGAAGGACTGGGCCGCCTACGAAAACATGCAGGCCACGATGCTTCGTGTCTCCTCCTTCATCCAGACCAATGGCATGATGGATGATTACACGACCTGGGCCAAGGACAAGGGTGCGGCGAATGCCAAAGCCGCCATGGCTCGAGCCACTGCAGCCGACGCGAAGAACTCGGACGCCGTGACGGCGAACAACGCGAAGTTCAAGGCACGTCAGCGCTATCTGGCCTCGCACTGGGACGAAGCGATGCACGTGGCGTCACTGGCGAATGACAGTGGCTACATCATGGAACGAAACAAGGGAAGCGTGGTCGCGGATTCACATCAGTATCCCTACCTTGATTCCCAGACCGAAGGTGTGAATCTCAACACCGAGGACCAGTCCAACGGGTCGCAGGACTACTGGGGCGGCAGCACCTACGGCGGCTACAACGACCCCTATTACGATGTCTGGGGCCACCACGGCGGTGAGGCCCTGACCGGTCATGACGCCAACGGCATGCACCCAGCCTACGCACGATCAGCTGATCATCGATACCACAGCCCCGGTGCGATGGGCGCGCTCTCCACCGGAGACGTCCCCTCGGTGAAGTGGACTGGAAAAGCAGGCCCAAGCTTCTCCACGGCAGCAGCCCATCCTGTGAAGTGATCTCGCTCAAGACTCAATCGGGAGCCGAGTCGAACCGTGGGCACACGGACGACTCGGCTCCCGTTTTTTTTGCCCGATCTGACTGACATGATCACCCGGAGACACCCGACGATGATGACCCGTGAAACGATGAATACGGTGATCGAGCACGCGATCGAGCAGGCACGAAAATCCTGGTCGGAGGGCGGTATTCCAATCGGCTCCGCACTGGCAGAAGAAGATGGAACCATCGTCGCCGTCGGACACAACATGCGCGTCCAGAGCGGAGNCCCGACGGCACACGCTGAAATCGTCTGCCTCCGCAATGCGGGACGACGCCGAGACTGGAACAATCTCTATCTTGCCAGCACGCTTTCACCCTGTCAGATGTGCAGCGGATCCGCCTGCCTTTTCGGCGTCAAGCATGTGATCATCGGAGAACATCAGACCTATCTTGGTGCTGAACATTGGCTCGAGGAACATGGCATCACGGTGGATGTACTCGATGATCCACGCTGCATCGAGCTGATGACGAGGCTGCAGAGAGAAAAACCCGACCTGTGGGCCGAAGACATCGGTGGATGAACCGCCGCAGGATCACTCGGCGGTGTTCGCGATCTCACGAACGGATTCCGCAAGAGAGCGCTCCGGCTGAAAACCCAGACGCTCACGTGCAAGATCGATGCAAGCCTCGCTGTCTCTGACCTCGCCACCACGGGCCTCTTCCAGCGTCATGCGCGCCGGCAGGTCGAGCTGCCGAGCAACGGTCTCCAGAACCTCGAGAATCGAAACACGAGTACCGGATCCGATGTTGTAGACGCACCCTTGATGAGGCTCGATCAGAACGCCCGCTCTGAGGTTCGCTTGCACCACGTCACGGACATCGATGAAATCCCTGGTCTGCCCGCCATCACCGAAGATGCGAGCCGAGCCACCCGAGGAGAGTGCTTCCACGAATTTTGGAACGACGGCTGCATAGGGTGAATTATGTGGCTGGCGTGGGCCAAAGACGTTGAAGTACCGTAGGCGCGCGGTATCAAGTCCCGAAGGGTCTGCGTACGTACCGACCAGATGCTCACCCTCGAGCTTGGTCGCCGCGTACGGTGACGTCGGCTCGACCGGGTCGGTCTCGACCTTGGGGAGCCCCGGTAGATTGCCGTAGGCACTGCAACTGCCTGCATAAATCAGTCGTGAGACACCATGTCGAACACTTGCCTCCAGCACCGAACGGGTTCCCCCGACGTTCACGGTCTTGTAGCGCTCCGGATGTTCGAGTGATTCAGGAACAGAGACCAGGGCGGCGTGGTGGTAGACGAGCTGGACACCCTCCAGTGCGTCGTCCAATACCTCATCATCGAGAATGGAGCCTTCCACGATTCGGAGAGACGCACGCCAGGGACTCAATCGTTCGAGATCTCCCGAGGACAGATCATCAAGCACCGTGACGGTCGCCCCCTGGCCGACCAGAGCCTCGACCAGGTGGGAGCCGATGAATCCGGCACCACCCGTCACACAGCAGGAAAGACCCTTGAAAGACTGAAAACGATCTGATGCAAGGGCTGACAGGCTCATGTGTCGAATGGTAGTTCAAAAGTACATGAACCGCGGTTTCCCGCGGCTCATGCATGTCAGTGGATTCGATGCCGAACCTATGCTTCGGATCAACCCCGAAGTCGCCGAAGCGAGGTTCTCTCCCGGCACGAATCGCCTTCCCAAGACTCCAAATTCATTCAATACCGAAACGGAACGGCTCAAGTGGATCGGTATTTCTCACGTCCTTATAGGAACAATCCTGAGGGAGACATGACACGTCGTGTAAGGGACAGGCACACGAAAGAGGCACATCGAATTGTCACATCTTTGGGAGTCAGCAGAGTTTCTCAGGCTCTGCCACCTGCTCTCAAACAGGTACGACAACTATCCATCATGAGAGCTTTTACAGCAAGCAAAAAAAAGGGAAAAGGTGAATTTAATCCATGACGCGGGCGAGGCTTATGAGCCTCGCCCGCGTTATGAAAAAGACACATATTCCAGAAATCAGGAGCCCGAAGAAGCCGCTTGATGCAGGGTGACTTCCCTTTGGGGGAATGGGAAGGAGATACCCTCGGCATCGAATGTCTTCTTGACGGTCTCGAGAAGGTCCATCTTGTAGAGCCCGAAATCACCCGAATCAACCCAGACACGGACATTGATGTCCACCGAATTGTCACCAAGATTCACAACCTTGATCAGTGGTTCGGGTTCAGTGTGGGTGCGTTGATCATCATTCACGATCTTCTTGAGCACCGAGAACGCATGATCAATGTCATCCTCGTATCCGATTCCGAAGACCACGTCGATTCTGCGGATCTTTTCAGATGAGTAATTGATCAGGGAGCTGCTGGAAAGATCACTGTTTGGGATGATGACCCGCTTGTTGTCCAGCGTGGTCATGACGGTATTGAACATTTGAATTTCACGAACCGTGCCACTGAATCCCTTTGCTTCAATGAAATCTCCGAGCGAGAAAGGTTTCAGGATCAGAATGAGAATTCCACTTGCGAAGTTGGCAAGGGTGTTCTTCATCGCGAAACCAATGGCAAGAGACGCCGCACCGATCACGAAACCAAGACTCGCGGTTGGAACACCCACGACGCCGAGAACCATGATCACCAGAAGAATTCGAAGTCCTATCGAGATCAGACTCAGGATGAATCCNGAGACTGCAGGGTCGAGTTTCTTGATTTTCAAGGCACGAGACACGAATTTCCTGAGCAGCATGATCAGGAAGAGACCCACGAAGAAAAGAATGAGGGCAAGCAGAAGCTTCGGACCGAAGGTGATCACACCGTCCATGACCAAATCCCAGATCACGCCGGTCTGCTCCTTGAGGTCATCGATGCTTCGAGCGTCCATCAGAGATTTCGCCTCTGAAATGGGTGTCGCTTTAGAGCCGGAAACCGATGAAGAATCGGTGGCAGCCTGAGCCAGAAGAAAAAGTGGAAGAGGAGTCATTATTTGTTCCCGCCGGAAGATGGTTGAGTAGAAAAATGAACTGACGAATGCTACTGGATTGAAGAAATAGTGTCAGGATCGACCGCAACGCTTGCAAATTGCTCAGTGTGGGTAATAGTCGGATCGGAGCTCGAAATGACCGATCTTTCACAAGCCGTACTTCTGGTGTCCTGCCCGGATCGCCCCGGCATCGTGGCGCGACTGGCCTCGGTGGTCCACCAGATGGGCTGGAACATCGTCCAGGTCGATCAGTCGGTTGACGCCGAACACGGTGATTTTCGAATGCGAATGGTGCTGGAACGACCGGATGGGAGCTCGAAAGGCTCTGATTTCACGGAAAGATTCGAAACCATCGCCGCCGAAGAAAAGATGACCATCTCCCTGCACCCTCGAGAGCAGAGACCACGACTGGCGATCTTCTGCTCGAAGGAACCACATTGCCTCCAGGACCTCCTTCAAAGACATGCCTCTGGTGAACTTGCATGCGAAATCCCACTCATCATCTCCAATCATCAAGACCTGAGAAGTCTGTCGGAGTTCTTCGAAGTACCCTTCGTTCACGTACCAAACGACGCGAAACGAAAGCAGCATGCGGAAGCGGCACTTGAAGGATTGCTCGAGGAACATGCGATAGACCTGATCGTGCTCGCGCGTTACATGCAGATCCTCTCACCCGGTTTCGTCTCGAACTGGCCAGAGCGGATCATCAACATCCACCATTCGTTTCTTCCGGCGTTCGCAGGAGCATCCCCCTACCGTCAGGCTCATGAACGAGGCGTGAAGTTGATCGGCGCGACGGCCCATTACGTGACGGCGGAACTGGATGCCGGACCGATCATCTCCCAGGATGTTCTCGAATGNTCGCACCGTGACGGGGTGAGCGACCTCGTCCGAAAGGGACGAGACGTGGAACGCAACACCCTCTCACGTGCGGTGCGCTGGAGCATCGAACGAAGACTCATGGTTCAGGGAGATCGGGTCGTGGTGTTCGGCTGAATCGCCGAATCATGCCGNGTCAGGAGCAGAAACCCCAATTCGCCANCAGGATCGCGAGATCACCACCGGCGACGGTTCCATCCCCATCAAGATCTCCGGGGACGGAGGAGAGAGACCACTGGGAGAGCAGATCAGCCAGATCGGCGCCACCGATGACGCCGTCGCCATTCAGATCGCCCGGACAGACGCATTCGTCAGGGAGACCATCTCCGTCGCAGTCGACCTCGATCTCGAGAATNAGAGCTCCCGAGAGGAAGGATCCGGCATCGCCGGTTTGAAGGTCCTGAAGATCGATGAACCATGTACCGCTNGGTTCTCCGCCAAAGTGACTGGCGAAGGATTCGTGTGGTCGCAGACGACCGGTCAGAACAGGCGTCTCGGTGATCGAACAGACATCATCCACCGGAGTCAGGGCGTCTTCAGCGAGAACCATGGAGACGTCGTCACCACCACACCCGAAAGGGCCGGGGAATCCGAAGGGAACTCGTCCATTGCGATCGATGAGCTGGGTGGTGGCACCTGATGGCGATCGGAGCGAGACCACCAGATCGCCGATCCAGGGATGTTCGATGTCCAATTCGAGCTCGACTCCGGTGACGATCAGATCGGCCGGGTCTTGAACGGTGACTTCGAATGGAATCGACCGCAGAGCGCCGCCGCCATCCGGAATTGAGGCAGATCCGGTCACTTCGAATCGATAGGAATCGGCATTCGAATGCGTCGCCGATGACAGCACGACGCCGACGGTGAGAAGATGAACGGAGACAAGAGTCATGATCGAATTCATCGTGCGGCCTCCGCGTCAAGAACGACGTTTCTTGACGCATCCTTGCATTGTGGTGGATCACGCATCAGGCGGGTGTGACACCAGCCCTCCTTGTGCCCACGGTTGTTCGCTCCTGCGAGCTGACCTGCGTATCTTTCGACGGTTCCGTCATCGGGATCGGTCAACAGGAGATCCGAAACGATCTGACAGTAGTCGTAGAAGAAACCATCTTCGAACGAGGTCGTCCAGTAGTCCGTCTCGGCTCGCACCGAAGAAGGAATGAAGGAAAGCCATGCGGCACAGCCGTCGTAGGTCAGGTCGTTGCTGATNCCGCAGCCGATTCCGAAGATCTCACCCAGCACGGCGGCGTTTCCCGCCAGGGCGGTGCCAAGCCATGGCACGCCGACGCCCTGCATTCTCGTACCGTCGGTGGCCCAGTCCAGAGCACTCCAGTAGAAGGTGTAGAGATGCGTTGCGGCGTGACCACCCTGCGAGTGACCGACGATCCCCATCGACTTGAAGTTACGACCGAGGGATTCGAATCGAAGAGCGAATTCATCATGCGTCCGGTTCTGACTGTAATCCTCGAAGAGCTCGTAGTCTCCGGAGAAATCACTCAGCCGGAATGGGAACTGATCCGTGCAGTACCCATGTGACAGAAGCAGCACATGGCCTCCCAGAGATGAGACGCCCAGCCCCGAGTGACCACGGACGGTTCGATTCGAATGCGAGGCCAGCATGTCGGGAGTCACGCGGGTGACATCATCGGGAATCTCGAAGGCTCCATCGAGCGCGATTCGAGAGGATGACTGATGATCAATGAGGTTGAACCCGTCGGTGTCATGCACACGAAGCTCGCGAAAGGAGAGCGAAGAAGCGTCCACGGAAGCCAATGCAAGCCATCTCGGATCGATGCTCAGTTCGAAGTCGAGCGCGCCACCGCCGGCAGGCAGTTCATGAACACGTGAGATCCAGCAGACCGGTACCGAGGCACCTGCGGAATCAGCACCCCAGACTTCAGCGGCGACTGCAACGCGTCGGTCACCCGCAAGCTCACCCGCAGCCGTCACGATCACGGGCACCTCGACGCGCAACGCACCACCGGGCACGATTTGCGTGACGCGNGGGGCGTCTTCGGTGAATCTGACCGTGCGATCGTTCACGCGTATCACCTGCTGCGTCGAACGTTGACGGATCGTGCCGTCATCGTCTCGCAGAAGAAACAATGATCGAATGGTCCAGTCGCCGATGCGATCNGGCGTGAACGTGGCTGTTGCGCTGCGTTCGTCCTGTCCGACGAAAGGAAGCGTCACTGTCGAGCCGGATGGGCCTCTCACGACACACTCCGAGTCGATGATTCGTGCATTCTCGATCACGGCATGCACCACGAGCGGTCTGTCGCGGAATCGTTCGAAGGAACCGACATGGGTGGACAGTCGGATGTCCTCACGACCGTCCGCGATGAGAAGCCATGCCTCGGAATCGGGCGCCGGAGAGCCCACTTCGATTGAAACACGGCGACCGACATGCGAGGGATCGACGCGGATCACCCGCGCCGTCGCTCCGGAGGTCAATTGCTCGAGTGAAGCGGTCTGCTCGAGGAAGATCGAATCTGGAGATGGCTTCGCGCCATCGCTTGTGACGAGCGAAAAAGACCAGTCGGATGGCTCACGCGTGATCAATGCCACCGCCGTTTTTCCAGGACCGGTTCGAAGTTCGGGAAGCGCCCGCTCGAAAGGAACCAACGCGGTCCACGCGCTGGTGGGCAAGGCCGATGGCTCGGCAAGTCTCAGACGTCCGGAGAGGATGTCGGAGGGCGGAGCCGTGACGTTCTTCACCTCGACACGATCATCGGCGACTCCGATGAGACTGATGGAGAGCATCAAGAACACTGCGATCGAATTGAGTGTCTTCATGCTCATAAAATAGTGCATGATGAGACTGAATTCCTGAAAGAAATCGCCTCGTGAATAAAAAAGGCCGTGGCAAGTCTGCCACGGCCTTGAATCAATCTTTGATGCCGTAAGGGGCGTGTCCTGAAGACTCAGGCAGGGACCCAGTTGGCCTTGAAATCACGCATCGCTGCGATGAATTCATCTTCCAGCTTCTTGAAGGAACCTGCTTCGACGAGCTTGTCGAGCAGCGGCTTCTGTGGACCGTGGAAGTAATCCAACAAGGCGCGCTCNAATTCAAGGACCTTGTCCAGATCCACATCATCGAGCAGGCCTTTCGAGCCGGCGAAGAGGGAGAGACACTGATCGAAGACTTCGTACGGGCTGTACTGACCCTGCTTGAGCAANTCCACCATGCGAGCACCACGCTGAAGCTGACGCTCCGAGGCGGGGTCGAGGTCGGTGCCNAGCTGNGCGAANGCTTCGNGCTCNCGATANGCCGCGAGGTCGAGTCGCAGTGAACCGGCGACTTCCTTCATGGCCTTGACCTGGGCNGCGCCACCCACACGGGAGACCGANATACCCACGTTCACNGCAGGACGNACGCCGGCTGCGAACANCTCGGGCTGAAGGTAGATCTGNCCGTCGGTGATCGAAATCACGTTGGTGGGGATGTAGGCTGAAACGTCNCCTTCCTGNGTCTCGATGATCGGAAGCGCGGTCAGCGAACCGCCGCCGTTGGCGTCGGAAAGCTTGGTGGCNCGTTCCAGGAGACGGCTGTGAAGGTAGAACACGTCACCGGGGTAGGCTTCACGACCGGGAGGACGTCGAAGCAGNAGTGACAGNTCGCGNTANGCNACGGCCTGCTTNGAAAGGTCGTCGTAGACACANAGCACGTGCTTCGGAGTCTTGCCTTCCATGCCCTGCCACATGAAGTGCTCACCCATNGCAGTACCCGCATAAGGCGCGATGTACTGCATCGGAGCTGGATCACTGGCGCCGGCGGTGACGACGATGGTGTAGTCCATCGCACCGTGTTCGCGAAGTGATTCGACCACACCGGCGACGGTGGATTCCTTCTGACCGACGGCAACGTAGATGCAGACCACGGCGTCTTCAGTGCCCCAGAACTTCTTCTGGTTGATGATGGCATCGACGCAGACGGCGGTCTTTCCGGTCTTTCGGTCACCGATCACGAGTTCGCGCTGACCACGACCCACGGGGATCATGGAGTCGACGGCCTTGATGCCGAACTGCATGGGTTCGGACACGGGCTGACGAGCGGCGATACCGGGCGCGATGATGTCGAGCTTGCGGGTCTGGTCGGTCTGGATCGCGGGTCCGCCATCGATCGGATTTCCCAGCGGATCGACCACGCGACCGAGCATGGCTTCACCGACGGGGACTTCGAGAAGTCGCCCCGTCGCTCGAACGGTGTCACCTTCACGGATGCCGGTCGATTCACCGTAGAGCACGGCACCGACGGTGTCGTGTTCGAGGTTCATCGCCTGACCCATGACGGTTCCGCCACGGCCTTCGAATTCGAGAAGCTCACCGGCCATGACCTTGCTCAGTCCGTAGACACGAGCGATGCCGTCGCCGACT
>NYVB01000104.1 GCA_002684315.1 Planctomycetaceae bacterium | reverse complement strand
CATCACGGTGAAACCGAAGGCCGCACCGAAGGTGATCATCAGGTACCAGATGCCGACCCGTGCGGTCTTCCCGACGGCACCCTTGTGCTCGACCGAGAAGAAGAAGTAGACGAGGCAGGCCAGGACACCGATCACCAGAAGCACCTGCGCGAGACTCGCCCAGATGGTGCTCCACACCATCATGAAGGTCGAGGATGTGTTCTCACCCTGCACGTAGAGGGGGATCACGGTTTCCTTGGTCTGGACGAGAAGGTCGCTTTCGATGTATCCGACCATGCGAAGACCCGCCATGGTGCCGACGATGAATGCCAGCGGCCAGAGGCTGAGCCAGCCACACTTCGGAAGCAGACGTCCGATGAGCATGAGACCCAGGACCAGCGGAATCAGGAAGACCAGATTCATGGTGTCGAATCCACCCGGAGGCAGTTCCATGCCTGGTGTCAGGTAGTCCTTCGAAAAGGCGGGCGCCAGACGTTGCAGCAGGTTGGGCACGATCGTGTCCCAGAACCCGACGACCATCCAGTATCCGGCGGAGACGCCGACCACGACGCTTTCCGCGAACTTGTAGAAAGGATTGTCTCGGTAGAGAAACGAGAAGATCGCAAGCGTGAACAACGCCGCCANCCAGAGACCGATGGTCCGNGGCCAGGACAGGATGATCGAGCCNCCCCCGGNNGCCTCCTGNGCGAAGTAGGCACGCGGTGGCACCTCATCGTATTCGNNCCAGCTGATGGTGTCCNCGTACCCATTCGCCGACACNTANGCATCNAATTCNACGGTGGANAGCTGCTTCCAGCTGNTGNTGNTTTCAGAANCGTTTTCGGGAGACGNNGTGACNTCNGNGACGAAGTCCATCNGCTTNGGCTCGACGTAGACTCGACCCATGCCATGCCCGACGAACGAGCGTGCCACCACGATCAGAACGATGGCCAGGCANACGATCGCCCAGATGGCTCGTTGTGCGGACGTCATCGGTTCGCTTGCGGCGGAACTCATGCCGAACCTCCTCGTCGTCGCTGGGCGAAGAAGATCACGTTGCCGAGGATGATCAGCAACACCATCAGAAGATGTGCGAACAACTGGGGACCCATGCGGCGTTGCCCTTCGAGGAACTCACCGGGCGTCGCGCCGGTGGCGGCGTCGATGAGTTCCGCCTTGGCCTCGGGGGTCATCGAAGCGGCCGCGGCAGAAGTGGTCCAGGCGGGAATCTGGGCTGGTTCGTCGGCAAGGGGCCCCGCGACGGCGGGATCGAGACCGCTCGCAACCAGAAGCTCTTCGAGACGAGATCTTCGGATGTACTCGTTCACGATGAATTCGTATTCCGCGGCACCCTTGATCGCACCCAGCAGACCCTTCAACTGAGTCGGATAGTACGGATAGTTCTGCGGNGCCTGGACTCCGGTCATGCCGCTCACCAGAGGAATGTCGTACTGCGTCGCGGCGTAGAGCACCCACTCCTTCGAACCCGGATAGCCGGCGCTGATCTCCGCGATGAGATCGAAGTCCTCGAGCGAGGTGATGCCTTCCATCATCGGAATCTTGGAGAGCGTGGTGCCTTCGACGTCGGTTCGGAACTCGGTGGTGAGATCGATGCCCATCACCTTGATGACCTGTTCGTTGCCGGCCTTGAATCCGAGGTTCACATAGTCCTCGCCGTAGACCAGATTCGGGTAGTAGCGCTTGATGACCTTTTCGATCGAATCGTCGATCATCTGCGGGCCGACCGGCCAGAGCGAGATGAAGTACATGCGGTGACCGCGCTTCGAGCACTGATTGACCAACGAGGCGGACATGGGTGACAACTCACCGGCGGAGGCCGGATCGTAGTCGAGGGCGATCAGCACGTTGGCGCGTCGCCCGTTGGCTTCGCCCGCTCGATCGACTTCGGCGAAGAACGCTTCGGCAAGGGGCGTCGGCGTTTCCGGGAAGGTGACACCGGTGAGACCGATCACCAGAATCGGCACTGACACGCAGAGTGCCATGGCGAGGAAGATCCAGCGACGGTCGAGATTTTCAAGCAGTTTGATCATGCGTTCAATCCCCCGATCCGAGGAAGGAGCGATCGATGCCGAGAAGAATCTTCATCGAAGTCGAAGCGATGCCGAGTGCGATGCCGATCATGATCGCGCGGGTCCCTGCGGTGTTGAAGACCTGCATGACGTAGACGCTCAAGTTCTCCAGACGCAGCCCGCTGAAGGCGCTGTCGGGAGGAATCCAACCGGTCGCGAGCACACCTGCGAAGGTTCGGCCCAGCAGCACGATGAAGGCCGTGCTCAGAAGAAGAATCGCTTCGAAGTTCTTGGCGCGGAAGGCGCGGAAGGCCGCCGAGGCGACGTAGAACGCGAGCATCGCGAACATGGTCGAGGTCAACGGCTTGAAGGCGTATTCGTAGAACCACCAGAACATGCTGCCCGAGCCCTGGGTCTCGCCACCGAAATGCACGTTGGGATACGTGGGGTTCGGGTAGGCACCGATCTTCATCAGACCGACGAACAGCGTCACGATGAAACACACCAGAACCACGCCTGAATACGCCCAGCCCGGACGTTGATCGGAGATCTTCTTCAGGTGAAGCTTGAGCAGGTTTCCCCCACCCAGCACGAACGCGAACGCCGCGAGGATGTTGAAGAACTGACCCGCGAACTTGCCCCAGTCGCTGGTGTAGGGGAAGAACGCCGACAGAATCATCACGACGCCGGCGACGGCGGTGATGAAGAGCGGGATGGATCGAGTGAGAATCTGCACTGTTGAGGTCCGTCAGCTTCCGAGTATGACGTTGACGAGATAGTTGACTGCGGCTTCGAGCGAATCGCTTCCGGTGATCGCCTGAAGCGTCGCCAGAGTGACTCCGATGATGATGACGATGCCGACGAGGATCTTGCCGACGTCCTGGCCCTTGAGGCTGCCGAGCTGATCCGGTTGCCCGGAGAGGTAGGCGCTCGCGGCGAAGAACTCCTCGCCGATCAAGGTGTAGTCGCAGGCCGCCACGAAGAACGGCAGCTGGCTGGGGTTGGCGGTTCCGGCGATCTGGATCGCACCGACCGAGTTCCCGGTCTCGGCGAGGATGAGACTCTCCGCGAAGAACGANCCCATGTAGAAACAGGCGGCGGGCTTTTCGCGGGTCATCATGCCGGAGACGTAGGCCACGAAACCGAACTGTTCGTCGGTGACGTAGTAGATGAGATCGGGNTTGTAGGCATCGGGCCGTCCNGCGGAGAAGTAGGAGGACTGCACCGATTCACGCGCGGCGGTCATCACCAGCGATCGTGCCGTGGGGACTTCGATCTTGGCGTCGTACTCGGCGGCGGTCTTGGCGACGTGACCGAGCACGGTCACACCGGCGACCGTCTGCAGGTCGTCCATGTCCTGAATGCCGTTGATGTAGAGGATCGAACGACCCATCTCGGTGGCTCGTCCGACGGCTTCGTCGACGGCCGCCAGTCCGGCGATCTTTCTGATTCGCATCGGCATGCCGCGTCGGGCGAGCACGATGAAGGCGAAGACGGCCGATGCGATCAGAGCGAGGGTGATCAACAAGGGGAGTTTTCGTCCGTTGAAGAAGGCCGCGACCGGCCTGATTTCTCCGGAGGCCGCCGTCGGCGAGGAAAAATCACCCTCAAGACCGATGGCTCGAATCTTGAAGACGTAGACCCCGGCCTTGTTCAGCCCGGTGGCCTGATAGTTGGTCTGCGTCGCGGGCACGATTCCGAGCGAGGTCCATTCGGAAGGATCAGCCGGCGCGGGCGAAAAGGAGGCTGCCGAGAGTTCCGCCTGTCGCCTGGCATCTTCAGGAGCGATGCCTTCGCCTTCAAGCACGGATTCGGTCTGCTCGGCGGCGGCACGGTCGGCCTGCTCGTCAGTTTCGACCGCCTGTTCCTGAGGCGTGACCGAAAGCTCGTGGGCGAGAATTTCGTAGCCCTTGAGTTGATCCTCGGGGGTGGCGGATGCCGTCCAATCGATCTGAACCGTTCCCCCACCATCCCAGGGAAGATCATTCGCGACGAGATTCGTCGGTGCCTCAGGAGGTGCGAGCCATGATGTCGTCGAGGATCCAACAACCGCCTGAACGCACGCCGATGCACACAGTGCAGAGGCGAGCAAGGTGGTTTGAATCGTGGACATTCGCATGCAAGGAAGCTCCGGAGACCGGTTCAGGCCTCGATCAATTCGACATTCGCTCTGGGTACGGTAACGACCTCACCGGATTCGAGCGAGACATCAAGAACCCTGGACTTCGATCCGGAACCAAGCACCTGGGGGGCTTCAGGAAGCGCCGCAACGGTGCCGATCGCGCCGAAGTAAGGATCTCGAATCACCCGAATCGGCGTTCCAATCGCAAGCACGCCTGAATCGGTGGAACTTTGTGCAGAATCGGCTTCCTTGGCCTCTGAGGCCAACGGAATGAGGATTTCAGGTCGCATGACACCTGCTCTGATCTGAGTCGCACCGTTGACGGATGCGGTTCGACCGGCATTGCTGGTCAGGAGTTCGTAGGTTCGACGAGCCATGCTGATTTCACCGAATCCTTCGGTGACGATCAAGGTGAGTCCGATCTTTTCCGAGCCGGTGATCGCAACACCCAAGTCGTATCCCAGAATGGCTTTAAGGTCGGAATCGTCGATCCCTCCCGAGACGATCGCGGCCACCCCCACTTTTTGTGCCTTTCGAATCGCCGCCGCCGTCATGCGCGCGCCCCCGACCACGATCTGACCGGCCATGGAATCCGTGATGGCGTCCGCGTCGAGGCCCTGGTCATGAGCGGTACATGCCATCACCAGAGGTCCGGAGGTTTCCCCCCCGACACCGAAGATGCCCTGAATGAGCGCGACTTCGTTCTCGATGACCACGCCTTCATCGGGCAGCACTTCGACCACCCGACCGGGAAGGTACGCTTTCACCTGAACCGGAATCGAGGCGCCACGAATCATGATCTGACCGGTGGCCTTGGAGATCGTTTCAAGCACGCCGCTTGCGGGCGACTTGCATTCGGTCCTGAACATTCCAAACATGCCCTTGCTGCGGGCGATGGGCTCGTCCTTCTCGACACGCTCACCTTCCTTCTTCAGCATGAGCTCCGGAAGATCACCGGGTTGAGCGGCGATGAGGTTCGCGACGTTCAAGGGGGTGATGTCACCGTCCATGAAGGTTTCGGCGACGACCGTCTCGGCATCGACCACGTCACCGAGGGAAGCCTTCACGTCACCAGCGATCGGGAGGATCCGATGTGCGAGGTGAGTCGTTCTGGAGGAGACCTTGAGTCCTGGGGTGTATGCCTTCGCCATCAGACGGCGCTCCCTTCGAGATCGGGATAGAGACCGATCGCATCGATCGTTCGTGTGACGGCTTCGCGACATTCGGCACGTTCCTCGGGAAGTGCCAGAGCACGTCCTCGGGCATCGAGAATGAGACCGACGGTCCCACCTCGAATGGTCTTCGTGACCGGTTTTCCGGGACCCGCGCCGACATCGAATCCTCGTGCGGGTCTGACTTCGATCTCGGCGGTCTCCTCCGGTCCGAGCTCGACCATCTCGATCCGACCGAAGGCGATCTCACCCGAGCCGCGCGCACCGCCGTCGAGGGACCAACTGAAGCAGTTCTTACCTTCTTTTCCAGTGCCTTTCGCGGCAACACAGGTGCCGAGGTAGACCAGGCAGTCGCGTTCGAAGACTTCCATCGCCGCTTTCGGATGCACCGATGCGAGCACCCCCAGGTGGGGCATCATGAAGATCGAGTCCTTGGCGAGTTCGGTGATCCCTTCGGGTTCGAAGGCATCGATCATGAGCATCGCGGTCTGGTGCATTCGCGGTGCGTGACTGAGCACACCGCCGGACGCGACGAGAAGGTCGAGCTTCATGTTGTTGACGATCGTCTCACCACCGGACTGCTGGGTGAAGGTGTCGCCGACGGTNCGNTGCTGCTGNACNCCCTTGAGCGTGGTGGCGAACGCCTTGTGCTGGANGTACGCCAGACGNAGCGCNTCGCGAGCGACCGCCTGTTCGAAGACCAGTGCTTCCATGCTCTGTGGAATCGTCGTCGGTCGGATCATCTTGTTCTTGACACGGTTTCGAAGCTCGTGCTCGTCCATGTCGAGGTGGACCCATCTCAGGATGGTGGGCATCGTCGCTTCCGCGCAGACGTTCGAGATCGAGTAACTCATCCCGAGATTCGCACTGACCGTCCGGTTGAACGTTCCATCGAAGACGCTGAAGACGTCGGTGGTCGCGCCGCCGATGTCCACGCCGACGGCGTTGATTCCGCGGCCCTTGGCGATCGTCTGGAGGATGTCACCGACCGCACCCGGGGTGGGCATGATCGGAGCGTCCGTGATCGACATCAGCGTGTCGTAGCCGGGCGCATGTGCCATCACGTGTTCGAGGAACACATCATGAATCATGTCCCGGGCGGGCCCGAGATTCTCCTGCTCGAGCGTCGGACGCAGGTTGTCNGTGATCTTGAGATCGAATCCATCGTCGGAGAAGACGCGCTCGATCTCGGGTCGAGCCTTGTCATTGCCGGCGAAGATGATCGGCAGTTCATAGGACTTGCCGAAACGGGGTCGAGGCTTGGCCGGCGCGATCATCTCGGAGATTTCTGTGACCTTCTTGGTGTCACCACCATCGGTGCCACCGGAGATCAGGACCATGTCGGGGCGAAGCTCTCGAATTCGCTGTATCTGCTCGTGGGGCCTTCGCTTATCGTTCGCGGCGATGGTGTCCATCACGATCGCTCCGGCGCCCAGAGCCGCGCGCTTGGCGCTGGCCGCGGTCATTTCACGCACCACGCCCGCCACCATCATCTGAAGTCCGCCGCCGGCGGAACTGGTGGAGATGTAGATGTCACAGCCTTCGGTCGCGGTGGCGGGTCTGATGATTTCACCCGCATCGTCGATCAGACGACGTCCGGAGACCTCCTGGATCTCGGTGAGTGCATTGAGCACCCCGACCGTCACGTTGGCGAAAGGTTCTTCCACGGTCGTGGGGGCTTCGCCCCGCCAGGTCTGGCGGTACACGCCGTCGACCTTCTCGATCATGATCGCCTTGGTGGTGGTCGAGCCACAGTCGGTCGCGAGGATCACGTTGATGCTGTCGGTATCAATCTTCTGAGTGTCGTTCATCGTCTTTGGTGCTCGTTCTGGAATCGTGTTCCTTGTCCAGCGCTTCGATTCTTCGGCAAAGGTACTCGATCGACCCTCGATGCTCCAGAATCCCGGCAAATTGCTCCCACTTGGCGGGATTGCGGAGGACCGCCCTCATCACGGGCTCGAAAAAGGTCATGGTCTGGCTCCCGATGTAGTTCAACGGGCGAGTCGACTCCAGAAACAAGGTCGCGGGCGTCGCCATGTGGCGCCTGACCACTTCGGCACAGACCACCTCGATCAAGGCACGCTCCTCCTCGCTGGGATCGAAATCCGTCTCCTTCTCGACGGCGAAGGCATGCGTGAACCAGGTGCGAATGCGTTTCATGAGTCGACGGCCTCCACCAGGCCGGGCGGGGCGTACCGGACCATGCTCTCAAGTGCCTGATCGACGGTGTCATTGAAGAGGATGGTGGATTCAGCCTTTCGAAATCGTCGTTTTCGAAGTCGAATCAACGCGGCGGATCGGTCATGTCGGATCATCTCGATCTCACTCCACGCCATGAAACGCGTTCTGAGAGGGAATTCCGCTCGAATCCCCTCGCAGGAGATCGAGATTCGACTGGTGAGAAAGAAACGACTGCTGGTGAGAAAGAGAAGCACCGCCGACAGCGCGCCCCAGATCCAGTCGCCACCCATCACCCCGATGAGCGAGGACATGATGACGATGGTCGATACCGCGAAGACCATCGCACCCGGACGACCCACGGAGGGCCTGATGCTCCATTCGAACGCACCTTCCCGGTCATTGGAGGATGCGTCGAGGATGGGAGATGACTCGGTCACAGGACGGGCGCTCGTGGTTGAAGCGTGATCCCTCGACGCAGATCGAGTTCGATCAGGGTCTTGGGAGCGTTGACGACGAACGAAGCCTGTTCGAACGTGGGCGCACTCATCATTCCGATCGCGTTGTTCGACATCCCCCAGGGTTCGAGGGGCAGTCCGATCGCACTCCGGTTCATGTCGTTGTCGGCGTTGACGTCATGAAACAGCGAAATCGCATAGATCCCGCACGGCACGTCGTCGATCAGGATCTTGATCATGCCATCGTGACCGGACACGGGAATCACTCGAACGTATTCAGCACCCTCACCGGTCGGCCACTCCGGTCCATTGGTGCGACAGGTCATGCTGATCTGACCCTCGTCCTCCTCCAAACCATGAATCAGAACCACCAGCTGCGCGGTNTCGCCTTTGACGCTCTCCACCGGCGGAAGCACGGGGATGGGCGTCGCACATGCCGGAATCATCAGGCATGCCGGAATCAAACAGATTATCGGGAGTGATTTCATGATCCGATCTTAATCAGAGGATGCCTCGTCTGCGACTGTTAGGATGCATGAAGAGACCATTGGAGGCAGGCATGATCGAGAAGGCATCCATGACGACACGCGAGAATCCATCGAGAACGGACGAACCAACCGGAATCGAGGCGGACGGCTCCGTCACCACGCCACAACACCTCATGAAGTGGATCGAAACGCATCGGAGTGACTTCCAGCCTCCGGTTGGGAACAAGTACCTGTACAGCGGCAGGGATTTCTTCGTCATGGTGATCGCAGGACCCAATGCCCGAAATGATTTCCATCAGGTCGACTCCGAGGAATTCTTCACGCAGATCCAAGGTGACATCGTCGTCAAGACCTACGAGGGCGATCGGATCGTGAATCACGTGGTACGCGAAGGCGAAACGTTCTTCATCCCGCCGAACGTCCCCCATGCACCCTGCAGACCGGCGGGAACACTCGGCATGGTGGTGGAACGCAGACGTCCCGAAGGTGAGCTTGAACATCAGATCTTCTACTGCGAGCGATGCAACGCACTGGTGGAAGACAACGAGTTCGACTGCGCCGACATCGTGCTTGCGTTCAAGGATGCCATGGAACAATTCTGGGCCGATCCGGAACGAAGCACCTGCAAATCATGCGGACACCGTGTCCCCAAGCCTGGCCCGTACGTGATGCCGGAAGATCTTTCCTGAACCCCCTCGCACTCGAGCACGAACCGTTCTCATGAATGACCCNCTCCAAGTCATCGATCTGCACACCCACATCCTGCCGGAGAACTGGCCGGATCTNAAGGAGCGATACGGCTATGGCGGATGGGTTCAGCTCGAACACCACAAACCCTGCTGCGCGAAGATGATGATCGACGGCCGGTCCTTTCGCGAGATCCAGTCGAATTCATGGGATCCGAAGGTCAGAATCTCCGAGTGTGATCGAGACGGCGTGCGAATGCAGGTGCTCTCCACGGTNCCCGTGATGTTCGCGTACTGGGCGAAGCCGTCCGACGCCCTCGATCTCGCGCGCTATCTCAACGATCACATCGCGGGCGTCGTCGCGGACTTTCCGGACAGGTTCATCGGGCTGGGCACCGTGCCGATGCAGAATGCGGATCTGGCCTGCCGGGAACTTGAACGCGTGGTCACGGAACTCAAGATGCCGGGGATACAGATCGGCAGCCACATCCAGGGCAGAAACCTGAACGACCCCGAGATCTTCAGGATTCTCGAGGCCGCGGAACAACTGGGCGCCAGCGTGTTCGTGCACCCCTGGGACATGCTGGGCAGTGCTCGCATGACCGACTACTGGATGCCCTGGCTCGTCGGCATGCCGGCGGAGACCGCGGTGGCCATCTGCTCGGTGGTGATGGGTGGCGTGCTCGACCGACTT
>NYVB01000103.1 GCA_002684315.1 Planctomycetaceae bacterium | reverse complement strand
TCAGTGTGATGAAATCATCCTCAGGGTCATGGGCCGTATCCAGATGACCCGCGACCAGAATGCGCGGTCCGTCGTCCTCCATGGGACGTGAACACACCGCGGTGGGCGTGGGAGCCGCGTCGCTGGCTCCGAGCAACCAGGTCGGTCTGGCGTCACCGGCATGCACTTCGGTGGTGGCACCAAGCGCCTCCAGACGTGCGACCAGAAGTTCACGCATCGCGTCCATTCCGGGAACATGACCCTGACCGGATGGAATCGCGACCATCTCCTCGAGTTCGCGAACCAACTGAGACTGACGTGCCTGGAGACCGTCACGAAGACGACGTTCGATCTCATCGAGGGGAAATCCGGTGGTCTGGGTCATGCGGGAATGTCCTTGAGGGAGATGATCGTGCCGTCGGATCGCACCACACCGGTGCAGATGGTTTCGGCGGGGCCGGTCATGCGGACGGCACCTTGATGAGAATCGTAGACGAGTTCGAGGGTGCCACCGGGAAGAATCGCGGAAATCGAGGGGCTGGTTCGTTTCTCCAGAGCGCCGGCGACGGAGACGGCGCTGGCCCCGGTGCCGCAGGCGGAGGTTTCGCCACTGCCCCGCTCCCAGCTGCGCATGGTCACCTGGCATGCCGAATCGACTCGGACCACATGCACGTTGATTCGATCCTTGAACCACGGATGGTGCTCGAGGATGGGACCGAAGCGGGCGAGGTCGAATGCCTCGAGCGCGGCAGGTTCGCGGACCCAGAAAACCAGATGAGGATTTCCGATCGACACGAAGGACACGACATCGTCGAGGCCCTGCCGATCGAGACGGATGTCGTGATCGGCAAGCAGAGTCACCAGATCCACTCGGACTCCGATGCCGGATTCATCACCATCGAGTCCGGGGAGTGAGACCCCTGACGCCTCCAACGCGGTGGTGGCACGCCCCATCTCCACCGAGACTCCGAGGAAACGATCGTCCTCGTCGTGGATCTCCACGCCAAGTGCGCCGGCACCGGTCTCGATCTCGAAGACGTGGTCCGAGACCATTCCGGATTCGAAGGCGTGTCGAGCCAGACAGCGAATGCCGTTTCCGCAGAGTTCGGCTTCGGAACCGTCCGCATTGAAGATGCGCATGCGCAAGGCGCAGCGGGATTCGCTCAATCGTTCGTAGAGAATCAGCCCATCGGACCCGATGCTCTCGGCACGATCTGAGATTCGACGTGACAGAAGTTGCGGCGCGTCGATCTGCGTGTCGGTCACGTCGATGAAGACGTAGTCGTTGCCGAGACCATGCATCTTGATGAATTCGAAGTCGGCCATGTCATCCCGTCATCAGTTGAAAAACGCATCAAGAAGCGTGCTTTGCTGAATCCAGACGATACCAAGGAAGAACATCAATGTGAGCATCACGAATTTCACCCGACGAACGTCATGGTCGATCGAGAGCGACTCCAGCCGGGAGCCGATCAGGGAGCGCAGACGATTCTGCCTCCAGCGAATCGAACCGTGGCGCCAGGTGTGACGGTTCGGATCGACTCCGTTGATGGTCGCGACGGAGTCGAGCGCCCCGCACATCAGCAACGTCGCCTGCTCGTCCAGACGACCCTCACGTGCGGCGGAATCGTCTCCGACGCCTCCACGAACGGTGAGATCTCGTGCGGCGGAGGCATCCGCTTGAAGCTCGAATCGCCTTGAGACCCAACCGAAGCCGAAAAACGTGAGAACGAGAGCGAGCATCACACCGAGCGCTTCCAACACAGCCATCGTTCGGATCGGATTCCCCGACCACTCGAGAAGAGTCGGAAGCATCAGCTCGATGGTCCACTCGAGCGCCAGGCCGATGGTGCCTATCAAGGCCAGAAGCGAAAAGATCGTCCAAGGCAGGTGGCGATGACGAAGATGACCCGCTTCGTGCGCGACCACGGCACGGATCTGTCCCGAAGGCAGCCGCTCGAGCAGTTCGTCGGTGAGCAGGATGTAGCGCATGGAGGGAATGAGACCGATGACGGCTCCGTTGACCATGCTGCCCCCGGTGGGCCAGAGCATCACATCACGGGTTCGGACGTCGGCATCCTTGAGCGTGGTGGCGATCATGTCGCGCAAAACGCCACCTTGAAGTGGTCGGGCACCGATCGCCGACATGAGAACCCACGGAGCCAGAGCCAGAGCGCAGAGTGCGGCCATGATCCTGAGCACGCCTGCCCAGTCCTCGAGAACTTGGTCATCGAAGGCGAGCGCCGCACACAGCTCCACGCTTTCAAGCACGAAGAGAATCGTGAGCATGGGAACGAGAAGAAGCAGCATGTGCGTGCGAGCTCTCTGCAACACGTAGCCCCATCGGGATGGAATCGGATGGATGGGCAGCCCCATGTCCAACCGACGCATCAACAGAGACTCCTGCAGGAGCCGTTCCAGAGGCCATTGCACGAACCAGAGAAGAGACATCAGAATCATCGCGGGGAGAATTCCAAGCACTTCATCGATCAGGATGAGATCACCGGTGAACCCACGAATCACCTCAAGCCAGCCGAAGGCGATGAGGGAGACCACGCAGCACAGCACCGAGAACCATTGAAGAATCCTCAGTCGCAGGGTGGCACGACGGATCGAGGAGACGAAACCGGCGGAGGCGTCCGCGATGGTTCGTCGAATCACGACCAGTTCGATGATCACACCACACAACGGAGGAACCAGCGCCAGCACCGGCAGGATCCAGAACCAGTCGTCCTCACCGATGAAGAATCCACCGAACCCCTCCGCGGCGAGGAGCAGGGAAACCATCAGAATGACGACGGGAAGGTGCAAGCAGGACTCTCTATGTGACTCAGAGGATCAATTTTCGGGGCGAGTGATCGTTCCGAGATCCACGACGACGGAACCCTCACGGTAGAAATCGACGTTGAGGGTCTCTTCGTCGATGAACGTGAAGACCAAACCGTTGACTCCGGTTTCATCGGCGTATTCGAAATCACCCAGATGTGGCCCCGCGTAGCGTTCATTGCGGTATTTCTGTGCGTGATTGTGAAAGTGAAACAGTGCGGTGTATCCGTCCTTGAACAGTTTCGACGACGCGAGATAACGGTCGTCGGCGACACGTGCACGTGGCTGATACTCGAGCAGCTCGAAGCGCCCTTCCGGATCGAGCTCGACGATGCCACCAAACTCCGTGGTCCGATCGATCATGTCCCGATCGGCGTAATCGAAGACGTGCGCCACGAACGCCTCGCTGCGCAGTGCCTCACGCGCAAGCAGCATGGCCGCCTGATCACCCCAGACCAGCTTGTCACGAACGTCGTTCAGGCGCTCCGAGACCTTGATGTTCCATCCGGAGAAATCCGCCTTGTAGCGTCTGCCGTTGTCGTCGATCTCCTGCTGAAGAAGTTGGTCGAGTTGCTGGTCGGACATCGAAAGGAGTTCCGGACGATGACGATGGGCGGCCACGGCCACCGCGAGATGACGGGGCTTGAGATCCTCGCGTCGTTCTTCCGACAACTCGGCAAGCGCCGCGGCGACGTTGTTCCAATACTGGTCGTAGCGCGGTTTGCGCAACTCACGAATCCAGAGGATCTCCTCGCGCGTCCCGGGCACCACGCCGAGTTCCTGAATCGACGCACGCATGTCGAGCATCATCGAGTCCTTGCCGATGAGGTCGTCATCGGCCACCAGCAGTTCAAGCTGCGCGGTATCGCCGTGGATCACCAGGAGTTCCCAGCATCTGGCCCTCAGATTGGCTTCCGTGATCGCACTCGATGCGAGCATGGTGTCGATGAGCGCCACGGACACCTTCGAGCCTCCGGTCAGTCGCTCCAGAGCGAGTATCTCGGGCCTGTCGCCAGGCGCATCGATCATGGGCAATGGAGTGGCCCACGATCTGATGACCGGTTTGATGAGAGCCGTCCGACCAAGCAGGCCGACCTGCTCGACCACCCAGGCACGAAAATCAGTGGGCTGAAGACGGTTCAGGGTCATCGACAGAACATCATCGAGCGTCTCCGGCGCTGTCCGAGCGAGACGTCCGAATGCCGCTTTTCGAACCGACAAAAGGTACTGGTTGCTCAACATGATGTCCTCGAGCATCGCAAGATAGGCGTCGCTTGGCGCGGGACCATCCAGGCGAGCCATGGCATCGAGATGTGTGGCGGCCGATTTGTTGGTTGATTTCAGGGTCTTCATCGGATCGCCCCCACTGCCGGCGCAGGCGCTCAGACCAACACAGAGCATGAGGGACAGAAACCCCATGAAAATGCTGTTTTGACGGGATGAAGAAGATTCCGAAGGAGAATGCGCTGCAAGCGTCATGGCGTGTTCCCTGTTGTGATCGATGACTCGTTCGGAGCACAGTCTAGAAGGTTTCCGACTCAGAATGGCGGGATGTGCCCTTGTGATCTAGTATGGAAACACGCTCGAGCGAAGGAAACCGATAGACATGGCTGACGATCCCTCCAAAAAGAACGAAGACTCCACCGAACTGGCAACGCGAGTTCGTGACGTCCTTGAGTTGATGAGACCAATGATCCAGGAAGACGATGGCGACATCGAATTCGTCGAGGTCACGGATGAAGGCCTGGTTCGCATCCGTTTTCTGGGAGCCTGCGTCGGATGCCCTTCCAGTTCGCACACCCTGCATCAGGGAATCGAACGACTTCTGAAGGAACGCATCGAGGAAGTCACCGGGGTCGAAGCCCAGGAGTGACCCGGGGCGAAATGGGACGTGAGCAATGACTCGAAGAGTGCCAGCCCGGCATCAGGCTGTCCGTTGTTGTGGAAAACTCGTGGACGAACACCTGCTCGCAGAGATGCTCAACGTCCAAGAATAAACGCCTTGAAGAGCCTGTGCCCTCGATACGTGATCGTTCAGACCTCGATAGAGCTTGTTTCAAAGAGTCATTGAGCAGAACCTTCCAAATCCAATCACCAGAAGAACACTCGATTCTCCCCTCAACTCCGCTAGGATTTGAGGAGAGTTTCAAGTTTGTACAAGACGTCCGATTGATCGCGAGTGACGATCCGAAGGACGCATCCAGAAGCGCAGAGATCGCGCTTCGATCCGGAAGAGGATCGGCAGGAGGCCAGACACAATGCTTGTCATCACACGAAAAGAAGGCGAAGAAGTCGTCATCGGAGACCCCTCAGCACCGCTGGGCATCGTCCGAATCGCGACCATCAAGGGAGACCGTGTCCGGGTCGCCTTTGAATTCCCCCGCAAGATCGAAGTGCACCGGCGTGAAATCGCGGATCAGATCGTGACCAGTGGAGAAGACTCCAACTCGGTACTCGGACAGATTCGTCCCGCTGCTGAATAGCACCCCCCCTCGAAAGCCAGCTGGCATCGAACGAACGAAACGGGCCCGACAACCATAGGTTGCCGGGCCCGATGTTCGTCGCCATCACGAGTGATGATGGCTGGTCTGCACCGCAAGGTTCCCAGGAGGGAAAGGCGGTTGCGGGTCACGGACTGGAAAGTCCGCGCCTCCAGTGGCTGTCCATGCCGGGAGGCTAGAGAGATGCCAGACTGCGAAACGACATGCGGTTCTGGCTGATTGGTCTGGAAATACGGTGCGTACACAACCTTCTGCTCACCCGAATGGAGCAGTCATCGAAAGCGCGTGCCGTCCTTGGCTTGAAACCGGAGTCCGTTCCGACGCGAGTTTCTGAAATGCTTTCGATGTTTCCCAGCTCGGCCCCACGAGCCGTCCATGAACGTGGGGTCGACAGGTTCCCGAGAAGACGATGAGCTGTCCGGCTCGTCATACCCCTCATTGGTCCAACTTTCTGCGTCGGTCGGCCATTGTCCGCCGCGCACTCTTGATCATTTCTTCCTTGGCTGGCTCGAGCCGTTTGCGCTCGGCTTCCCATTCGACCGGATCCACCAGTTCCAGGTGATCTCTGACGCCAAGCACCTTGATCGCATCCTTCAGGCCGTACTGCGTGAGCAGACGGGCCGGAAGCCTCACACGTCCCGAGGAATCGAGAGGCACTCGAGCTGCCTGCGAGAACATCAGTCGCTCGAAGTCGTCCAGCTGATCGTCGCCGAGCAGCGAGCTGTCGAATTCGGTCGAAAGTCGTTCGAAGGTCTTTTCCGGCCAGAGCCAGAGTGACCCGTTGCCCCCGGGAGCTGCGATGAAGGCCGCGCCGTGAATCTCGGGATTCAACACATCGCGCACCTCGGCTGGAATGGCCAGCCGCTGCTTTGCGTCGATCGTGTAGTCGTATTCGCCGAGGAAGAGCACGCATCATTACCTTTCAAAGGTCCGGGAACGCTTGGAGAATACCCCACATCACCCCACCATTCAACATTTCGCCCCACTATTACCCCATTATTTTTAATGAGAGTCGTTTTTTTGAAGTTTCATGGTCAACTGGATCTGACGTAAACCACTCATTGGCAGAGTCTTGCAAAAACACGACTTGCCATTTGTCAAAAATCAGAAGCACTTGAAAAAGAGACCATTTTTCAAGGAGAAAGAGAAGACATGAATATTCCAGAGGCGATGGCTCACTTGAACGGCTACCCGTTCTTTCTNACNGCCAAAGGCNCTGATAAAAGTCATGGNGTGATGGCTGANTTNGTCACGGCATGTGCCAACACACCNCCCATGTTGNTGGTGTCGGTGCGCAAAGGCATGGCCCTGAGNCCNCTCATCAGNGACAGCAGAATGTTCGCGGTGGCNGCGGTCGANGGCATNGCACTCGCNCATGCCANGCGNCTNGATCAGATGATCATCGACCAGGTNGANTCCTTCATGGGCATCACGGTGGANCANACGCCNAGTGGNATCCCGGTGCTGGCNAACTCCATCNCATGGTTCGAATGCGANCTGGCGAGACACATCGACATCGATGCCGACTGCGAGCTCTANGCNGGGANCGTTCGNGCGGCCCACATGGANGAAANGTTCCAGGCNCAGCTCGAGCNGGANGACTCGNNCATGANNGAACTNNTGATGGACATGACACCCAGCGGAGTCGGCTGAAAANAGTGCCNGCACGGATCCGAGTGCTACCATTCGGNACATGAGNGACACGANGNAACAGATCGACAGGCANGGCCCCAGCAACCGCTTTGGNGTGGACTATGCNCTGGAGGCGAAGGCGCTGGGACCACCCCCCTGCCCCATCATCGACATGCACGCCCACATCGGAGGNGGACGTGCGGCCGAGCTCTACGTCGAGGCGATGGACCTCTTCGGNNTCGAAAGCGTCTGTTCGATGACACGATTGGAAGCGGTCGAAGACGTCCGNTCCGTGCTGGGCGATCGCATTCGNTTCAATGCCGTTCCGGATTGGACCAATCCGGATCGAAGCGATGCCTTCGGACAGGGCTTTCTGGATCGAATCAGACGTTTCCATGACCATGGNGCCAGATTGATGAAGCTCTTCGCCGCCCCCCGGATGAGGGACTCCGAACGTGAATGGGGCACTCCGGGAATCCTCGCACTCGATTCTCCCCGCTATCGAGCCGCCGCCGAACTGGGGCAGAGCCTCGGCATGGCGATCATGACCCACGTCGCCGACCCCGACACCTGGTTCGAGGCGAAATACCAGGATGCCGAACGCTACGGGACCAAGCGAGATCAATACACACCGCTGGAACGGATGCTCGATGACTTCACCGGACCCTGGATCGCCGCGCACTTCGGTGGCTCACCGGAGGATCTCACATTCCTCGGCGGCCTTCTGGAACGTCACCCCAACCTGCATCTCGACACCAGTGCGTGCAAGTGGATGCTGCGAGAGCTGGGTGCGACACCCTCTGACGAGCTTCGTGCGTTTCTCACGACATGGCGGGGCAGAGTGTTCTTCGGCTCCGACATCGTCGTGGTCGACGCCCATCTCGAGACGGAAGGCACCGACAACGAACTGGCTGCGAAGGCCGGCAACAGACAACAGGCCTTCGATCTCTATGCCAGCAGATACGCCACGTTGCGCATGATGTTCGAGGGCGACGGTCGGTTCGAGTCCCCCATCGTGGACCCGGACCTGCACATGGTGGACCCGCAGCGATACGCCGCCGACGCCGCGCCGATGGTCGAATGCCATCGACTGCCTGACGACCTTCTCGTCGATCTGTATCGGGGAGCGGCGCAGACGCTGCTGAAGAAGCTCGATTCGAACTGAACGGGAAGCATCCCGAATCGGTCCATCGGAAGAAGGGCGAAGTCAGCCCTTCATTTCGAGGATGTCGAGCAGTTCGTGCGCCCAGGAGCGGGCATCGCGGCGTGACGCGAACTCGCGAGCCAGATGCCGGAGTCGGTCGACCGACTCGCTTGATTCGAGAATGCCGAGCAGCATGTCGGCACCGGTGTTGGTGAGGTTCGAGGAATGCTCGGAGATGCCATGTGATTCAAGGGTCAGCTCAGGGCGTTCTCCCGCCTCGCCGCTGCGCAGGGCGATGGTGAGAATGCCACGCGCGGCATGGTCGAGGACACGTTCGTCGGTCGCCACGTCATCGCATCCCGCCACGAACATCACATCCACTTCCCCGGGAAACTCGGATTCATCGAGCTTCTCCATCACCTCACTGAAACCGATCGAGGTTCCATAATCCATCACGTGGTGGATGTGACGTGAATGCCGGTTGATTCGAATCTCCAGATCCGCGCCGGTGAAATACATCAGACCGGCACGATGCACCAGCAGGATCGCATCCTCTTCCGGAGCGACCTCGTCGGGTTCGATGCCCAATCGAAAGGCACCGTCGGCATCCCCACGAACGGTGGCCCCCGCAGGGAGAGCGCCCGGAGTGAGCGTCCGCACACGGTGGACGCCAGCGGCCGTCCAGCCGGGGATGAATCTGTCGGCGGGCACGATCACATCAAGACGTTGCATGAGAATCGGATCTGCATCCTCGGGCGCCCGTCCGTCGGCGACGAGGATGACTCGCGATNCCTCGCGCGCGACTCGAAGAGCGGTCGAGATGGCCCAGGTGCAGGGCACCGGTCGTGGGTGGGCCTCACCATCCTCCGGAACCGTTCGCGTCAGAAGCGATGACAGCGCGCGCCCGAGTGTTCGAGATGGGGCGCTTCCGATCGCATTCAGACCGAATCCGCTGCAACGACATTCATCATCGAGCGAGCCCAGCACCAGNACCCGATCGCCGGCGATTCGTCTGACCAGTTCGACGCGACGGATGCGTCCCGGTCGGGCATCACCCTCGAGGACGTGCAGAAGCGGCGAACGATCGGAGCCATCACTTGATTCCAAGGTTCTCTCCGAGTTCCCGCGCCTCATGTTCACGGAAGAGCTTGCAGGTTTCGTACGCGAGCTTGGAGATCAACTGCTGCTCCACGCGTCGGCGGTCGGAGGCACTGCGCAACTTGGAGGGATCGATCTCACGAAGACTGACGTCGACCGAACGGCTTCCGGGCGAGTTCATTTCGGTCGGAGGGTAGACCCGCCCACCCTTGTCGAAATGCATGACTCGGATTCCGATGCTGGCGGTCGGGCGCAACTCGGTGGAACGAACGAGTCCGGAAAAGGATTCGACCTTGATGTAGAGCATCTGCGAAACGCCGGCGTCCTCGGCGATCGAGCTCATGGAGCTGCGACTGCTGTTTCGTTCACGCGATCGGACCAGCGCCATCACATCCGAGGGGTTGACCGTCGCGGGCACCAGGTCGAGACGCATCAGTTCCTCGGAGATGCTTTCCGCGAGGCGGACCCGAAGCACGGTTCGAGGCAGCACGCTGTTGAGATCGTCGACGAAGACGAGCGTCTTGATGGGGTCCAGTTCATGTTCGGCTGGATTCTGACCGGTTCCCTGCACCGCATAGGTGACGGGCACCAGGATGTTGCATCCCGAGACGACTGTCAGCACGAGGCAGGACAGCAGACCGAGGAGGCATGAACGGATGAGACACTGGTGGGTTTGATCAGATCGCATCTGGATACTTGTCCTCGATATGGCGGTAGAAGACCCAGGAGGTCTCGTCGACGAATTTGGCCATCAGGCCCATCTGGATCTGNGANGCNTTGGCACTTTCNCGNCCAACGCCCTGGATGTCGGGAAACTTGACCCCGATCTCCCACGTCTTCGCGAAACTGTCGGGATCCCAGCCGTCCTCTTCGATCACGCCCAGGGTCGCGGCACAGGCACCATCCCAGAGATAGCTGTTGCCCTCGGGATGAAGTCTGAACTCGTAGAGCTCGATGAAGACCACCCGCTCCACGCCGAGCTCCTCGGCCATCTCCCCGTAGGAAAGCATCGACCAACTGGGTGTCTGGTACTGCCACTGCATGACCTGACGAAAATCCAGCACCTTGATCCCCTGGACGTTCTCCTGAAGTCGCTTGGAGACGTTCATCGCGATGGTGCCGTACACGGTGCCGTTCTCGTAGAGGATCGAGGGCTCGCATTGCACCACCACCGCACAGGTCTTGTCGATGAGTCCGTCGTATTCGGCCAGGACCTCGATCTTCTTGTATCGCTCGATGTTCTGACCGACC
>NYVB01000016.1 GCA_002684315.1 Planctomycetaceae bacterium | reverse complement strand
GTACTTCCAGAGGTTGAGACGGTGCTCGGGGCCGGCATCAGAGAGATAGAAGAGCTGATCACCGTGCCACATGGGCATGGTGTCGGTGCCTTCCCAGTCGGTGACCTGACGTGACTCACCGGTTTCGAGATTCACCAACCAGAGGTCGCTGGCCATGCCGCCGCGGTAGCGCTTCCAGGTTCGCCCGTCACGCTGATTGGGCGTGTAGGCGACCCAGGTTCCACTTCGATCGATGGTCGCGTTCGCACCGTAGGGCATCGGCAGAGCCTCGGGCATGCCACCTTCGGCATCGACGGAGAAGACCATCTCGGCACGAGGGACACCGCCCATGTTTCGACCACTGAAAAGCAGCGTGCCATCGGGGCCCCAGTCGCTCAGTCGTTCCGAACCCGGATGATGCGTCACACGGTGTGGCATGCCGCCTCGAGTCGGGACCACGTACAGGTCACGGTTGCCTTCGTAGTTGCCCATGAAGGCGACCTGCGAACCATCCGGCGAGAAACGCGGGATCACTTCGACGCCATCGGGAGACGCGAGGGGCAATGCGATGCCACCTTCGACGGGCACNCGCCAGAGGTCGTTNGCATAGGCGAAGACGATCTCTTCATTGGAGATGTCCGGATACCGGAACATCGAGGCACCACCGTCCTCGACGGCTGGCATGGCGGCTGAAACACAGAGGGCGAGGAGAGGCAGGTTGACCATCGAGAGAACTCCGAAGGATGAAGTGATTTGGAACGAACCAGTATATGGGGCCGGGATCATGACCACTCGATGAACGCCGTATAATTGGGGCATGTCACACGGACTTTTCAAAAAAAGCGTTGCCGTGCCTTGNATGGCCTTCGTTCTGGGGTTTTCAAACGGTGTCTGCGCACTGGAGCCTGCAACGGAAGCGGACATCGACTGGATCGAGGTTCCCGGTGGCATCTTCACGATGGGCACCGATCACCCCGAAGGCAGACCCGATGAGCGACCAGCACACAAGGTGAAGGTCGGCGAGTTCGAGATCGCTCGCACCGANGTCACCAATGCGCAGTTCAAGGCATTCGTCGAAGCGACCGGATACCTCACCACCGCCGAGCGACCGATCGACTGGGAGGTCCTCAAGAAACAGGTTCCGGAGGGCACGCCCAAACCGGATGACGAGGTCCTGGTGCCGGGCNCACTGGTCTTCACTCCACCCGAGACTGCGGTCGGCACGAACAGGCCGGCTCGCTGGTGGCGCTGGACGCCGGGTGCGAGCTGGAAACACCCCGACGGCCCGGGCAGTTCGATCGAGGGCCTCGACGATCATCCGGTGGTNCACGTGTCATGGGACGACGCGAAGGCATTCTGCGAATGGGTCGGTGGCCGTCTTCCGACCGAAGCCGAATGGGAGCGAGCTGCTCGAATGGGCCAGGACGATCGACGCTTCATCTGGGGAGACGAGTTCAGACCGGATGATCGGATCATGGCCAACACCTGGAATGGTCGGTTTCCCGATCTCAACACCGCCGAGGACGGACACGTCGGAACCGCACCGGTCGGAAGNTTTCCACCGAACGAGCTTGGTCTCCACGACATGGCGGGCAACGTCTGGGAATGGACCGCGGATCGTTTCGATGTCGAAACCTACGCCCGTAGNACGGAAGGCGCGAGCGGGGACTTCGTGATTCTCACTCCGGTCGGACCTGAGCGTTCAGTGGATCCGAGAAATCCACTGGTCACCGACAGNCGNGTCCAGAAGGGNGGNTCATTTCTCTGCAATCCATCCTATTGTTCGAGTTACCGCCCCAGCGCCCGCATGGCCTCGACNCCGGACAGCGGACTGAGCCATCTNGGCTTTCGCCCGGTNCGGNCGATNCCCGCCACCNNCGAGTGACANNATTTCAGATNCCGNGGGCCGAGTGACGACGCTGGNTTNAAAGCCATTGCTCNCCGGGTTCGCTGTGTNGNGGTCCGGACGATTGCTCNNGANNCNCCNCGGAGGCTTCCTTTGAATCCTCGTCGNTGCTTCCGAAGGCGAGCTNTCGAAGNCGCTTGTNTCGTCGGTACACCCNCACCTTCANCAGAAGAAGCGTCCAGGCCACGAAGCCCACGATGGTCAGNGTGGGAAACACGTACCAGAATCTGGGAAAGGTCTCGGCGAACTGTCGGTTNGTGAATTCAAGCACGACCACGATCAGAATCGTGGAGATCGCGAAGCCACCCACCGCACCGATNCCGACCAGCCGGAAGAAGTCGTCATGNAAAAAGAGGTTCTCGANNTTTTCGACGACCTGGATACGCGAGGCCCGATCGTTCGCCCGAGCGAGTTCCTGAAGTTCAAGCTCACTGCTCGAAAGCTCGCCGAGNNTGGAATCATCATCCGACTCGAATGCCACGTCNGACTGCGAGGANTCGGTCGGCGCCGGTTCCTTCGATCGNTTCCAGGGAGGAACGTCCTGCAGATTGTCCTGGGAATGGGTCATGGTCGTGAACGTCCTTGACGGAACATGGCGNGAGACAGAANGGCAGACAGAGAAACGGNTCAGGTCACGCGGAAGACNTCCTCCATCGAGGTGATCCCCTTGCGAACCANTCGGTAGCCCGCGTGACGAAGACCATGATACCCACGTTTNTCGAGGAATTTGCGAAGNTCNACATAGGTCANNNCNTCCGATTTGACGATGTCGTTGAGTTCATCGTCCACCTCGAGAAGTTCGAAGATCCCGATGCGACTCCGGTACCCGGTTCCGTAGCANTCNGCACANCCACCGGCCTCGTAGATCTCGAACTGGTGNTCTGAATCCCCTCCGAGNTTTCGGTTCAGGTGCTCGTCGTACGGGGTGCTCTTNCGNCAGTATCGACAGAGTTTTCTNACCAGNCGCTGAGCCANCATNGCATTCANGGCGGANGCGACGACGTANCGTTCGAGCCCCATGTCGAAGAGACGCACGAANGTCTCCATCGCACTGTTGGTNTGCAGTGANGACAGCACCAGGTGACCGGTGAGTGCGGACTTGAAAGCGATGTCCGCGGTCTCGCCATCACGCATCTCNCCGACGAGAATCACATCGGGGTCCTGNCGCAGNATCGATCGGAGTCCGNTGGCGAAGGTGAAACCGATCTTCTGATTCGTCTGTCCCTGGATGATGTCGGAGAATCGATATTCGATCGGATCCTCCAGGGTCATGATGTTTCGTGAACGGGCATCAAGCGTGTTGAGAAGTCCGTAGAGACTCGACGTCTTGCCGCTTCCGGTCGGGCCGGTGACCAGCAGCATGCCGAGCGATCTGCGGGCGTGCGCCACCATCTTGTCCGAGAGCGACTTCGTGAAGCCGAGTTGACCGAGATTGAGATCGTCGCTGACACGTCGAAGCAGTCGCAAGACGGCCTTCTGACCGAATTCGGTGGGAAAGGTCGAGATTCGGATGTCGACCGGTTCTCCGTTCGCATTGAACCGAAAGGCACCATCCTGGGGCAGACGCCGCTCGGCGATGTCGACATTGCCCATGACCTTGAGTCGACTCACGATCGCCATCTTGAGTTCGACGGGAATCTCAGGCCGTTCGACGAGCATCCCGTCGATTCGAAAACGCACGCGGACCAGATCCTCCCGGGGTTCGATGTGGATGTCGCTGGCTGATTCCTGAACGGCTCGTTCGAGAATCCGATCAACGAGCTGAACGGTCTTGGCATCTTCCTTCGCGGCCACGGGCATCCCTTTCGATCACTGGAACAGGTACTGCATTCAATACGTCATTCGGCAGGAAAGTCAGGGTGCGACCAAAATTCCCTCGCCGGTCAGTCCCGGGCCGAAGGCAAGCGCCATGAGCGGACCGGCGGGATTCGNNGCNAGNTGNGCCTTGAGAACCCAGAGGATCGTCGCGGAGGACATGTTTCCATGCTGTCGAAGGATCTGTTCCGCTTGAAGCATGTGTCCGGAATCAAGTTCAAGACCGCGCCGAACACCTTCGAGGATGTCACGTCCTCCCGGATGGATGACCCAGCCGTCGATGTCGGAGATCGCGAGCCCGCGCGGCGCGAGCCAGTGCTCGAGCCAGGCCGCCAGATGACGACGGATCAATCCCGGGACACGCGGGGACAAGGTCATGCGAAACCCGTGTTGACCGATCTCCCAGCCCATGCGGCTGGCGGTTTCCGGAAAGACCCGACTCAGGGAGCCGGTGACTCGAGGGCCATCGGAGCCGGACCCGAGCAGCGCACAAGCCGCACCGTCGGCGAAGATCGCGTTGGCGACCTGCTGATCCCAGCGTGAATCATCGATCTGATAGTGAAGGCTGCACATCTCGACGCACACCAGCATCACCACCGCAGCGGGATCCGCTCGAACGAATGCCGAAGCGACGGCAAGGCCNTTGAGNCCCGCGTGGCATCCCATGAATCCGATGTGGGTTCGAGAGACGTCCGGCGACAGGCCGAGCCGTTCGATGAGACCGTGGTCGATGCCCGGGGATCTCGCGCCGGTGCACGACACGGTGACGAGATGAGTGACCTCCGCCGGTGAACGTCCGGATTCGTCGAATGCCCGACGTGCCGCGGTCGCACCAAGTCCGACCGCATGAGGCATGAAGCATTCCAATCGTGATTCGGTCGTTGCCCCATGGCCACCAGGTCCTTCGAGCACGAAACGACGCATGTCCGCCACGTCGAAGACGCTTCCCCGAAACGCCACGCCACATTCGTCGTAGAGATGTCGCAGCTTGTCGACGGGAAGTGATGGAGAGAATTCGAGTGCGAGTTCACAGCCGAGTTCGCGCGAAACCTGAAAGTCCGGAGCGGCGGTTCCGATTCCGAGAATGCGTGGATCAGTGGTCATGAGCTGCTCCAACACAGACGGCGGGTGGCCCAACCGATCGGCGGTCGTTCGCCGAGAATGTTCAGAATGAGTGACAACGTGCGCGGACGTCGCGAGAGCCCGCAGATCGTCCGGCACACCAGACGTCTGGTTCGAAGCATTCGATTCGCTTCACGAGTCCACCCTTCGCAGACGTCTTCGCCCTCGAGCATGCGCCGAGCGTGGGGCAGGATGTCCGCAGCCCGGCAGATCCCCCAGCTCATGCCTTCGCCGGTGAGTGGCTCGACGTACCGAGCGGCATCACCCAGCACGAGGATCCGGCCCTGCGCGAATCGAGCGCGCTGACGGGTCAGTTGACCGACACCTTTCCATTGGATGTTCTCGAAACGCCGTGAATGATCGCCTGCCTCGCGGCAGATTCGGGCGACCGCACCCTGCGTACCATCCCGCTTGATCGCCTCCGCGGACACNGCCGCGGCCACGACCAATCGGCCATCACCAAGGCGAGANGTGCCTATGTAACCTGTTTTAGAGCAGCGCATTACGATCGAGTCGTCGTCATCGTCATCAAGAGGACATTCGATGACGGCACCCAGGCCGATCGGACTTTGGTCGTTGATCACCCAGTCGAAACCATCTCGTTCTCTCAATGACGTTCCCGCCAAACCATCGGCGACCACCACGATGCCGGGGGTGCAATCAAGACTGTGACCGCCCTGCTCGAGCAGGACATGATCATCGTGTTTGATCGTGGCACGGACACCGTCCTGAAAGATCGCGCCATGGTCGACTGCCCCGGCGGCCAGAACTTCGTCGAGGCGCCCCCGGTCGAGCGAATAATAAGGTTCGATGGGCAGCGAGGATGCGGCGCCCCCGGATTGAAGACGAAGATGGCGCATGGGAATGGGATCGATCGAGTGAAGTCGTTCACCAAGACCGCAGGCTTCAAGAGCCCTGATGCCCGCGGGAGCGAGGCATCCACCACAGACCTTGCGACGAGGAAAGTTCGCACGTTCGACCAGTACGGTCGAAAGACCCGCCCGAGCCAGAACCGTCGCCGCCACCGAACCGGTGGGCCCCGCTCCGATCACCAGAGCCTGTGGTGAATCGGGAATCGTGTTCAGCGTGCCAGTGCTCATGACGGCTCCCATGAAAGCATCATCCGACGGGGGAAACAGGATGGAAGCGCCGCGTTTTCAAGGCCCGCCCGCGTGGCGAGGTCACGCATCTCGCCCGGTGTCCAGGCGGCACGCACGGACTTGATGGCATCGACATGAACGACTTTCGAACGGGTGAGCAGTCTTGAAAACACCCAGGCNAGGCCCAGGCCGATTCGATCGCGGCGCAGATCGCAGAGGAGCACCCGCCGGCGTGCCGCGAGAGCCATGTTGCGCAGCAGCAGGCACACGCCTTCTTCATCGAGGTGATGCGCGAAGAGATTGCAGGTCACCACGTCGTAGGTCTCGGGCGGTGGTTCCGCCAGGATGTCGTGCTGAAAGCAGGTCATGGTCAGACCGGCGTCCCGAGCACGTTGTGATGCCTGCGACAGAGCGACCTCGCTGAGATCGCATCCATGAAGTTCGAGTTCGAGACCTTCAGCCTTCGCTCGACGAGCACANGAGATGGGAACATCACCGGATCCGGTGGCGACATCAAGCACGGAAAGCGGTCGATTCGACTCACGGACAAGGTCGGCCATGCCTCGCCAGGGGCTTCGACCGGCGGCTGAAATGCGATTCAGCCGGGCAAGACCACCCAGCGCATGACGGTGTTCAGCGGGATCAAGCGCCGGGTCGTCCATGAGTTCGGGGGTCAGGTGTCGCTTCATTGGAAGATCAGTGTAGGTCCCAGGGNCTCATGAGGCAGTTCTGAGGGACAGTAAGCACGATGTTCTAGGACCAGGACCCCTGAGATGTGATTTCAAAGCTGTTGTTGTGGACATAAAGCCTCGGGAAGGTTAAATTTGACGATTCGGTGGCGAGTTCGAACCCACTGAAACGAAGAAGACATATGAGTCGCCCCGGACGCAACAGCGTTCCGACATCTCCGACATGACACATTGACCGGATACCCCGCCGCGCTGGTTTCCCGAAAGTAGAGCACAGCTCCGATGACATTTCAGACTATGAGGCTCATTGAGCCCGTCGCTCGAGCAGTCGAGGACGAGGGTTACGACACCCCCACGCCCATCCAAGCTCAGACGATTCCCGAAGCCATGACCGGGCGAGATGTGCTGGGATGTGCTCAGACGGGTACCGGCAAGACCTGTGCATTCGCGCTTCCGATCCTTCATCAGCTGGCGACATCCGATGCGGAATACCAGATGCCACGCAAGGCACGTCGAGGTCGTCCTCCACGCGCACTGGTGCTCTGCCCCACGCGAGAGCTCGCGATGCAGATCCACGAAAGCTTCGAAACCTACGGACGTCATCTCGAACTCCGACATGCGGTGATCTACGGTGGCGTCAAGCAGGGCCGACAGGTCAACGCTCTGCGCTACGGCGTCGACGTCCTGATCGCGACCCCGGGTCGCCTGCTCGACCTGGTCAACCAGGGCCATGTGGATCTCTCCGAGATCGAATCATTCGTCCTCGACGAAGCCGACCGGATGCTGGACATGGGATTCATCGACGACATCCGCAAGGTCGTCAAGATGATTCCAAACAAGCACCAGACGCTCTTCTTCTCGGCCACCGTCTCGAACGACATTCGAAGACTCGCGGATTCACTGCTCAGAGACCCGCTCAAGATCGAAACGGCACCGGAAGCGACGACCGTCGACAAGATCGACCAGTGCGTCTTCATGGTGAAGCGGGATGACAAACCTCAGGCGCTTTGCGCCTTGCTGGAAAGGGATTCGGTGGAATGCGCTCTCGTCTTCACCAAGACGAAGCACGGAGCCGACCGCCTCGTGAGACACCTGCGAGCCAACAAATTCCGCTCCGATGCGATCCACTCCGACAAGACGCAGAACAAACGCATCGACATCATGAGTTCGTTCCGTTCGGGTCGGATCTCCGTCCTGGTCGCGACCGACATCGCCGCCCGCGGCATCGATGTCGACGGCATCACACATGTGGTGAACTACGACCTTCCAATGGAATCGGAGACCTACGTCCACCGCATCGGTCGAACCGCCCGAGCTGGAAAGTCCGGCATCGCGGTCACCTTCTGCGACAAGAGCGAACGAAGACTTCTCCAGGCCGTCGAGAGAAGAACGCGAAAGCCGCTCAAGGTCTCCACGGATCTGAAGATCCCCCCACGACCCGAGAAGAAGAACTACGACAAGTCCCCCACCGGTCGATACGAAGAGAAGAAGAAGCGATTCGACGAGAAATTCGATCGCAAGCTCGCGCAGAAATTCGGCTCCGGCGATTCGACCTCCGACTCGGGCTACAAGAAGAACAAGAAGAAGGACAAGAAGAAGTTCAAGAAGAACTTCGACGGAAACCACGAACACACCTCGCATCAGGGTTCCTATCAGGGTTCGCAGGAGCGTCAGGAACACACGCCCTACAAGCCCGCGAGCAAGCCCGCCAAATGGGCACCCCGCAAGGAAGGGGACGCTCCCAAGTGGAAGCCTGCACCCCGAACCGAATCACGGGAGCGAAACGAAGAGTCCAGGCATCGGGTCGATGGCGTCGGCAATCCCTGGCAGAAGAAGAACACTCAGAAGCCGGGCAAGAAGAAGTGGGACGGCAACAAGAGCAACCAGAAGCCGAAGTGGAGCAACGGTTCCAAACCAAAGCCCTACGGCAAGGTCGACAACCGAGACGAACGATCCGAGCGGTCCGAGTCAGGCGAACGCAAGCCCTGGGAAAAGAGCTATCAAAAGGGCGGAAAGCCCGGATGGAAGTCCAAGCACCCCTACAACAAGGGTGACAAGCGTTCGCGAAACGGGGAGTCCGGCGGGTCACGCGACACTCGCGACAACGACCGCGCAGGCAACAAGCCCTGGACTCCGAAGCCCAAGAGCCAGGGTGTGCCCTGGAAGCCCAAGGGCAAGTACAAGCCTTCCGGCGCACAATCCGGAGGCGGATACGGCGAACGCAGCGAACGGCCCGCTCGAAGTGGCTCCAAGCCATGGTCGGAAGGCAGCCGAGACAACAACCAGCGCAAGCCGAAGTCAGGCGCTCCAAAGCACCAGTGGAAGAATCCAAGGGCCAACGCCTCCTCGGATGGCGGCCGCGATGACGGTGCCGCACAGAAGTCCGGTCAGGGCAAGTGGAAGCCAGGTGGCTTCAAGTCCGGTGGATCCAAGCCAGGTGGCTTCAAGTCCGGCGGACCCAAGCCCGGTGGCTTCAAGTCCGGCGGCAAGTCCGGTGGACCCAAGCGAGGCGGCGTGAAGTCATCCGGACCCAGGCCCGGTGGTTTCAAATCCGGTGGACCCAAGCCGGGTGGTTTCAAATCCGGTGGGCCCAAGCGAGGTGGCACCACCAACCGATACAGCACCGCCAGCAGAAACCGAACGTCGGGACGCGGCGTTCGCGGCTGAACCAGGCCGAACACATCCGGCGCCCCAGGGGCGCCGGATGTGACGGCCGTTCGGGCCGACCCACCGAAACCAGACGTCGATTCGATCGAGAAGGAACCGGCACGTGGCGGCCGGCTCTTCTAGACTGTGCGTGCATGCACGCGCTGCGCAAGGAGACGATACGACAGTGCCCGGACGTCCTTCTGAAGAACCCGTCGATTGCGTCGTGATCGGCGCCGGTCCCGCGGGACTGTCTGCAGCCCGAGCCTTGACCAGACAAGGACGTTCGGTGGTGGTCCTCGACAAGGGCCGAGGCCCGGGTGGCCGACTCAGTTCAAGAAGAACCGGGGAGACTCGATTCGACCATGGCTGCAAGGAACTGACATTCCGGGAGCCCGAGACCTCGCCCGATCTTCGGGAATGGATCGATGCCGGGGTGGTCGCACCCTGGCGCCCCACACTCAAGGACGGCTCGACGGCAGGCCCGTATCACGTGGGGACGCCCGCCATGAACCAGGTCATCAAACATCTGGCCCGGGACCTCGAAGTCCGCTTCAATGCTCGAGTCGTCGAACTGCGCGCATGCGAAGCCGGGTGGGAGATCATCCAGCACCAGGGCGAGGTCGAACTGGTCGCTCGCAGCGTGATCGTCGCGATCCCCTCACCGCAAGCGATCGACCTGCTCACCCCGATCGGATTCGGCGGCCTCGATCGGATCAAGAACGTGTCGTTCACTGGCATCTGGTCCGTTCTCATCGAAGGCCCCCATCCTGACGAAGTGGGCTTCGAAGCGGCGGTCGAACCGTCCCCTGAAATCAGCTGGCTCGCAGCGCAGGCAGGCAAACCAGACAGAGCCTCTGATGGTGCCTGGGTGGCCTTGGCCAGTCACAGCTGGTCCACCGAGCACCTCGAGGACGACAAGAACTCGGTCGCTGACGTACTGGGGCCGATCTGTGCGAACCTTCTCGGCATCGACCATGCCACGACGACGATCGCGCACCGTTGGCGCTTCGGTCTCACCAGAACACCATTGGGATCACCCACGTTGGTCGATCGAGACCTCGGTGTGGCCGTGGCGGGTGACTGGTGCCTCGGCCCGACGATCGAGGATGCGCTTCGAAGCGGGACGGCCGCGGCTGATGAGATCGGTGAACTGTTGTCGACATGAGTCCTCACCGTACGAGAAGCCTACACTTCGACATGAGTCATTCCATTTCTCTTCTTCTGACCCTGGTGGTGATCATGAGTTCGAATCAAGGCTGTTCACAACCCGAGACCCCCGCCGGGAACGACACAATACCGGCCGTGGCATCCGGGGCATGGTTCGATTCGGGCCGATGGGAGCATCGTCTGCTGATTTTCAACGGGGAGGATGAGAACGCCACCCGCCAGAAGGGGCTCGCACTCGACTCTCAAACAGGCTACCTCGAGCGAAACCTTCTGGTCATCCATCTCGAGGAGGACACCGCGACGGTGGTCGTGGGAGAGACGGCGGCGATTCCGGAATCGGAACTCTTCAGAAAGCGATTCGCCATGCCCGACGATGCCTTCGAAGTGGTCCTGGTCGGCAAGGACGGAGGCGCCAAGGAACGACGAAGGACCGTCTTCGAGACGCAGGAACTTTTCGGCATCATCGACGCCATGCCGATGCGCATGCGGGAAATGCGTCAGTGAACTGGAAATCCCGTCGAACCACGCTACCCTTCCTGCATGAGCGCACTCCATACGATTCTTTCTCCGGCCAAGTCACTCCAGAT
>NYVB01000102.1 GCA_002684315.1 Planctomycetaceae bacterium | reverse complement strand
AAGGTCGATGTGGTCACAGGCCGAAGCCACGCGCTCGATCATCGGTCCCTGGACCACGCAGTCCCCGCACCATGTGCCGGAAAGACACATGACCTTCATCGAACGTGTGAACCCGTCGAGGACATCCTGCTGTGCTGGAGAGATCTCCAGTCGCTTCTCGATGTCGCGCCAACTTTCGATCCGTGATTGATCCTTGGCGAGGTAGGTCTCGTAGTCGTCACCTTCGGAATGCTTGCTCTGAAGGAATTGTGGGTCGAGTGCGGTCATCGTGGTGTGTCTTTTCTGAAAGTGTTGTCGGGTGCGGCGTCGAGAACGTCATCCACTGCGTTTCTGATCGAATCATAGTCATGAAATCCGACCATGACCTCCCGTACGACTCCGTTGCCATCAAGAATGAACATGGTCGGCAGGGCGGAGACACCCGCAAGCAGTCCCGGTGCCTCATCCCGATCCAGCGCGACGATGGAGTAGTTCGGTGAGCCGGCCAGACCTCTTCGTTCAGCAACCCACCGCACGACATGTGGCTCCGCTTCGAAGGTGACCCCGATCACCGGCACCGAGGTGTCATTCGCGATCCTGTCGAGAACCGGCATCGCGGCCAGGCAAGGTCCGCACCAGGTCGCCCAGACATCGATGATCATCGGGCTTCCCTGCAGAGTGGTGCTGCCGAGCGTCTGGCCCTCGATGGTGGTGAACTCGACATCAATCTGTCTGCCCACGGCTCCGCGGGCCATGCCTGTTTCAAGTCGGGGAAGAATCAGTGTGCTGAAAAGAGCGAGCATCACCAGACTCGAGGCCAGAAGTCCTACAAAGCCAAGTGCCATGCCGACGCCCGCGGAGATCGGTCGCGGCAGCGTCGGGTTCCGCCTGCGTGCCCCCAGCAGAATCGCCGCCAAGGCCGGCACGATTCCCAATCCCAGAATGAGAGCTGCTGGAATGCTGGCTGCGCCGAGAATGAGGCTCAGCACACCGGTTCGGCGTGTCGGAGATGTCGTCTGGGATGCTGTCATGAGCCTGCCTGTCTGTTTTTCTTCGTTTATCCAACCACAGGGGGAGTTCAAGTCCCCAAAAAGGCTTGGCTTCTCGGATTCAGGTATGCTGCAACCGTCCAGGTGATGAGCTTTCGAATCTCAGATCCCAGACAACCGACAATTCGACCATGAGAGAAAGATTATGTTACGCACCATTCATTTCATTCAGCTTCAATGGAATTGGAAAAGGTGTCTGTTACTGGTCTTTGTCGTGGTCCAGTCCTTCATGCTGGTCTGACTCCACGTCATCACTTGATCCGAGTGGTGAGTGCGCGTGCAACCGGCCCCATGGTCAGTCCCTGGACCAGAACCGACATCACCACGATGATGAAGACCGTGAGGATGAATCCATCTCGCAGAGCGATCTGTTCGTCGGTGCCGACGGGCATGCTCAAGGCCAGTGCGAACGAGACGCCACCTCGCATGCCGGCCCAGGTCATCAGAAGAAGTCCCGGTTGATTGATCCTGCGACCTCCGGGACGCAACAACCACGGCACCGAGAGGCTTGCATAGCGGGCGAAGAGAATGATGGGAAAGAGCATGAACCCCGCGAGTGCGGTGTGCAGGTTCCAGCTCAGGACGAGAAGTTCCAATCCGATCAGCGCGAAGAAAAGTGGATTGATCACCCCATCGATCGACGTCCAGAAATCCTCGACGGCCCGGGTGTTCTCCGAACCATGGTCTTTTTCCGACCGGAACTGCGCGAAGGTGATGCCTGCGATCGTCACGGCGACCGCACTTGAGACGCCCAGTGCATCGGCAAGTCCTCCGGTCCCCAGGGCCGTGCCGATGGTCACCAGGATGCCGAGACCGTCCTTGCCGCTCGAGGTGAACAGGGCCACGCCCAGTCTGCCGGTCACGAGGCCCAGGATGATCGCACCGCCCGCGATCCAGAAGAAGTCGAGAGACAACGTCCAGCCGCTGATTTCGGTCGCAGATGACCCATCTTCCGCACTCAACGGATTTCCAAAGACCACCAGTTGAAGCAGCAGGATGAAGGCGATGATCGAGATCGCATCGTTGAAGAGCGATTCCCCGGCCACATAGGCTCTGATCGCCTGTGAAAGCTTCAGGCGTCGCAGCAGGCTCATGATCGCCACGGGATCAGTGGGGGCGATGATCGCGGCGAAGAGCAAGGCGCCCAGAAAGGGGACGTTGTAGTCCCAGTCAGGTGGAGTGATCGAGTTCATCCATTGCATGAACAACCAGACGAAGGTTCCGGTGATCGTGATTGAAAGCACCGTGCCCAGTGTGGCTGCATAGATGATCGCGTTTCGATATTTTCTGACCAACGCGGTGTCGAGTTGCATCGCTCCCGAGAACAGAAGCAACCCAAGCAGAAAACTCAACACCACTTCGCTCGAATATCGGTCGAGAAAACGTTTGATCTGATTCTCGTCGATGATTCCCAGGTATCCGATCCCGATCAGGATTCCCGCGAGAATGATTCCAAAGAGCATCGTGCCCACCGCACTCGGAAGTTTCAGCACCTTTTCGTTGAACCATGCTCCGATCGCGGTGAGACCCACGAACAATGAAATGCAGCTGAAGAGGTTGAAGCGATTGGTCATCTCCAGCGTCGTCTCGATGGACTTCACACTGACCGCTGCCGGGCCTTTCGCCGCTTCCTGCATCGTCGCCGCGACCTCGGTCTGGGCAAGCAGTATGAGCAGTTCCATGACCTCGAATGTCATCAGGTCACTCTGTCTCTTCGATCTGAGCGAGGAGTTTCCTCAGATGGTCGAACGCCTCGAGCGGTGACATCGAGTCGATCGAGAGTGCTTTCATCGACGCAATGATTGGATTGACCGTGGTGTTGTTGAACAGAGAGAGTTGATCCACCGGCTTTTTCTCGGGTTGCGGGCTGATGACCGGACCCTCGGTGGCGTTCACGACCAGACTGTCCAGCACGGCTTGTGCCCGCTTGAGCGTCGATTTCGGAAGGCCCGCCAGGCGGGCCACGTGAATTCCGTAGGAACGGTCGGTTCTTCCCGGTTGGATGCGATGCAGAAAGATGATCTGATCGTTCCATTCCTTGACCATGACATGGAGGTTCGTCACGGCATCGATCGTGTCCGCCAGACCCGTCAATTCGTGATAATGCGTGGCGAAGAGGGTGGGTGCTCCGCGTTGTGCGAGCGTCTCGGTGATGGCCCAGGCGAGTGAAAGGCCGTCGAGGGTGCTGGTGCCTCGTCCGATCTCATCGAGAATCACGAGACTGTTCGGAGTCGCATGGTGCAGGATGTTGGCGGTCTCGGTCATTTCCACCATGAAGGTCGAGCGTCCGCTGTGAAGTTCATCACTCGCTCCGATGCGGGTCATGATTCGATCCATCAGTCCGAGTCTCGTCGAATTCGCGGGGACCCATGATCCGGCATGTGCGAGCAGTGCCGTCAAGGCGACCTGTCTGATGAACGTCGACTTGCCGGCCATGTTGGGGCCTGTGATCAATGCCATCGTCGCACGGCTTCCATTTCCTGCGAGTGCGCAGTCGTTGGGTACGAAACTGTCGCGCAGCATCGCCTCCAGAACGGGGTGTCGTCCTCCGCTGATCTCTATGCCCGGCACGTTCGTGATCTCGGGGCAGGACCAGCCACGTTTCGAAGCGATTTCAGCCAGTCCCAGCAGGCAGTCGATTCGAGCGACGATCGCCGCGTATTCGGCGATTCGATCCGTCTTTTCGGTGACCGTTTCGCACAGCTCCGCGAAGAGCTCGCGTTCCCGTGCGACCGCACGGGATTCGGCGGTGAGCACCTTCTCCTCGAACGTCTTGAGTTCGGGAGTGATGAATCTTTCAGCGTTCTTGAGCGTCTGCTTTCGCGTGAATGAATCGGGTGCCTTGTCGCTGTTGGCCCGACTCAATTCAATGTAGTACCCGAAGACCCTGTTGTAGCCCACCTTCAACGCCGGGAGTCCGGTCTCTTCGATGATGCGTGCCTGATACTCGGCGAGCCAGCTGTTGGCATCACGTTGCAGGGTTCGTGCTTCGTCCAGTTCCGGATCGATTCCATCCTGNATGAGCCCGCCTGCGCGCANGTGACTGGGGGGGGTGTCGACGCAGCATTCGAGGATGCGCTCTTCAACCGGTGCCAGCTCGAGGCCGACATTCTCGAGTCTCGTTCGAACTTCGGTGAAATTGGGTCGGGCCTCGAGTTCATCGAGCAGAACCACGAGATGTGACAGTGATTGGCCGAGGCCCACGAGATCCCGGGGGGTGGCACGGCCCATCGAGATGCGGGATCCGATTCTGGCGACATCCTGAATGCCGTCGAGGACATCCCGCAGCCGNCTGGCGAAATCGTCATCTTCGATGAAGGTGCTGATCGCCCTCTGGCGAGCTTCAATTCGAGTGCGATCCCGCAGGGGCCAGCACAGCCACTCACGAAGCAGCCTTCGCCCCATGGGAGTCCGACCTTTTTGCAGCACCGAGAGCAGGGTGCCCTCCGTGGTTCCGGTGCGCATGGTGCGAACGACCTCGAGGCTGCGAAGGCTGGTCGCATCGATCACGAGATGGTCTGATTCATTGCTCAGTCGCGGAGGCTGGAGATGGGCGAGGCTCCGCCCACCATCCTCCTCGGTCGGGCCCTGAGTCTCCCTGAGATACTGAAGAAGGGCGCCCGCGGCCTGGGTCGCCGGATGGTCGCCATCCAGTCCGAATCCTTCGAGCGAGGCGACTGCGTGGAAATTCTTGAGCACACGGTGGCCGTGTTCCCTGGCGAACGTCCACTCCGGCCTTCGAGTGATCGGAATCTGGCCCATCGCTTCAAGCTCGTCCAGCCAGGGAGGGCACTCGCCTTGAACCTCACAGACGATGAGTTCCGCCGGTGCGATTCGTGCAAGTTCATCATGCAGTCGTTCCTGCGGGACATCGTGAAGATCGAATGCTCCCGTCGACAGTTCGGCCGAGGCGATCAAGGCCCGATCCTCGCTGAGGTGAACCGCGGCGACATGATTCGAGGAGGCATCATCCAGCAGCGATTCATCAACCAGGGTGCCGGGCGTGAGCACTCGGGTCACCGCTCGATCGACCACGCCCTTGGCGTCCTTGGGATCCTGGATCTGATCACAGATCGCGACCCGAAAGCCACGTTCGACGAGGCGTCTCAGATAGCCCTCCATCGCGTGGTAGGGGACACCCGCCATCGACATGCCCTTGGTTCGTTCGGTGAGGGTGATGCCAAGCACTTCATGGGCGGTCACCGCATCCTGATCGAAGAGCTCGTAGAAATCGCCCATTCGAAACAGCAGCAGGCAGTCGGGGTGCGCCGTCTTGAAGCGAACGTACTGGCGCATGGCCGGTGTCTGCCACATCGGTCCGTCGAATCTCGGATCTACGCTCGGCCCGGTCTGTGCAGCGTCTTCGGGTGCGTATGAACTCGTCATGTCACCAGTGTAACGATGCCGCGGGTGGGATCGGCCAATTGTCGTTTTCTCCCCGGATCAAAGGCCGGCAGCCGGACGCACGACGCCTCGATCGGGGTCGAGGCGTCGTGGCGGGTAATGGAGCGGAAGGGGATCGAACCCTCAACCTCCTCGATGCGACCGAGGCACTCTCCCAATTGAGCTACCGCCCCGCTGAGCCGAATATCTTAGCCTTTAAGCAACCGACCTGCCACGCCTTCACGGTGTCTGAGCGGTACACTGTCGGTGTCTTTTTCTTGATTTTCGGCACCGGGAATGACCTCATGTTCTGGCTTTTCGTCATCTATTGCAGCTTCATCGCGCTCGCATCCGTGCTGGGGGGGTTTCTTCCTCTCCTGTTCAAGTTGACTCATCTCCGAATGCAGGTCGCCTTGTCCTTCATCTCCGGCATCCTTCTCGGGGTCGGGCTTCTGCACATGCTTCCTCATGCGCTTGCCGAGGGTGCGCCCGTCTCAGGTGTTGCCATGGCCTTTCTGGCCGGGTTTCTCGTGATCTTCTTTCTGGAACGTTTTTTCTGCTTCCATCATCACGAGACGGATGACACCTCCGAGGGCGCCCATGAAGGCGGTTCGCACGCTGAGCACGGTATGGGCTGGATTGGGACGTTCTTCGGAATGACCGTTCACACGCTGCTCGCAGGCATCGCCCTCGGGTCGACCGTCTACATGAACCATGAAGTGCAGACTGATGACGCGACCGCCGGAACCGGCTCGGTCCTGATGGGCCTGGCAGGTCTCGGTACCTTTCTCGCCATCCTGTTCCACAAGCCTTTCGATGCCCTCACCATCACGGCGGTCATGCGNGTCAGCGGATCGTCTCGAGGGCTCATCGTGCTGGTGAATCTTCTGTTCGCCCTGGTCATTCCTCTGGGCATTCTGCTCTTCTTCTTCGTCGATGGCATCGGGACCTGGCACAACCTCACCGCGTATGCGCTCGCCTTCAGTGCCGGCACCTTCCTGTGCATCGCGGCGGCTGATCTCATGCCTGAACTTCAGTTTCACAAGCATGACCGATTCCTCCTGTCAGGTGCCCTGATCGCCGGACTGGCCGTCGCGTGGGTCAGCGGGCTCTTTGAAACACACGACCATGGCCATGGTCACGGCCACCATCATGGGCACGCCGAGACCGCCGGTCACGATCATTCCGGTCACGATCATTCCGGTCACGACCATTCCGGGCATGACCATTCCGGGCACGACCATTCCGGTCACGATCATTCCGATCATGACCACTGACTCACTTCCCCACCACCCTGATCATTCAACGAGGCCCCGGCCTCGAACCACGGAGCGANCATGAAGGCTGAATCATTACTTGCCGAACTCAACCGCCTGCGAGCCGACCTCGACAAGGATCCCACCGATCCCGAGTGGTTCACCCTGCACCATGTCTTCTGTTTCGTCAGTTACAAGATGGGTGATTTTCAGGCGTATCTCGATGAATCCGTCAAGCCCGACGAGGAGACTCCGGACTTCTGAATCCGGTTCTCTCGCTTCCTTTCCTTCCAGCATTCGCCAATCTCGAGGTGAACCATGTCAGACGACAAGTCGACCAAACGAACCTACAAGAAGACTCTGAACCTTCCCCGGACATCCTTTCCGATGAAGGCCAATCTCTCCCAGAACGAACCGCAGTCGGTGAAGACCTGGAAGAAGACCGGACTCTACGANCAGGTGCGCGACACTCGNGCCGAGGCTGAGCGTTTCATCTTTCATGACGGGCCGCCGTACGCCAACGGTGACATCCACATCGGTCACCTGATGAACAAGGTGCTCAAGGATCTCGTGGTTCGTTCGCACATCATGGAAGGGGAGTGGTGCGACTACGTTCCCGGCTGGGATTGTCACGGACTTCCCATCGAGCATCGCGTCATGGGCGAACTCGTCGAGAGCGGAAAGATCGAGAAGCTCGCCGAACTGCCGGAGGACAAGCGTCGCATGGCGGTTCGACGCGAGTGCAGGAANTACGCGGAGAAATTNCAGAAACGNCACCGGGAGCAGATGGAACGNCTGNTGACCTTCGCCGATTACGACAACCCCTATCTCACCATGACGCCNGACTTCGAGGGTGCGACCACGGAAGTCTTCGCCGATCTCGTCGAGCAGGGACTGGTCTACCGTGATCTGAAGCCGGTGCACTGGTCGATCGAGAATCAGACGGCTCTGGCCGAGGCCGAGCTGGAATACATGGATCGTGACGACCCCTCGATCTACGTCGAATTCGAAGCCACCGACGCCGAGGCGGTCGGTGCGGCGTTCGGTGTCCAGCTGGACCAGACTCCCTCTTTCATGATCTGGACCACCACGCCCTGGACCTTGATCGCCAACCTCATGATCGCGGTGCACGAACGATTCGACTACGTGCTGGCCCGCATCGATGGCAGTGAAACCGTGATCGCGCGAGAACTCCTCGAGACCGTGACCGCCAAGGCCGGCTCGGACAAGGTTGAGATTCTCGGTGAGTGTCGAGGCAAGGCGCTTCTGGGCCTGACGTATCACCATCCCTTGTGTGAACGCGTCGGGCGCATCGTCGCCGCCGACTACGTCACTCTGGAAGACGGCACCGGGCTGGTGCATACCGCTCCCGGCCATGGTGCCGATGACTATCGCACCGGGCTGCGCGAAGGCATGCCGATCTACTGCCCGGTCCGGGGCGATGGCACCTACGACGACAGTGTGCCCGAATGG
>NYVB01000101.1 GCA_002684315.1 Planctomycetaceae bacterium | reverse complement strand
AGGCACCCTGGGCATAGGCCAGCTGTCGATCGATGGGCCGCTTGGGACGCACGAAGGCCCAGTCGATCTCCTGCATGTCGAAGAGTTGACCCGACCGGAGTTCCATGGCGGGCATCCGAGCGGTCGGGGAATCCCGGGGCGCGAGCTCCCTGGTGCCCGAGGAGGCTTCGGTCAACCAGTGGGGAATTCTGTTGCGAGTTCGATCCAACGTGATGGTGTGGGTGTATTCGTGACGCAGGGTGTCCAACCAGTCGAACAACCCCAGGTGCAGAGATGGCGCTCCTTTTTTCGGAACCTCCATCGCGATGACCGGTCCGGTGCAGGCCGCGACGGTATGGATCCAGGGCATTCCAGTGATGCGGACGGAGAAGAATTCATGATCCGGCATGACTTCGATCACCGTCTTCTGAACGGGCTCATGACCGAAACGCGCCGCAACATCATCATGCATCGCCTCCAGGGCGTCGGGCATCATCTTCACGAGCACCTCGTCTTCGCCGGGAAGATAGCGAATGATGAAGTGTTCGGTCTCGATCGTCTCGAACGCGGAGAGTTCCTCGAGAAGACGCAGGCTGAATGCGGCACGCTCGTTGAAGGCGTCCAGACGTGCGACACGTTGCAGTGCGGCGAGGGCTCGTTGGTCACGACCCGACTGCATCTCGAGAAGTCCCAGTTCGATCAGAGGAGCGGACCACCTCGGTCGCCTCGAGACCGCTTCTTCCAGAAAGAACGCGGCATCCCCGTACTGCCGGTTCTGAGAGAGAAATCGACCCACGGTGTGGTAGCCGTCGGCGCAACCCGGAAACATCACGTCCATGGCGTCAAGACGCGTGCGTGCCGAAACGGTGTCGTACGCGACGGCATCTGAAGCCGCCCGTAGCGCGAGGGCCTGGCGAAGAAACGGTTCTCTCTCAAGCAACGGATCGAGAATACCGATCGCCATCTCCGGATCATCATTGATCAAGGCGGATTCGGCATCCAGGAGATCGGCGAAGACGCTTCGACTGGAAAGTCGGCGCAAGGCGAGAGAGGCTCGCCCCGCCGAATCGAAATCAAAGCCACCGAGCGCGATGCGTCCCAACAGGAACCATGCCTCGGCGCACCTGGGGTTGAGTGAAAGCGTCTCGTGCAGTGCGGGAATCGCCTCGGCGCGTTTGTGTTTTTCCACGAGCAGCCGGGCTTCCATGAGCCGCGGTCGCCAGTCGAGGCGATCGATCTCCTCGCGAGCCCGGCCGAGCTCGGTCATCATCAGGCGGTACTCGCTGGATGGCCTTCCCAGAATGCGGGCTCGGACGGCCCGGGCTTCCACACGATCGATGAGACGTTCATTGTCAGATCGGCCCCCGACCTCCGTCTCGAGAAGTGAGTCGATCTCGCGGAGTGCTTCATCCCAGCGCCCGCAGGATTCGAAGGCGCGAACGCGCAGAATCATCGCGGATTCGTCGGTGCTCGACTCGAGGAGGTCGATCGCATCGGCGCATCGACCTCGAAGGACGAGGGCCTGCGCACGTCGCTCCACCGAGAGACTCTCGTCGAGGAAGACCTCATCGTCCCATGCCCCACTGTGAAGCATCCCACGGGCACGGCGATCCGGAAGCTCCAGGTCCTCGTCAATCCAGACACCATGGTGAAGTCGCAGATCGGCACGATCGTCGTCATCAAGCCAGACCGCCTCGATCGCTCGGACGACATCATCACGAAGCGAAGGGTTCTCAGGGACCAACGGAAGTTCATTCGCCTGGCCCGATGCGACGGTGGAGACGAGAAGTGACGCTGAAAGAAGTGCAAGCAGGCGGACGAAAGGCATCAAGGACGTGAGCCTTCCGTTTCGGAAATCGGTTCAGCAAGCCGCTTGACCTCGACCGACCACCCTTCTCCGGCCGCTTGTTCACGGAGGGCCGCCATCTCCTTCTGGATTCGTCCGTTCATGAAGACCGTCTCATCGACATGAAGTTTGGGTGAACGAAGCCACACGGATGTTCTGTCACCGTTGCGGTGACGAACAAGGACCCCGACGGGGAGGAGTCCGGTCTTTTCAAAGATGAGATCGATCGATTCGTGATCTTCGTGCGCGGGTGTTCCCGGACGCGGGATGAGGTGGAGCACTTCCACATCCTTCAGAGCACGAAAGAGCGGCTCGTCAGGAACCGTTCCGATCGATGGTTCGAAACGACGTCGGACGGCATCGGCCTTCTGGGCGAGAGGCAGAGGGAACGGGCCTTCTCCCAGCTTGAACGGATCAAGATCCTCACCGGGTCTCGAGATCTGTCGACGAACGATGCGCTTTCGGTCAGGCGTCATCTCGACCCACCACCCCTCTTCGAAGGCGTGGTATTCGGACTTCGAGGTTCCATGACCCGAAGCATCGATGATTCGATCGAAGACGAGCACGACGTCGCGCTCGGGCGGGTTGATGGTGATCGCGATTTCACCCAGCCTGGTCTCGAAGTCTCCCTCGAGGTCGTACTCCTTGCGGTAGGTCAGAGGTGAGGAGAACAACCGGATGGCACCGTGCTCGTCTTCAAGTCTGTCAAGCAACCGATCCACTTCGGAGGGGGTGCCCTGGGGCGCTTCCTGAAGAAAGGGAAGGGTGATCACCATCACAAGAAGGGAAATGAGCAGATTCATCACGAGCGTCTCTCCGAGGTCCTGAATGACATGGCGACATGTCATCCTACGAACGGTTCACAAAAAGGATGCGCTGTTCGATCCCACAGGGACCCTCACGGATCACTTCTCGATGGGTACCGATTCAACGACTTCCAATCCGAAGCCGCTTAGTGTCGGCCAGGGACGAGGGTGGTTGGTGATCAGCCGGAGCTTGGACAATCCAAGGTCTCTGAGAATCTGGCTTCCGATGCCGAACTCACGCTGATCCATGGGCATCGCTCTTCCGCCGACACCTTCCGGGTGGGCCAGATCGGGAGCGTTGACGTCCTGAATTCCTCGTGAAAGCTCATGCAGACCACGCGTCAATTCAAGGTTTCCCGATTCGGGACGCATGTAGACGACGGTTCCCCGGCCTTCTTTCTGAATCATTTCGAGCGACGCGAGCAGTTCGTCGCGACTTGAAGATCCGTTCGGTGAGGAGGACACACCGAAGATGTCACCCAGAAGATCACGGCGGTGAACACGGACGAGCGTCGGCTGATCGGAGACCACCACGCCGCCATCCGGTGAGCGATCCCCGACTCCACCCGCGCAGAAGGCCACGTGAGGAAGCGCGTCGATCGTGCTTCGCCATGAGAAGAGTCTGAAGGTGCCGACCGANGTCACGACCTCGCGCCCATCGAGTGGNTGGATCCTCTCGACCAGNGCNTCCTGGGCCAGTCGNTATTCNATGACCTGTTCGACCGAGCACATCTTGAGNTCATGTTCGACGCAGAACTTCTCGAGNTCCGGCATGCGNGCCATNTCNCCGTCGGGGTTGACGATCTCGATGATCGCGGCNGCCGGNCGNATTCCCGCGAGNCGGCACAGNTCGACGGAGCCNTCGGTCTGNCCGGTGCGNACCAGNGCGCCNCCATCCCGGGCTCGGAGTGGNTTGATGTGACCGGGTCGGACGAAGTCATCCGGCCTGGAATCGGAATCCGCGAGCATCTGGATCGTCTTGGCGCGATCACGGGAACTGATGCCCGTTCCCACCCCATGTCTCGGGTGACCGTCGACGCTGATGGTGAAAGGCGTCTGTCGAAGGCTGGTGTTGTTGTTTCCCTGNGGCTCGAGTTCGAGTCGTTCGCAGGTCTCCATGTCCAGAGCGACGCAGAGGTATCCGGCACCGACACGCGTCAGGAAATTGACCACCTCGGGGGTGGCGAACTCGGCCGCGACCACGAAGTCGCCCTCGTTTTCACGATTCTCGTCATCGACGAGGATGATGATGCGACCATTGCGGATGTCTTCGATAATTTCGGGGATCGTTGAGAAGCTCATAGGCGAATGGTAGCGGGTGTCGGGGGACGGTCGTGAAGAACGGCGGGATTGGTGNCGGAAGATCCGCTCTGAAAAGGCTACGATTGAGCCATGACCACGAATCAAGAGAAAACGGAAAAGCTTCTTCTGGAACTGACCTCGCTTCCCACTGCGGCCGGCCACGAGGGACGGGTCCAGGCTTTTCTCGACGGCTGGCTCGCTCGGCGCTCGAAATCACTCCAGTGGAAGAGGGATCGAGCGGGCAATCTGCTGATCAGAAGGAGGAATCCCTCGCGCAAGGCGCCGATTCTGATCACAGCACACCTCGACCACCCCGCTTTTCTGGTCACGTCGGTCGAAGACCGGGACATCACGCTTGAATTCCGTGGTGGTGTGCAGGATCCTTATTTCGAGAATGCGAAGATCGAGATATTCGATCGAAACGACGCCGTCCATCGGGCTCGCATCACCTCCCTCGACAAGGNTGCGAAACCATTCAAGACCGTGACCGCCAGGTTGTCACGCAGACCCGGCGACATGGCACCCGGTGACATCGGACGGTGGGCGTTCGCCCGGCCCGAGATCAGGAGTGGAAGACTGAAGACGAATGCCTGTGACGACCTCGCCGCCGCGGCGGCCGCGCTGGTCGCCTTCGACCGGATCAGAAAGCGCAAGGGATGTGAGCACGTGGGCCTGCTCTTCACGGTGGCTGAAGAAGTCGGTTTCGTGGGTGCGATCGAAGTGGCGAAAAACGCCTTGTCGTCCCGAGGCGGACTGATCACGAAATCCGCACGACTGATCTGCCTGGAAAACTCNCGCAGTTTCCCGGAAAGCCCGATCGGTGGCGGACCGATCGTCCGGGTGGGTGATCGAATCAGCGTCTTCAGTCCGGAACTGACGAACACGATCTCCCAGATCTGTCAGGACGCCACGAAGAAGGATCCTGACTTCAAATGGCAACGACGTCTGATGCCCGGGGGTGCCTGTGAGGCGACCGCATTCGCGACCTATGGGTTTCAATCGACCTGTCTGTGCCTGCCCCTGGGGAACTACCACAACATGGCGGACATCGATGGGGTGGCTGCCGGTGTCAGACCCGCTCGCGTGGCCCGCGAAGAGATCGCCATGGCGGATTTCCACGGCATGGTCAGAATGCTCGAACTGGTCGCCAGCAGGCTGGATGATGATCAAGGCAAGATCAGGAATCTTCTGGATGGACTCCACCGGGATCGAAGTTTCGTGCTCGAAAGCTGACGCTTCGTATACTCCTGTGCATGCCGACGAAACAGATCAAACAGGACCCGCTCTCAGTTCTCGACCATGCCTTTCGCGAAGCCATCGCCCGAGCCCTCGATGAAGAGGGTGATTTCGACCCGGTGATTCGAGCGGCCCAGAATCCGAAGTTCGGTGACTACCAGTGCAATGCAGCGATGGCTCTGGGCAAGTCCCGGGGGATCAAACCCCGCGAACTCGCGGAGCGCATTCTGGCGCAGGTAGAACTTGGTGAGGTGGTTGAAGCGATGGAGATCGCGGGACCGGGTTTCATCAACATCACGCTCGGGCGCAAGGTGCTCGGCGAAGCCGTTGCCGAGATGGACGATGATCGGCTCGGAATTCCCCTGCAGGGAGATGGCCACGTCATCACGGTCGACCTCTGTGGAGTGAACGTCGCCAAACAGATGCATGTCGGACATCTCAGAGCCACGATCATCGGAGACTCGATCGCGAATCTTCACGAGCGCCTTGGCTGGACGGTTCACCGCGAAAATCATCTGGGTGACTGGGGCCTTCCCATCGCGATGACCATGACCGCTCTCGAGAACAGCGGCGCGGACCTCGGACAACTGACGCTCGACGCACTGAATGTCGCCTACCGGGATGCACAACTTTCGGGAAGATCGGATGTCAAGGGACTCGAAGGCGCCATCGCACACGGGTGCGGGCCGCATCGGATCGCGGAACTTGAAACCCAGAACGAGGGNGCGATCGAGAACATCGCCCGAGCGAAGGAGACGTTGATCGCTCTTCAATCNGGNGACTCCGCNCTGGTCGCGAACTGGAACGCGCTGATCGANTGCACCATGCGGGAAGTCTTCGACACGCTGGGGCTNCTNAACGTCGGNATCGGNCCCGAGCACAATCGNGGCGAGTCCTTCTACAAGGACAAGCTTGCGGGGGTGGTCGAACAATTCATCGAATCNGGNACGGCCGTCGAGGACAACGGTGCGATCGTGGTCCGTTTCGAGGACCGGGAAAGACCGCTTCTGATCAGNAAATCCGACGGTGGGTTTCTNTATGCGACCACGGANCTNGCCGCGATTCGCCACCGGGTCCACGATCTGAAATCGGAACGTGTGGTCTANGTCGTGGACGCCAGACAGAANGACCACTTCAAGGACGTCTTCGACGGTTCNAGAAGGATNGGCTGGGACCGGACNCCCGNAGGCATCGAGTCGGATCTNCACCATCTNCCNTTTGGNTCGGTNCTGGGTCGGGACAAGAAGCCNTTGAAGACCAGNTCGGGTGAGAATTTCACCTTGCGNGCNCTNCTCGAGGANGCCATCGAACGCGGNACNCGCGAGGNGGTCGCGCGAGCGGAGGATCCGAACGCACCGACCCACGGAATCCCTCNGGAGGAACTNGANNCGATCGGNCGGGCNGTGGGAATCTCCGCCGTCAAATACGCAGACCTTTCAAGCGGTGTNACCCGNGACTACATCTTCGACCTNGATCGGATGATCGCCTTCGAAGGAAACACNGGACCNTACATCCAGTACGCCCACGCAAGAATCAGTTCNATACTCATGAAGGCCGAGAAACAGGANATCCAGTGGCGNNATGCGAAGATNCTTCTCGACACTCCGGAGGAGAAGCAGCTNGGACTTGCGATCATGCGATATCCACAAGTNGTTCTGGAGACCGCNGATCAACTGGAACCACACNGACTGTGCACGTATCTCTACGACCTCGCGAACACCTACAGCACCTTCTATCAGNGCTGNCCCGTGCTCAGNAACGATGANGNAGACGTGCGTGCCTCACGACTCAGAATCTGCTCGATGACCAGACGTATCCTCGCCGACGGACTCGCATTGCTTGGGATCGAATCTCCAAGCCGCATGTAGGAGATGAATCATGCCGATCGCTCATCAGGACTTCAAGAACCTGCACGTGTTCGAGCACCCGCTCGTCCAGGACAAGATCGCCAGAGCCCGGAACGTGGACACACCGCATTCCCAGTTCAGAAGGCTTCTCAACGAGATCGCCGGTCTGATGACCTACGAGGTCTGCCGAGAACTGAAGACCAGAAACGCAGAGGTCACAACGCCCATCGGGGTGACCAACGGTCGGTACCTCGACGAACCGCTCACNCTGGTTCCCATTCTTCGGGCGGGCATCGGCATGACCGACGGCATGCTCGGGCTGCTGCCTGAAGCGAGAGTGGGCCATGTTGGCCTGTATCGAAATGAAGAGACGCTCGAACCCGTCGAGTACTACGCGAAGTTCCCTCCGGACATGGCGGATGGCATGGTGCTGCTCATCGACCCGATGCTCGCCACCGGAGGAAGCGCCTCCGCGGCGGTGGATCTTCTCAAGAAGAGAGGGTGCGAACGGATCCGTTTCATCTGCCTTGTCGCGGCACCGGAAGGTGTTCAAAGACTGGAGGATGATCACCCGAACCTGCCGGTCTACTCGGCGGTTCTGGATGAAAAGCTCAACGAAAAGGGATACATCGTCCCCGGGCTTGGAGATGCCGGAGACCGGATCTTCGGAACACAGTGATCGGGCTGGTGACTCAGGGCTTGTGCGGGATCCAGGGAACGTCCGGGACGCCAGCTTCACGATTCGCAAGCCGAGAAGCGGCAAAGAGCAGATCGCTGAGACGGTTCACGAATTCGATGGTGTGAATGTTGACCGTATCTCGGTGCGCAAGACGAACGATGGCTCGCTCCGCTCGTCGACACGTGCAGCGGGCCACATGNATGCGGGAGGCCAGTTCGGTCCCTCCTGGCATGACGAAGGTCTTGATCGGTTCATTGCGACCCTCTATCGCGTCGATCGAACGCTCGAGATTGGTCACGTTCTCCTCGGCCATGCGACTGATCTTGTCCTCATGTTCGGACCCACAAGGCGTGGCGAGATCCGCACCCAGATCGAAGAGGCGTGACTGCAGGGGCGAAAGATGTTCTTTGAGAAGCGGGACTTCACAAACGACGAGGATCATCCCCATCTGCGCATTGAGCTCGTCAACCGCACCGTACGCCTCGATGCGCAGATCGTCCTTGCTGACCCGGTCCCCACCGAAAAGGCCGGTGGTGCCATCATCACCTGTACGGGTGTAAAGCTTCATTCATCTCTTCCCTGTGCACGAAGCACAATTCACGTTCCCGGGTGCAGAACCAGCTCCGGCTCGACCACTCGGCTTCCATCTTGATCACCGAGAGCGGCTCGAAAGCCGTCCCGCAATGCCGTAACGATATGCCGTCCGGTGGCGTCGGACACGATGATCCCGAGTTGATGATGCTTTTCGAGAGAAAAAAGACGGTCGATCCGCTCGAGAATTGAGCCAGCGGCTTCGGCAGGCGAGGCCCCGCGGCGAAGCGCTTCAACCACCGCGAAGGCCCCACAAGACCCCATGACCAATTCTCCCTCGCCGGTACAGACGGCCATTCCAACTCCTGGTTCGACGTAGAGGCCGTGACCGATGATTGGTGAATCACCGACNCGTCCGGGGGCCTTGAATGCGGTCCCGCTCGTGGAACAGGCACCTGCGAGACTGCCATCACATCCGAGGGCCAGCACACCAATCGTGTCGTGACTTGGCCAGCGACGCTCATCATCACTCCCAGCGGTGGATTGGGAACCACCGGTCTGACCGTGAAAGAGCGCTCCTCCCCCACCCGCTCCGGGGTCGACGGGTCGCAGGGGAACATCGGGCGCATGTCCACCGACACCGGTCCGAGACCACTGAAACCAGGCGTCACGTGCGGCTGGAGAGAGTAGATCCGACTGGCTGAGTCCCATCTGAGTGGCGAAGTGATCCGCGGGCGCGCCGGCCAACATCACGTGGGGCGTCTCTTCCATGATGTATCGAGCAAGTCTGGTCACCTGAAGGTGGCGGGTCACGTAGCACGCGCTGCCGCACTCTGATGGTGATCTCATGACNCAGGCATCGAGGGACATGGTTCCGGAGGCATCTGGAAGGCCACCAAATCCGACCGAATCAACCCGCTCGTCCTGCTCGGCGGTTTCACAGACCTGAATGCAGGCCTCGAGAGGATCTCCACCCTCAAGAAGTGCGGGGAGCGCCAGATCAAGACCTGCCTGCGCAAATGACCAGGTACCTACGAGGAGAGGTGATGTCACGGTTTGACCTTGTGGATCAGAAGGAGTTGGGAAATTGACACGCAATCGGAGTCAGGTGGCCCCCACAGAGGGAGGCAGGGACTTTTATTACCGGACTTTACAGATCCACGTCACCGCAAATCAGGAAATTAGGTTTTCTTTTTTGCCAAACCCGAGTTTGAGTCGAGGAAAAATCAGGCTACACTTCTTGTGAGTCGTCATTGTGGCGATTCGCACATGGTCGTACAACACGGGCCACCAAATCATATCTTGCCCGTGGTTGACCGAACAATTCAGAACCTTCAATGGT
>NYVB01000100.1 GCA_002684315.1 Planctomycetaceae bacterium | reverse complement strand
TGGGCTTCTAGCTGACCTGTGCGCCCACCGTGGCGCACCTTAATTTTGCCGATCTTGAACGGGCGTTCCGTCCGATTTCGGGATCACTCGGTCCGATCGGCTTGCGGGTTCTTCGATCCAGCAAGCCTTCTCGGTCCATCTCGACGAATCTCTGCTTGATCATCCGGTCCTCAAGGCTGTGAAAACCTATGAGAGCCAGTCGAGCTCCCGGAGCCAGCCAGCCAGCCTGACCTTCCTTCGCGCGTCGTGCTCCATGACTGAGTTCATTGAGCAACGCTTCAAGCGCTCCCAACTCATCATTGACCGCAATNCGCAGCGCCTGAAAGGTTCTGGTCGCTGGGTGCACCCGGGAGTCTCGCGCCCGTGAGCCGTAGCTTTCACGGATGATGCGAGCGAGATGCGCCGTCGTNTTAATCGGTGCTTCGGACCGTTTCTCGATAATTTTCCGTGCAATCCGCCCAGCAAGCGGATCTTCACCGTAACGACGGATGATGTCGGTCAGTTCCTTCTCGTCGGACATGCCCACCAGAGCTTCGGCATCGATGGGGATCGAAGGATCCAGCCTCATGTCCAGCGGGCCGTCGAATCGAAGAGACAGGCCCCTTTCAGGGGTGTCGATCTGGTTGCTGGCGAAGCCGAGGTCGGCAAGGAGACAGTTGGCCTTCAGGCCTCGCTCCAAGAGTTCTCGACCGGCAGCCGCAAATGATCTGAGGACACAAACAGGCTTTATTGATGTCTCAGAGCGTATTCTGGCGTCGGAATAGCGGAGATTCTCCGGGTCGAGATCAAAAAGAATCAGCTGGCCTTTGGGACCGAGGCGCTTTGCCAATTCGACCGAATGGCCTCCACGGCCGGCCGTACAGTCGACGATGACATCGTCCGGTTTCGGAGCCAGTTGCTCCAGAACTTCGTTGATGAGGACCGGGATGTGGCCATGGTCGTNTGTTGTCGACATTGGATCAGGCATCGAAGAGGAGTCGTGCAGGGTCCTCGATGCAGTCCTTGATGTGCTTGAGGAAGGTGACCGCCTCGGTTCCGTCGATGATTCGATGGTCGTATGACAAGGCCAAGTACATCATCGGTCTCAGGATGATCTGTCCCGGGTTGTCCGGATCCTCCACGGCCCGCTTCTTGATGGCGTGCATGCCCAGAATGCCTGATTGAGGAGGATTCAGGATCGGTGTCGACATCATCGAGCCATAGACTCCGCCATTGGACACCGTGAACGTACCACCGGTCATTTCATCGACAGAGAGTGCTCCGGTCTTGGCGCGTGCGGCGAAATCTCCGATCGTGCCCTCGATCTGCGCGAAGTTCATTCCTTCGGCGTTTCGAATCACGGGAACCACCAGGCCTCGATCGGTTCCCACTGCGACGGCGATGTCGTTGTAGTCGTGGTATTCGATCTGGTTGTCGACGATGTACGCATTGACCTTCGGATGAGCTCGCAGCGCGGAGATGGAGGCTTTGACGAAGAAGCTCATGAATCCAAGACGGACTCCGAAACGCTTCTCGAAGTCATCCTTGTATCTGGAGCGCAGGCTCATGACGCCGGTCATGTCNGCTTCATTGAAGGTCGTCAGCATCGCGGCGGTGTGCTGAGCACTGACCAATCGCTCCGCGATCTTCTGGCGAAGCTTGGTCATTCTTTCGCGACGTATTTCGCGAGAGCCGATCGGAGCGGCGATCAGCGCTTCTCGTGCCTTCGCTGCGGGTGCGGGTGCGGGTGCGGCTGTCGGTTTCGCTGCACTTCTGGGCGGTGCGGCCTCGTGTGCAGCTTCGGTGGCTGACATCACATCAGCCTTCATGATTCGGCCGGACGGTCCACTTCCGGTGACGCCCTTGAGGTCGACGCCACGTTCCTGAGCGATCTTCTTCGCGACGGTGCTGGCGCGTGCGCCGCCATGGTCTCCTCCCGCGGTGTCAGCGGGGGGTGTGGCCTGTGGCGCGTCGGCGGATCCGGAATCGCTTTCAGCGGGTGAGGCACCCGCCGGTTTCTCACCTGGTTCGACGGTTCCCAGAACCGCGCCAACGTCGAGTTCCTCGCCTTCCCGGGCCGAGATGCTGAGGATTCCCTCGTTTGGAGCGCCGACTTCGAGCGTGGCCTTGTCTGATTCGATCTCGCAGATCGCCTCATCCTTTTCCACCCAGTCGCCGTCCTGCTTCAGCCATGCTCCGACCGTGATTTCGGTCACCGATTCGCCGGGAGAGGGAATGATGATTTCGTGACTCATCGTTGCATCCATTTCACTGAGTTCATGCGAGTCCGTTCCTCTGCCGGGTCACCCCGGCATCGGTTCAGGAGGCTTTTTTCTTGCGTCGGGTCTTGGGCGGGTTCTTGCCACGGATTCGCGAGTCCGAGCGTGGTTCCATCTCGACCTCCTCCGAATCCGTTTCGGTCGTTTCCATCGGTTCGACTTCGTCGTTCGACTCCACCAGGACATCCTTCGCCTCATCGGCCGGTGCTGATGGTTCGGAAGGTTCACGTTTTCCGGTGGCGTGCTCCTCATCGGAAGCGTTGTCGGTCGGGCCCTCATCAAGGGGTTTCGTTCCGATGGCTTCGTCGAGAATCGTCCTCTGCTCGCGGTTGCTGATGGTCAGGGAGCCGACCGCGGGTGACGCACTTTCATGTCGCCCGATGTAGGTGAGGTCCAACTCGAGATGTTTCTTGAACATGCTCTGCAGGAACCGCCATGCACCGTTGTTTTCGGGTTCTTCCTGAACCCAGTTGATCCTCTTCGCGTTGGGATAGCGTGCGATGATCTGCTTGATTCGTTCAAGGTCGATCGGATAGAGCTGTTCCATTCGGACGAGAGCAAGATCCTTTCGACCGATCTCCTTGCGCCGGCCATCGAGGTCGTAGTAGATCTTGCCGGTGCAGAAGCTGATTTCGGAGACCGCGTCCGGTTTGACCGAATCATCGTCGATGAAGGTCTGAAACCGTCCGTCCGTGATGTCTCCAGCGGTGCAGCGAGCTGCCGGCAGTCGAAGCATGCTCTTGGGTGTCATCACCACGAGAGGCTTTCGGAACGGTTGCTTCATCTGGCGACGCAGCATGTGAAAGACCTGGGAGGCGGATGAGGGGTAGCACACCTGCATGTTCTGATCCGCGCACAGAGACAGGAATCTTTCGAGGCGTGCACTCGAGTGTTCCGGTCCCTGTCCCTCGTATCCGTGCGGGAGAAACAGCGTCATGCCGGAGGCTCGCTGCCATTTCAATTCCGCACTGGCAAGGAACTGATCGAAGATGACCTGCGCGCCATTGGCGAAGTCGCCGAACTGGGCTTCCCAGATGATCAGCATCTTCGGGTCCGCGAGGGAGTATCCGTATTCGAACCCGACGACGGCGCATTCCGTGAGTGGCGTGTTGTGGATGCAGATGTGTGCCTGATCCTCGTTCATCTCGTTCAGCCCGGTCCAGCTTTCACCGGTGACCTGATCGTAGAGCACGGAATGTCGGTGGCTGAAGGTTCCCCTCTCCACGTCCTGACCTGTCAGTCGGACGGCATTGCCTTCCAGAAGCAACGATCCGTAGGCAAGGAGCTCCGCGGTGCCCCAGTCGACCACGGCCGACTTGTCCTCGAACGGCACGCTTCGGCTCTTCAGACCACGCGCGACCGTCTTGTGCGGTTTGAAGTCATCCGGCGTGGCGGCGATCGTGGTCCCGATGAACTGCAGGGTCTTCGCATCGATGCTGGTGTTCACATCATCGAAGCTGTACTCGGTCTGCACTCCGGACCAGATGCTCTTGAACGGATCCACCAGAGGGTCGACCGGGTTCTCCTTCGACGCTGCCTGAGCTTCCTCGAGTCTGGCATTGAGCAGTTGCAGTCGATCATCGAATGCGGTTTCCGAGACTTCCTTGCGCGCCAGAAGTTCGTTCTGGTAGAGCCGTGAAACAGGCTTCTTGGCCTTGATCTTCTGATACATCAGAGGCTGCGTGAATGCCGGTTCATCCGTTTCGTTGTGACCGTTCTTCCGGTAGCACCACATGTCGATGACGACATCGTTCTTGAAGGTCTGTCTGTATTCCAGAGCGAGTTGGGCGACCCATGCGCAGGCTTCCGGGTCGTCGCCATTCACGTGAAAGATCGGTGCATCCACCATCTTCGCGACGTCGGTGCAATAGTGTCCGCTGAAGGCGTCCTTCGGTTCCGTCGTGAATCCGACCTGATTGTTCACCACGACGTGGATCGTGCCACCAACGTTGTAGCCGTCCAGCCGCATCATGTTGAAGCATTCGGCGACGATTCCCTGACCGGGGAAGGCGGAGTCTCCGTGAATGATCAACGGGATGACCTCCTCCCGGTCGAGGTCGTTCTTGAGTCTCTGCTTCGCACGGCATCTGCCGAGCACCACCGACGTCACGAACTCGAGATGGGAGGGATTCGGTGCCAGCGTGAGTTTCACGTTCTGGCCCGAGATGGTGGTTCGAATGTTCGAATAGCCCTGGTGGTACTTCACATCCCCGCCACCTTCGAGATAGTCCTCCATCCAGGACTCCTCGAACTCGGTGAAGATCTGGCTGAAGGTCTTCTTCAGCACGTTCGCAAGCACGTTCAGGCGCCCCCGATGAGCCATTCCGATCGCGATTTCCTGAATACCGTTGGCCGGTGATTCCTGAATGATGTGGTCGAGAAGGGGAATCAGGGATTCTCCACCTTCCAGACCGAATCTCTTCTTGCCGACGTATCGTTTCTTCAGGAACGCCTCGAAGCCGTCCGCATCGGCGAGTTGCTGAAGCAGTCGGAGTTTCTGATCTCCTGAGAAGGCGCGACGGTTCCTGATCGGTTCCATGCGCTTCTGAAGCCATCGTCTTCGTTCACGGTTCTGAATGTGCATGTACTCGACACCGATGTGTCTGCAGTACGTCTCTTCCAGAAGTTCGATGATCTCACTGAGCGGCGAGGGGTTCGGAAGCGGGAGCGTCCCGGGATCGAACATCTTGTCGAGATGCGCATCCGAAAGATTGAGTGCCTCCAGGGTGAGTTCATCCGGGAAGGGGCGGTGTCGCTCCAGAGGATCGAGGCTCGCCGCCATGTGACCGAAATCTCGATACTGGTAGATCAAGGCATCCACTCGACCTTGTTTCGGATGACCTGATTCAACGTCGGCATGATCATTCGACGGTGTGGAATGCACCGCGGCACCGGACGTCGTGTTGCGGTCCAGACCGAGTTCGAAGCCCAGGAAGAAGCGATTCCAATCATCCGATACCGAATGAGCGTCTGCCTTCCACTGGGAATACATCTCGTCGATGAACTCCGGATTGAATGCATTCACAGCTCGCCCGGATTCTGCTCCGGGGGCGGGGGTTGGCGTTCGTGATTCTGATCCGGCTTCGGCTTCGCCGCTGGCCATGATGACTCGCTCCAATCGGATCCTTTTATTCTACGATCTTCCGACTCATTTCGAGATGGTTCAGGGCGACTTTTCCGTGTGTTTCGATCCGAAATATGATCAGAGAAGAGCGACCGGATCCACATCCACGGCAACGCGTTCACCCGGAGTGAGCACACCCTCTCTTCGAGCCCGAAGCAGAACCGTGCGGAGTTTTCGAGGGTCCTCCGCCAGAAGCAGGATCTGCATCCGATCCCGACCGCCGATTCTCGTGATCGCACACGGTTCCGGCTGGGTTATCGAGACCTGATCTTCGAGCATGGCCTCGATGCCCTGGAACAGTTTCTGGCTGTATCTGAGGCATGCTTCCTCGCCGGTCTCTCGAATCACCAGTCGTGCCATCCTCCGAATCGGGGGGAGCTCGAAACGCTGGCGTTCTTCCAGTTCTTCGCGTGCGAATGACTCGAAGTCATGATCCGCCGCCAGTCGGATGGCGGGTGCATCAGGTTGGAAGGTCTGAATAATCGCGAGTCCCGCGCCTCCGCCGCGGCCACATCGCCCACTGACCTGCGACACCAACTGAAAGGTTCTTTCCGTGGCCCTGAAATCAGGCAGGTTCAGAGCGGTGTCGGCATTGATGACGCCCACCAGTCGCACGTTCGGGAAATCAAGACCCTTGGCGATCATTTGAGTTCCCAGGAGGACCTTGATCTCGCCTCTTCCGAACCGATCAAGCGTCTCGTGAAAATCATCAGCGCCTCGCATCGTGTCCGAATCGACTCGCTTGATCTGATCTGCACTGGCGATCCCGGCGAGGATTCCACGGATCTCCTCTTCGACTCGCTGGGTTCCCAGGCCGAACACCGTGATTTTTCTCGAGCACAGCGGACATTTTTTCGGAAGCCTCTGCTCGGTCAGGCAATGGTGGCATCTGACGAAGTCGTGAAGGTTTCCCGAGCCGCCCACCGCAGCTCGATGATTGACCATGCCGGCATCGCATTGGTCGCATTTCATCACCCATCCACACTGTTGGTCCGGGCAGGCGATGTAGTTTGCGTACCCGCGTCGATTCAGCAACAGGATGGCCTGGGAGCCGCCATTCAGTGTCTGCTTCAAGGCCTGCGCGAGTCGGGGTCCGAGCAGATGTATACGCCTGTCCTTGAACATCTTACGTTCTTCGGCGAAATCCACGATCTGGACTTTCGGCAAGGACAGACCCGGTGCCCTGTTCGGCAGTCGGTGCAGCGTGTTTCGGTTCAGAGTGACGGTGTTGTGCCAGGTTTCCAGCGACGGTGTGGCACTGCCCAGAAGAATCGGACAACCGGCCAGCTGCGCTCTCCTGATGGCAACATCTCTTCCGTGGTACCTCGGAGCCTGATCTTGTTTGTAGGACCCATCGTGTTCTTCATCGACGATCACGATCCCGATGGAGTCATCCGGAATCGGTGCGAAGATCGCGCTTCGTGCGCCCAGTACGATCTGAGCGTCTCCTTGCGCCACCATGGTCCATTGCTGGTTCCGTTGGGCCTGGGTGAGACCTGAATGAAGCAGTGCGATCTTGGCTTCCGGAAATCTGTGAAAGAGACGACTTGCCGTCTGTGGTGTCAGCGCAATCTCGGGAACCAGCATCAGGGCGGTCCGCCCTCGAGCAATGACGGATTTGATGAGTCTGATGTAGACCTCCGTCTTGCCACTTCCGGTCACTCCGAGAAGAAGGTGTCTTGAAAATCCATCATCGATGGTTGCTTCGATCGCTTCGATCGCAGCAGCCTGCTCCGCGTTCGGCTGGATGTCATCTCCATCCGTCGCCAGTACGGTCGATCTTTCGAGCCAGGCGGCTTGAACATTGGTTCTGGTGGTCTCGCCGATCATGCCAGCCTCCAGCAGCGCCTTGATCGGGACCTTGCTTTTCAGTCCCGCTTCCTCGGCCAGGGCGCCTATTTCAATCGGGCCCTCCTCGGGAGCGCGGGCGTGCAGGACCTCGAGAACCCGGCGTCTGCCCGGTCCGAACTTCCTTGGTAGCGAGTCCAGGCTGGGCGCGTCTTTCGGCAGGTGCATGAAGTGTCTGGTGACTCTGCCCGTTCCTTTTCTGACGGCGGCCGGCAGCATCGAGGCAAGGGTCATTCCAATCGGACAGGCGTAGTAGTCACTGATCCACTCGGCCAGAGAAAGAACCTGCGAAGGCAATCGAGTTTCAGTCCCATCCTTCTTGATGACAGCCTTGACCTTCAGCGGATCGACCGAAGGCATCAAGTCCGGGTCGGTCGAACCATCATGAACCGCAAGAATCCACCCGGAGGTCGGGGCATTGCCACGTCCGAGTGGCACCACCACCCGATCGCCCGGAAAGAGTGGTCCCAGGGCATCGGGGGCCGCGTAGGTCAATCCATCCGGATATCGATCGATTCCTCGTTCAAGTGCCACTTGAACCAGTCGTTCCGGGGCAAGATTGAGAAGGAGGTCGGTGTTGGTCACGATTTGATTCTACGGTGAGAAAGCTTTA
>NYVB01000099.1 GCA_002684315.1 Planctomycetaceae bacterium | reverse complement strand
ACGTTTTCGCAAGTAGAGTGCGAAAAACCGCCGTAAGATAGGGGTGGTGATCTCCGTGAGATACTCCCACCCTCCATATACCAATCTCCCTGAAGGTACATTTGCCTGCGCTTCAGTCAAGACATTGGTTTCAAAAAGAAGCAAATCTTGATGCAGAAAGTGTTTGTCGCCTTTTAAACGGGATGTCATGGCAGCATTTAAAGTGGCATGTGACGATAAAAAAACGGTTTAAAANGCCATAGTGCCACTTTTGAAAGCTGCGAATTTTAAATCGATGTGTGCCCCGCTGAAAGGNGCTCAGGGGGTTTGAGANCGATTATCTGGACTCACCCTTGGGTGGTGCACAGGCGTCCAGTCAAATTCAATGCATTTGACCCTTCGATTCGTACCCTCTGGAGGCTGCCGATCATGTCTTCCGCACAATCAAGGGTGTCTGGAGAGTCGAAAAAGACGATGAGATCGCCTGCAGTCCGTCCTGAGAGCTGTTTGATGTGTGTGGAGTCGTCGGTTTGGGCCAAAGTGTGGCCCTCTGCTGTCAATGAGACTCTGTTCTTGAGCGCGCCCTGTCGACCATGCGCCTTTTGCTGGCGTTTACTGACTTGTTCNACAAGGACTTCGACTTCTCGGCCCACCCATTTGCGGTGCACTTTGGCACTGACCTCTGATTGNACGGCAAGAAGGAGATTGTTCCTCCGCTTCTTCACGTCGAGTGGGACATCATCTTCGAAGCGATCNTTGCAGACAGTTCCAGGTCGCTCGGAGTACTTGAAAATGAAGTTGTTCTTGAACGGGACTCGTCGCAGAAGGGCGACTGTTTCCTCGAAATCTTCATCGGTTTCAGTGGGAAAGCCCACGATGATGTCGCCTGCAATCGAGATGTCGGGGATTCTGGCGACTGCTCGGTCGATGAATTCCAGATAGTGCTCGATCGTGTATCCGCGATTCATCAGTTTGAGAATTCGATTCGAGCCGGATTGAGCCGGAACATGCAGGTAGGGACAGATCCTGGGGTGTTCAGCAATGACGTCCAGAATGTCATCACCAAAGTCACGGGGGTAGCTGGTCACGAATCGCAGGCGCTTGATCTCTGGAACCGAATCGTGAATCTGAGCCAGCAGATCAGCGAAGGAGGTGGTGGTTGCCACCGCGTTTTGGTTCTTTTCTGGAAATTGAAAGGCCTTGAGGCCCGGGCCGACCTGGGGGATTTCAAGGCCACTGACCGAGAGCGTGGTGCCGTGGGTATATCTGTAGTGGTTGACCGTCTGGCCCAGAAGTGTGATCTCGATCACTCCCTTTGAGGCAAGTTGGCGACATTCCTCAACGATGTCATTCGGTGGACGGTGCACTTCGGCACCTCTGGTGTGTGGCACCACGCAGTAGGTACAGAATTTATTGCAGCCTCTTGTAATCCGTACATAGGCGCTACGGCCCGCGAATTTGGCCTTGGGATCCGGATCGAAGGCTCGTGAGAGATCCAGCAGCTCGAGATTGTTTTCTGCGGCAGACAGCACGGACCATCTGCGTGAGCGGTTGCCCGACAGGGCGACTCGGTCATCCATGGCGGTCTGTCTCGCATGTTCCGAGGCTTTGGCTCGATCCAGATTGTCGATCAACATCGGGAGCCGGTCGAGCTCGCCGGGGCCGCACAGGAGGTCGACTTCTGGATGGCGACGGAGNAGATCGGTGCCATCTCGTTCCGCCATGCACCCCAGGACACCCAGCATGATGTCTTCGCCATCGCGTTTTCTCTGTGAAATCAGCCCTATTCGGCTCCAGGCTTTGTTTTCCGCCTGTTCTCGAACGCTGCAGGTGTTGTAGAGAACGATGTCCGCCGCACGGTCATGCTCCACGATCTCATAGCCCAGGCCTTCAAGTTGCCCGCTTACCAGTTCGCTGTCCAGTTCGTTCATCTGGCAGCCGAACGTCTCGAGATAGACCTTCTTGTGTGTCATGGCATGTGCTCCAAGCTGATCCATTCTATCGAGCTTGGACGGTGCGTCGAATTGGACCTTTGAGATCGCTAATTCCTTGAGGCTTCAGGGCGGACTGATCCGATAATGATTGTGATGCTGAAAGCCGGTCATGCTGTCGCCTTGCTCACGATCTGTCTCCTGGTGATCGGTGTGCTCATGGTCAACTCGACCGAATTACGGGTTGGCTTCGAGACGGTTCAAGTGACCCATCAGAGTGTGTTCTTAGGACCTCCAGCTCGGCATGCTGCGCTGGCCATCGGCGCTCTGGGGCTCGCCTCTCTTCTTCCCATCAGAAGGTTGGCCGGGCTGACCGGCTGGATGGCCCCTGCGCCCTGGCTTCTGTTCTTGGGCATCGTCCTTTTGCTTTCAGCCTGGCTCCCTGGTGTCGGCCGGGCGATGAACAATTCACACCGTTGGGTGGAACTCGCTGGAATTCAGTTCCAAGCCAGTGAAACCATCAAATGGGTGCTGCCGGTCTTCGTTGCCTGGTTGGCCACCCGTCGAACACTCGATGTCAGACGATTTTTCACCGGTGCGCTTCCGATTCTGTTGCTGATCGCCGTGATCTGCGGAACGATCGCGGTGGANGATCTTGGCACTGCGGTTCTGGTCGCCTCGGTCTCCACTCTGGTGTTGGTGGCCGCTGGTGCGCGGGTCGCACATCTTCTGATGTTGGTCCCATTCGCTCTGGGAGCGCTTGTCGCGGCAATCCTTGCCGAGCCGTACCGAGTGCAGCGTGTCTTCACCTATCTTGATCCCTATCAAGATCCGGAAGGCAGCGGCTGGCACATCATCCAGTCATTCAAGGCGATCTCAGGGGGAGGCTTGCTGGGTCGTGGACTTGGGGCAGGTGAGCAGAAATTCGACCTGGTCTCCGATACCACCGATTTCATCTTCTCGATCATCTGCGAGGAACTCGGACTTCTGGGTGCAGCCTTGATCGCCTCGGCGTTCCTGCTCCTTCTTTTCTGCGGCCTCTCGATCATGAACGACCGTCGGCTTGATTCCTGCCCTCCGGATGCCAAGGGGAGTGATCTTGGCTCGTTTCTTCGTCTGATGGCCTTCGCCGTTCTTCTGACACTCGGGCTTCAGGCGGTCTTCAACATGTTGGTGACCACCGGTCTGATTCCGACCAAGGGAATTGCGCTCCCGTTGATCAGTCGAGGTGGAACGGGTTGGATTTTGACGGCATTCTTTCTTGGGCTTCTGCCAGCCATCGAGCGGACGGCCGAGTCTCTTGAGGTGCAGGAAGAGGCGACTGATCCCTCTTCGAAGTCGACTCCGATTCTTGAAACTGGTGCGGTATGACACCTTGTGTCGTCTTCGCCGGAGGCGGCTCCGGTGGGCATCTCAGTCCAGGGCTGGCGATTGCGGAACGCCTTCAGGCTCTGGACCCGACCATCCGAACCCGTTTCTACTGTTCTGATCGTGAGATCGATCGAACGATGCTTGCGGGAGCAAAGGCCGATTTTCAATCGGTTCCTGCCGCCCCATTGAGCCTTCGACCTCCGGGATTCATTCGATTCATCCGTGGGCTCAGACAAGGCACGCGTTCCGCCGCTGCCGGCTTGCGTGCCGATGAGGCATCGCTCGTCCTCGCACTTGGTGGATTCGTCAGTGCACCTGTGATTCGGGCGGCACGAAAAACCAGAGTGTCGAGCATGCTCTTGAATCTGGATGCGGTGCCAGGACGAGCGAATCAATGGGTTGCCCGTCACTGTGACGAAGTGTTCACCGCGCTTCCTCTTCAGCCCGGCGTCGTCCTTCCCAATCTTTCAGGATCCACTCACTTCCCCATTCGACGGATCGCTCGAGCTTCAGGAGATGCTGCGGTCTGTCGAAAGGGCCTTGGCATGTCACCGGATCGTCCCACTCTTCTCGTGACCGGAGCCTCCCAGGGCGCTTCCACCCTGAATGAATTCATGTGCGCTTTTGCCCGGGCGAAGTCTGCGTGCCTCAATGGCTGGCAGATCCTTCATCTTTCAGGGACTCGTGACAAGGATGCTCTCGAACGCGCCTATGCCTCAGCCGGTGTTCAGGCAACGGTCATCCAGTTTCTTGAGAGCATGGGGCTGGCTTGGGGAGCTGCTGATCTGGCGATTTCCCGAGCGGGCGCGAATTCCGTCGCCGAAATCGCCGCCAATGGTGTTCCTGCCATTTTCGTCCCCTATCCCTGGCACAAGGATCTCCATCAGCGATTCAATGCTCAAGGTCTGGTTGACTCTGGAGCCGCATGTCTTGGTGAGGATGCCATGGATCCTGCCGCGAACTTGGACGCACTCGGACCTCTGCTTGAGCGTCTGCTGGTCGATGATGCCGCCCGCCATGGAATGCAAAGGGCATTCGAGCAGGTGAGCAAAACAGACGGCGCCTCCGAAATCGCGGCATTGATTCATGCTCGCGTTCTCGGAGGCGACCGTCCGACGTCTTGAGTCGTCGCTCAAGAGCAGCTAGTCAGCCAGGCTGCCAGCAGATCGACCGAGGCCTGAAGATCACCCTTTTGAGCGGATTCGGTCACGGTATGGATGTACCGAGTGCCACAGGTCAGCGCGATGCAACGGGCGCCATTTCCTGAGCGCTGGATGGCAGCGCCATCCTGGCCACCCCGAGGAAGAATCGCGCGCTGGTAGGGGATCTTGTGCTTTCTGGCAGTGGCGCAGAAATCGTCGACCAGTTTGTGATCGGAGATCATGGAGCCGTCCTGCACCAACACGGCGGTGCCATCACCCCGGCGGGTGACTCGCTGATCATCCGGGATTCCCGGTGTGTCGCAGCAAAGGGTCACATCAAGCCCGATGCCCACATCCGCCTGAATGGAATTCGCAGCGACCATGGCACCTCGAAGGCCGACTTCCTCCTGAGTGGTGAAGGCAACGACGATTTCGCAGTCATGCGAACCCATCGCGCCCCTTGCCTTGGAGATCTTTCGGACGGCTTCGATCGCGATGTAGCATGCGATTCGGTTGTCCAGGGCCTTCGAGACGACCGCTTCAGGCTGTTCGAGGAACGGTTCGTGCATGACCACGAAATCCCCGATTCGAACGCTCTTGGCAACTTCCTTGGCCGACATGCCCAGGTCGATGAAGAATTCATTGGTGTCGGGAACCTTCTTCCGATCTTCCGGGGTCGCGATGTGCACCGGACGGCCTCCCGGGTTCATCACTCCGACGATGTCCTTCTTTTCAGTGCAGACCAGAACTCTTTTTGAGAAGAGGTTTCGGGGGTCGAAACCGCCGGCAGGATTGACCCAGAGATAGCCTCGGTCATCGATGTGGCGGACGTAGAAGCCGATTTCATCCATGTGGGCGGCGATCATCACCCTGGTGGGCTTCTTCTTGCCGGCCTTGCCGGTGGCTTTCTTCGTGCAGATCAGAGAGCCCATCGCGTCCACACGCGTGGAGTCGAAAAGCCCCTTGATCTCCTTTTTCACGACGGCACAGACACGTTCCTCCCGACCGGGAACTCCGGGGACTTCGCAAAGACGTTTCAGCATGGCAGTATTGAGGGGCATGGACGTTCCAATCATTCTCGTGGATGTATCTGGGATGCGCGACCGTGAATCCGTCTAGAATACAGGCCCGAACACTCTAAGGAATGACACAGGATGGGCTACCAATCGCCGCTTCGCAACCAACAGGACCAATGGGTCGCCAAACAGACCGAACTTTTTGCAGATCGTGTGAGCCGCTCCGAGCGT
>NYVB01000098.1 GCA_002684315.1 Planctomycetaceae bacterium | reverse complement strand
GGCGAGTGTGAGCTTCTCACCCACGACGGATCCCATGGATCCACCGAGGAAGTTGAAGTCCATGGCCGCGATCACGACTTTTCGACCTTTGATGAATCCAGTCCCGGTCTGCAAGCCGTCGTTCTGACGACTGCGTGACTGAGCGGCTTCGATGCGCTTGGTGTAGGGCTTGAGGTCGTGGAAATTGAGCGGGTCCCTCGGAGCCATCTCCGCATTCATGGGCTCGAAGGTGCCGGGATCGAGCAGCTGTTCGGCCCGCGCGGGACCGCTGACCCGAAGGTGGTGATCACACTTCGGACAGACCCAGAGATTGGTCTCGACGGCCTTGCGGAACAACGTTTCCGCGCAGGCAGGACATTTCATCCAGAGCCCTTCGGGGACTCCTCGCTTGTTCTGAGCCTCGGACTGAACGTCATCCCAGGTTCGTGGCATCGTTTGATCGGCCAAGCAGCACCTCCTGTGCACGCCTTACATGCGAACTCACACCGCTGATGTCGACGAGCATACTCGTTTCCGAGCGGTGTTTGAGAATTTCACGTTGAAAAACGGCACATCAGCACCCTCGGATCGCGGTGATGTCGGCAGCCCGATCCTCGGAGGCGAACACGCTGGAACCCGANACNAGAATGTCNCANCCNGCCTCGCGNCAGGCTGGCGCGGTCACGGGAGAGACGCCGCCNTCGATTTCGATTCGAAGTCCGTCACCGAATCGAGCACGAAGATCGACCGCCTTGGACAACACCTCGGGGATGAAGGCCTGACCCGAGAACCCGGGATGAACGCTCATGATGAGCGCCAGATCGAAGGCTTCGATGTCGGACAGAACCGCGTCGACCGGAGTGTCGGGGTTCATCGCCAGACCGGGAGAGCATCCCAACGCGCGAATCGACTCGGCGAGTGACGCCGCCGAGTCATCGACCTCGCAATGGACCGTCAGGTGATCGGCCCCCGCCTGCGCGAAGGGCTCGAGGAATTTGGACGGACGGGACACCATCAGATGGACATCGATCACGACGTCTGGAAGGTGGCGACGAATCGCGGCACAGACTGCGGGACCGAGCGAAAGGTTCGGCACGAAGTGGCCATCCATCACATCGACGTGCAGAAGATCCGCCCCACTCTCGACGACTGCGATGCAGTCGTCGGCAAGTCGACCGAAGTCGGCGGACAGAATCGAAGGTGCCACCAGGGTGTGCGGTGGCGGTGATCGAAAGAGTGCTGAACCCGGAGTCGGTGTCATGTGGGGTGCTTCCTGCAGGGCGCCGGACGAGGCCGACGCGGANATGAAAAAACGGGGGAAGCACTCTGGTGCTTCCCCCGTGAGAATAACGTGTTCACCGGACGGGAACGAAAGCGCTGAATCAGCGACGTCCGCCCTTGCCTCGTCCNGAGCCCTTGCCCTTGGCCTGCTCGGCCTTGTACGCGTCCAGGACGGCCTTCTTCGCCGGACGATAGTCGATGCCTGAATTCATCCAGGCCTGGAACTGAAGATCGACCGCNCGATTGATGTTGCCGTTGCGATGCGCGACCATGGCCATGGTTTCGAGATAATCGGGAGACTCCTCACCGGCACGCTGAGCGTAGGCGGCGATGGTCTTTTCCAGAAGTGCCTGCGGCACCTTGGGAAGATCGGGGTCAAGCACCATCATTCGCACGAAGTCATCGAGGACGTCGGGCTTGGACGCGTAGACGTCGACCTGAGTGTCGAGGTAGGCGAAGGCTTCGTCATTGCGACCTTCGGATTCGATCATCAGACGATATTTCTTTTCGACCTTGTCGGAGAAGACCCAGGTGTCGAGCTTGATGACTTCATCGAGCTGACGATGCGCCTGACGCCAGTCGCGAGCCTTGATCGATCGGTCGGCGGCATCGAGAAGCGGTTGTGCCTTGGACATCAGCGTCGGGTCGTAGCGTCCTTCCGAGCACAGGAAAAGCACTCGTTCGAAACTTGGATCCATGGGATGACCGATGTAGGCGATTCGTCCGGTGGGACCGACGATGAATGCGGTGGGAATTCCCTTCGCTTTGGCGGGCTTCATCCAGAGCTCATTCATCGTGCCGGAGGGATCCGCCACGACCGTGTAGCTCATGCCGGGCCCCTTCTTGCGAAGGTAGTCCTTGACGATNTTCTCGGATTCATCGCTGATGCCGATCATTTCGACGNNGCGCGTCTTGAGGGTCTGNTANAGCTGGTTGAGATGCGGAATNGACTGACGGCANGGACCGCACCAGGTGGCCCAGAATTCGACGACGTAGGTCTTGCCGTTTCCGAACTTCTTGCCGGGGTTCTTTCCGGAAACGATCGTGCCCCAGCTCGTGATGTTGGGGGGGAAGCTGCCCACTTCCAACGTCGCATCTTTCTTGGACTGCGCCTCGGCGGAGGCGCCGAACGCGCAGGAGAGGATGAGAGCCAGCAGAAGCAGTGAGGATCGTGAAACAAGTGTCATGGTGAGGTATCCCTTTCGTCTTTCAACACGGCAAGAACCCGGATGGTCTCTGTGATCATAGCATTCGAAATGTTCGAATCACNTTTCTTCAAGGCAAGAAAGTCCCACCAGCTTCTCGCCTTCAAGGAGACGAAGGCTCGCTCCGCCCCCGGTCGAGACGTGGCTCATGCGTTGGCTGACGCCGGCGAGCAGCACGGCGGCAGCCGTGTCACCCCCACCAACGATGCTCAATCCACCATTTTCAGCACATGAGGCCATGGAAACCGCCACCTGCCGTGTTCCGACGTCGAACGGCACGGTTTCGAAGGCACCAAGCGGGCCGTTCCAGACGACGGTTTGGGCTTTCCGGACCACGCTGGTGAAGCGCGCCGTGGTGTCCGGACCGATNTCGAGCCCCATCCAGCCATCAGGAATGTCCTGATCCGAGACACGAACGGGACTCCCATGGGAGAGCTCCCGGCCGCAGATGTGATCGACGGGAAGGACCAGGTCGGTCGCACTCGCATCCACCATCTGAATGATCTCCCTGGCGAGGTCGAGCTTGTCGTCTTCGACCAGACTCGAACCCACGTTCTGACCCATCACCTTCATGAGGGTGTAGGCCATCGCGCCACCAACCAGGAGCGTGTCCACGTTGCCGATGAGATTCTTCAGGGCACCGATCTTGTCGGAGACCTTCGAACCTCCGAGGATCGCGACGAACGGTCTTTTCGGAGTCTCGAGAGCCTGTCCGAGATACCGCATCTCGTCGGCGACCAGCAGCCCGATCACACGAGGCCGATCCGACATCGCCCTGGGAAGCGCGTGCACCGATGCATGAGCTCGATGACAGCATCCGAAGGCATCGTTGCAGTAGACGTCACCCAGTTGCGCGAGTGCCTGAGCGAATTCGGTCGAATCCGAGGTCTCGCCCTGATTGAAACGAAGGTTCTCAAGCAGCATGACATCACCATCGACAAGTTCCGAGACCGCTTGCACGGACTCGGCATCAAGACAGTCGGTGGAGGGAAAGCCGACCCCTCGAGGGGCATCCGAACCGAGGAGCTCGCCGAGGTGGCGCGCCAGAGGGGCGAGGGAAAGCGAGGGCTCGGAACCGTTTCCGGAAGGTCGACCAAGATGTGACAAGAGGACCAGTCGTCCACCCCGGGACAGAACCGACCGAATCGACGGCAAAGCGTGCCGGATCCTGAAATCATCATCGATTCGCCCGTTGGAGCTCATGGGTACGTTGAAATCAACACGCATGAGCACGCGTTTTCCTCTCACATCCACATCGTCAATGGTCTTGAACGTCATCATTGTCCTTGCTGCCGGGAGAAGGTCGCCCACTTCGGGCATCTTCCTCGTGGGGTTGGTGTTAATGATGATGATGATACCCTGCTCGCACGCGAGAAGGTTCTCGTCATTGGAGAACATCGTGCCCGACGCCCCGCCAATCCTCGTACTGATCGGACCCACCGCATCCGGTAAGACCCGACTCGCCATCGAGCTTGCCGAAGCGCTGCCCGGCGGCGGTGAGTGCATCGGAGCGGACTCGATGCAGATCTATCGAGGAATGGATATTGGAACGGCAAGCCCCAGCGAGGAAGAACGAGCGCGAGTCCCCCACCACCTCTTCGACATCGCCGACCCATCACAGGAAGGCTTCACGGTCCATGACTGGCTTGAGCATGCGGAAGAGGCGATCTCCGCCACGCAGTCGCGGGGCGCCACACCGATCATCGTGGGCGGAACGAATCTCTATGTCCGCGCGCTCCTGGAAGGCGTCTTTCGAGAACCACCCGCGCCAGTCGAACTTCGCAACGAGCTTGAAGCGCTTTCCACCGATGATCTGCGTGAACGACTCGAACGAGATGATCCCGTCTCCGCAGAAAGAATTCACAGAAACGACCGCAGACGCACCATCCGAGCTCTGGAGGTTCATCAGGTCACCGGACGCAGACTTTCAGAACACCAGACCCAATGGTCCAACGCCGTCATCACACCTCGCCGACCGGCCCGTTTGGTCTGCCTTGATTGGCCGACCGAAGCGCTGAATCGACGAATCAATGCCCGCGTCAAGCTGATGGGAGAACTCGGACTGAANGACGAGGTGAAGAGCCTGCTTGAACGACACCCGCTTGGGAGGCAGGCCCGCGAAGCAGTGGGCTATCGGGAGTTTCAGGAGGTCCTTCTGGGAGGACTTTCCGAGGCTGAAGCGCTTGAGTCCATGAAAATACGAACCAGGCGCTATGGCAAGCAGCAGAGAACCTGGATTCGACGGTTTCATGCCATCAAGGGGGTGATCAGACTCGATTACGGGATTCCCGAGATGCCAGACCAGGCGGCGAGGATCGTGATGGATCATTTGGAGAATTGATCCAGTTCTTTTTATAATTCCATAAGTTACTGCTATTGATATACTTATGTAATGACGATTCTCGTTCATTGAGCGAAGACGCCCGGAATCGACTTGACGGCCCCCCCACAAGGTTCTCATAGTCCCCGCCATGAATGACCGAAAGGGCATGTAGAGGCGGTCTATAGAAGTACGACGAATCAGAGCACCTGGCAGGGACATGGCGAAAAAGAAAAAAACGACAACCAAGAAGAAGTCGACCACTTCCAAAAAGACGCCAACCACGTCCAAGAAGTCATCGACCAAGACGATCAAGAAGAAGTCCGCCCGCAAGAAGGCCGCTGGGACCCGTACCCGCAGCGAAAATGCGACCGGCAAGCAGCTTGTGATCGTCGAAAGCCCGGCCAAAGCCAAGACCATCAACAAATACCTCGGGCCCGAATATGTCGTGAGAGCATCCGTGGGTCATGTGCGAGACCTTCCGCCCCGCGCTCCCAAAGGCGTCAAGATGCCGGTGCCGGGTGTCGACCTCGAGAACAACTTCGAACCCAGCTACGAGATTCTCACTGACAAGAAGAAGACCGTCACGGAACTGAAGAAACTCGCCAAGCAAGCGGACACCATCTGGTTCGCGACCGACCTCGACCGCGAAGGGGAAGCCATCGCATGGCATCTCGCGCACATCGTCGGCGTCGAACCAGCCAAAGCGAAACGCGTCATCTTCAATGCGATCACTCGCAAGGAGATCCANCGCGCCTTCGAGACACCCCATGTGATCGATGAGTACAAGGTCAACGCCCAGCAGGCACGCCGAATTCTGGACCGCATCGTCGGCTACCAGGCGTCGCCCCTGCTCTGGAAGAAAGTCGCCCGCGGACTGTCAGCGGGTCGTGTCCAATCAGTCGCGGTTCGAATCGTGGTGGAGCGGGAGCGGGAGATCGACATCTTCGTTCCCGATGAATCATGGTCTGTCGAGGCGCTGCTCGCCCTNGACCCCGGGAAGGCCGGCACGCTCACCGGTTCATGGGGCGACTTCGTCACCACGACCGATGCCAAGGGCAAGGGGCCGACCATCAAGGTCCAGAACGCCTGGCTTGCGGAACACGGTGGATTGAAGACCGAACTGGTCGAACTGGGTGGCACTCGGTTCAACCTCGGCTGTTCTGCCGAGTCCCCCGTGGACCTGAGTGCGGAGATCACCGAAGTCGCCGAGGCGGTCGGAATGAAGAAGATCTCGGTCGACACCACCGAACAGAAACGAGGCAAGGGCCCCGCTCGATTCCAACGTACGTTGCAGGGCGAGCTCGATCCCAAGACTCGATACGCCGTGAAATCCACGGAAACCAAGCGNACGACCTCGAGAGCCTACGCACCCTTCATCACNTCGACGCTTCAGCAGAACGCCGCGAACCGGCTGGGCTTCGCCACCGACAGAACCATGCGGCTCGCACAAGGCCTGTACGAAGGCATCGAAATCAAGGGCGAGGGNCAGGTCGGCCTGATCACCTACATGCGTACCGATTCCACCACCTTGTCCGGTGAAGCGATCAACAACGCTCGAACCTACATCGAGAAGACGTTCGGAACGGATTATCTTCCCGAGAAGCCGAACTTCTTCGGTTCATCGAACAAGGCCGCGCAGGAAGCNCANGAAGCGATCCGNCCGACNGAGGCCCATCGAACGCCGGACTCGGTTCGAAGCGCGCTCAAGGAAGACCAGTACAAGCTCTACAAGCTGATCTGGGAACGGTATGTGTCATGTCAGATGACGCCTGCGAAGTTCGATGCCACCACCGTGCTCTTCGAGCGAAGTGACGAACCCACCGGTGCGATTCTCAAGACCAACGGTCGCGTACTGGTCTTCGACGGTTTCATGAGAGTCGCCGGCGTCCCCACGGCAAGTGACGAACAGACCCTGCCCTCGTTCAAGGATGGCCAGGAGACGGCACCGTTCTCGATCACACCCAAGCAGAAATTCTCCAGCCCTCCGCCCAGATACAACGAAGGCTCGCTGGTCAAGAAACTTGAAGAGGAAGGCATCGGCCGACCTTCGACCTACGCCTCGATCATCCGAGTCGTCCAGGACCGTGGCTACGTGGAACAGGTTGATCGCCGCTTCCATGCGACCGCGATGGGCGAAGTCGTCACCGACATGCTCGTCGAGGCGTTTCCTGTCCTGATGCAGGTCTCGTACACCAAGGATCTCGAGGAGCGACTCGACCTGATCGAAAGCGATCACCGGGACTGGCGTGAGATGCTCGGCGATTTCTACGGACGATTCTCGAGCTCATTGGCACATGCCCATGAGAACCTGATGCACGCCCGTGCGGTCACGCGTCCTGCTCCCTACGCATGCCCGGAATGCGGCGCGACGACGAGTTACCGGTTCGGAAAGAACGGACGCTTCCTGTCCTGCAGCACCTACCCCGAGTGCGACTACGCCGCGCCGGTCGATCGCGAGGGACAACCACTGCTTCCCGAGCAGGTGGACATCAAGTGCCCCGAGGATCAGGCCCAGATGATCAAGCGAACCGGTCGGTTCGGACCGTTCATCGCCAGCCCGAACTACCCCGACACCCAGTTCGTTCTGAACATCGACAAGAAGGGCGGCCTGAAGCTTCCCTCTCCCCCGCCCTACGAGACCGAACTGACCTGCCCCAAGTGCGAGGAGCGCCCGATGTACCTCCGCGAAGGCGCGCGTGGCCCCTGGCTCGGCTGCAGCGGATTTCCCAAATGCAGAGGTCGCATGGGCTGGGCGAAGCTTGAAGAGGACGAACGCAAGACACTTGAACTCGCGCTCAAGAACCACCTGAAGCAACACCCCATGCCGGTGATCACCCGCATGGACGACACCCCGATCGAAGCGGGCACGCCCATCGGCGATCTGCTGGTGCCCGGCGGCGTCGCAGTGCTTTCACTCCACCCCGACGCCGGCAAGGAAGAGGAAGTCAGCTCCGCGGCGAGCTGACCCCCACCATCGACATCCCAACATGAAGACGGCGCCGCATTCATTCGAATGCGGCGCCGTCATGTCATGTTCCAGAACGACCGGGACCTGCTCAGTCGGCGTCCTGCCCGAATGCGGAGGACTTGTCGGAATCGTCGGTGAAGGCCACCACGACGATGACCGCCGCAAGCGCTCCGACGATGGCAAGCGTCCACCAGATCGCCGGGTAGCTCATGCCATCCTCGAAGAACGGTACGCCCATGCCTTCAAGGGCCGACCGCCAGCTCACCGCCAGCCCACCAAGCTCTTGAAGTTCTTCTGGTCGCGCTTCGAGACTGGTGGCCGAACCCACCTGATCCAACCATCCGTTGAAGAAACCGGAGAGGATCGGACCCACTCCGAGAATCGCGATGCCGAAGGCGGTCTGGGCGGAGTGCCTGGCTTCCTTGGGTGCGGCACGATCGATGAAGATGAAGGCTGCCGCGAAGAAGAAGGCGAAGCAGAAGCCATGCAGCGCGATTCCGATGAAGGCGAGTTCCTTGGGGCCGCTGGTGGCCCAGGCGAAGTCGGCGAATCGAAGGAAGTACGCGATCGCACCGATGGTGATCACCAGGCGGAAACCGAGCCGCTTGAGGAACCAGCCGAGCACGCCGAGGACGAAGATCTCCACGATCTGCCCGACGCTCATCACCGCACCGATGTCACCCTTGGGAAACCCGATCGTCTCGAGCCAGGGACCGGTGCGGACGAAGTAGACGTTGTGGATCATCGAGATCGCCAGCGACGCGATGGTGAGGATCAGCACGCCGCGAAAACGCAGCAGGCCGAACGCTTCGAGGAACGCCAGCGGATGGGTCGAGTTCTTCGAAGGTCGGGTGCGGGGAAGCAGGATCATCGCATACAGGCCGTACAACATCGAGATGACGCCCGAGAAGATCAGGGCGTTGGCGATGAGTGACGTCGCTTCGGGCTTCGGGTCGCCCTTGAAGAACCACGGCATCCAGGTGAGGGAGACGTTGGTGTTGAGGTAGAGGAGACCGAAGAGGGTGCTCGCGACGATCCAACCGACCGTCCCCCAGACCCGCACCCGCGGGAACGCGGTGTCCGGATCGGTCAGGTTCGCGAAACAGATCGAATTGGTCAGGGCGATCGTCGGCATGTAGCAGATCGAATACGCGATCGAGAGCAACATGAACGGCGCGAACTCGGTGACGTATGCCAGGCCGATGTTGAAGACGCCGCCGATGAGCAGGAGCGCCCCGAGGGCGATTTCCGCATTGAGGAACCGATCCGCGATC
>NYVB01000015.1 GCA_002684315.1 Planctomycetaceae bacterium | reverse complement strand
GGCTTGACGGGGTTCTCCTCGAGCGATCTTGATCCTTGAAATCCAGATGAAGGAGGCGACTGCCAGAATCGGCCACATGATCCCGCTCCAACTGCTGAGTGGCCACCATCCGATCTCATGGCCCTGATACCAACCGGTCATCAGAATGATCACCGACCAGGTGAGGTAGGCCACTCCGATGATGGTGAAGGAGCGGCGGCTCAGAGTCGGTCGCTTGCGACCGATCAGATGAACCGAGAGGCTGATCACCATCGCATGGGTCATCGTGAGCCAGACTGGAAAGGTGAAGGTCAGTTCGTAATTGGGGATGAGCATGTGCATTGCACTCACCAGTCCGATCGCCACCACTCCGACTGCCGGGACGTGTTTTCCCGCCACGTTGTAGAAAAGAATCCCCAGAGCGACCATCAAGGCGAATGCCAGGGCCCATGTTCCAAATGGAAGAGCCGCGATGAGCGCGGCCAGAAGGGCGGAAGTGATGAGGATTCCAGCGGTCCCGGGACGAATCCGACCCGAGGGAATCGGCTTGTCGGGAGAAAAGGTGCTGTCGTGCCGGGCATCCAGAAGGTCGTTCAGGGAGGCGCCGAACGTGAAGAGACCGGTGGCGATGATCGCACTCAGCCCCAGAGCCACCCAGAGGGGCATCTTGGTCACGTTCAAATAGGGGTAGATTCCACTTTCCCGGGTGAAAAGCACCGTGAACCAGACATCTCCCACCGCACCGACGGCCATGGCCAGTCGAGTGAGCTGAACCGTGCCGAAGAGCCTGGCCGTGAGCGATCGTCTCATGATGGGTAGAGTAACGACTGAAAGACCTTTCAATCGCCCCCAAGTGCTGCGCATCCTTTAGGATGCCGCGCCACCGAGGAGATTTCACCATGAGAGACATTCCGCGTATGAACATCGATGCCACCGGACTCAGAATAGGCATGGTCACCAGCGCCTATCACGAGGAGATCACCGCGCGCATGCGTGAGGGGGCGATCACCGCATTCGTCGAAGCAGGCGGCACCGAGGATGATCTCTACGAAGTCGCCGCCCCGGGCGCTTTCGAACTCGTGGTGCTGGCCGACGCGCTCGCTCGAAAGGATCTGGACGGCGTGGTCGTTCTCGGTTGCGTGATCAAGGGTGACACCATGCATGATCAGTACATCTGCAATTCGACCTCCCAGATGCTGGCGCACATTTCCTTCGAACACGAGATCCCCGTCGGGTTCGGTCTGCTCACGCTCTTCTCCAAGGAGCAGGGCATGGATCGAGCCGGTGGTGAGAAGGGAAACAAGGGCGAGGAGACCATGAATGCCGTGATCGCCACCGCCCTCGGACTGCAGTCGATCGAGGAGGACCTTCCAGACGCCGCCCGTCGTCATCTGGAAGAGGACGAGGACGAAGGCGAGGACGAAGAGGAATACGAGTACGAAGTCGTCGAGGAGTACGAGGACGGCGAAGAGGCTCCCGAAGAGGAACTCGAGTACGAGGAGGAAGAAGCTTGACCGACGTGACTCGTANTGCAAGNCGATGTGCCCTTCAGGTGCTCTATCAGATGGACGCNATCGACCTCGCGGANCAACTTCCGTTCGCNGAGGAACANCGCATCCGAAACACNCTTGTCGANGGTGGAAGTTCCGATGAGGCNCGNAATCTCGGAGTCGAACTCGCCAAAGGNGCCTGGGCCGATCGNCTTCGNTGCGATGCGNTGGTCGAACCCTGCNCNCCGGAATGGCCCACGCATCGNCANCCCATGATCGACCGCAACATTCTNAGACTGGNACTGCATGAGATCGCCNTCGCCGATGTGCCACCCAAGGTGGCCATCAANGATGCNGTGGAACTTGCGAANGANTANGGCGGNGAGAAGTCNCCCGGTTTCGTGAATGCNGTTCTGGACCGCATCTGGAAGGCGGANGANNCNGAACAAGAGTCCGNCGTCGATGGGGNNGACTCATGAGTCGCCNGNATGNCATGNTCGNNCGANCNTNGGTGCGGGAGTNCTGAACCGATGGGCATCTTCAAATCAACGNTCTCCCGGATCCGCTCNGGNCTGACCAAGACNGCNTCCTCACTGGGNGGNGGNCTTCGNTCCCTGCTNACCGGTCGGAAGATCGATGANGNTCTTCTCGATCAGATCGAGANCAGTCTCCTCGCGGCGGATGTCGGTTTTCAGGCCACCNCTGAAATCGTCGACGCACTGCGTGAAGACTGGCGTGNCGGTCGCATCAGCACCGGTGATGAAGTGCTGGTCCANCTGAAGGACACGTTGAANTCCCGCTGGGGTGATGTCGACCGNTCGATCGCCGTCGCCGAGGGATGNCCCACGGTCATTCTCGTCGTCGGTGTCAANGGAGTCGGNAAGACCACGAGTGTCGCGAAGATCGCNCACAGTCTTCGCAAGGANGGGCGTTCGGTCCTTCTCGCCGCGGCAGACACNTTTCGCGCCGGCGCGGTCGCGCAACTGTCCATCTGGTCGGAGCGNCTCGGCGTCGAGATCGTCAANGGTGACCAGGGNGCGGANCCNGCTTCNGTNGCATTCGATGCNGCGGAAGCGGCGGTCGCACGTGATGTCGACGTGTTGCTGGTNGACACNGCAGGNCGNCTTCACAACCAGACCGACCTGATGCGTCAGCTGGTCAAGATCCGTGACGTCATCAGACGCAAGATCCCCGGAGCACCTCACGAGGTTCTNCTCGTNCTCGACGCCACCAGTGGACAGAACGGTCTGGTTCAGGCNCGNTCATTCGGTGACGCGGTCGATGTNACCGGTGTCTTTCTCAGCAAGCTGGACGGCACCGCNCGNGGGGGAATCGTCGTCGCGATTCGTGACGAACTCGAGGTNCCCGTCAAACTCGTCGGGCTNGGAGANCGTCCNGAAGACGTCGAACCCTTNGATCCTGAAGCGTTCATNGACGCGATCTTCGCAGAGGNCTGAAAACCTCGATATGAGTCCGGAATCCGGGTGCTATAGTTGGNACGTCCAACCATATGGAGTCTTTTCAGATGTCTGACGTCGAACCCAGCAACCCCGACCGACCGNCCCGACGTGGATTCACCCTCGTCGAGATGATCATCACCATCGGNATCATCGGNTTGTTGCTCGGGCTGACNTTCCCCGCACTNAGGACCTTNCAGCGTCAGGCACAGAACGTGCAGTGNNTGAGCAACCTCAAGCAGNTGGGNACCATCCTCCAGACCTACATGAANCAGACCGGTGGNCTCCCNCCCATGGTCGATTTCATTCCCGCNGCNACCGACAACGGACCGGTCGGTGGTCTGCCGCAGGCNNTGCGAGGNTTCATCGACAAGGACAACAAGTGCTGGTGCTGNCCTTCCGACGACGACGACCAGGGGTCGCTCTCGACCGGAACAAGCTACTTCTACATGCCGGGNCTTCTTCGATANTCACCCAACGTCCAGATCCAGGTCCANCAGGCNCTCATTCCCTACTACCTNGANCCGANGGTCACNGAAGAACAGCTCGANCGTCGTCGCACCGAGATGGAATGTCGAATCGTCACGGCCTTCTACCGNCAGGACGGCCGTCGCATGCCNATGCTGCAGGACAGTGTCGATCGACANCCCGGNACNCGCATTCCNNGGAANGCACTCTTCTTCGATGGATCCGTGGGCATGAGCACCGATACCGCCGAGATTCTCGAAGGCGCCGAGGATGACGATGATGAGTCCTGATGAAGAACCCGGNATGACGGATTCGCTCAGTTTCCTCNAACCCAATATCATGTCGTCAACACCATGAGTCAGCTCAACGACATCATNCAGGATCTTCANTGGAAGCTCGGCGAACGCCGCCGCGAGTTGACCATCGGCGTCTCCGGCCTGCTGGTCGCGCTGCTCGTNACTCTGCTGGTCTGGTGGNCGTTCTTCGTGCGTTGGCAGCCACCGCCGAGCATCTTCGANTCACCGGTNCAGGATGTGCTCGGCTACCTCGCCATGGACGACTTCAGCCAGCTNCCNATGGAGGAGCGNATCCNGTTCCTCCTNGAGTTCTCCGANCGCTTTCGTGGCATGGAACAGTCNGACTCGGCCACCATGGCNGCGTTCCTCGCCGGCATCACCGGTCCGGTCCGTGAGACCGCGACTCAGAACATCCGGGTGCTCGCCAAGGACATCATGGTCGACGGTGCGGCGGAATACGTGAACATTCCCTTCGCCGAACGCGGAGCCTATCTCGACGAGTGGGTTCTGAAGTGGACCGCACTCGGAGAACGCGCGGTCACCGGTGAAGAACCTTCCGGCACGGATGAGGAACGCCTCGAAGACATGCGAGCCAATGCCGAGCGCGACACCACCCGTGAGATGGACGACTCCCGCATCCCGGATCTCACCACCGTCGGCGCGGTCCGTTTCATGGACTTCTGGTCGAGCGAGGTCGAGACCAGTGCCAGCCCGCGAGAGCAGGGCCAGATCGTGGTCTTCATGCGCGACCTGCGCAAGCACTTCACCGGGAATTGATGGCGACACCTTCGGACGCCTCTTCCGTGATGTCCACTCCTTCATCAAACAGCCACGCGCCGATCGACGCTGAAGGCTCATCTTCCTGATCCGCTCGGCCCACGACGATGACACCCTGGTCGACCGAGACGTTGAATCCGAAACGCATCGACTGTTCACCGTGTTGTGACGTGACACGATGACGATCGATCAACGACCAACCCCAGTGACTTCTTCGATGGAGGGTGATCATCCCATCCGAACGCATTTTCGCTCGATGCTCCGGAGATCCGATCACCAGCAGGCCCTCGGATGCGGAAAGTGAACTGCCGAATCGATCGCCGGCATCCCCTGACGGATCACTGATCCGATCGACCAGTTCCCACCGTCCAGTCCGGCCGGTGAAGACGTAGACCACGCCTTGATCTTCACGCGTTCCTGGTGCGGAGATCAGCAGTTCATGTTCGTGAAAAAGCAACGCGCTCCCGAAGAGATCGCGGGATTGAAGCCGGTCAGGAACGAGTTTCTGCCGCATGCTCCAACGATCGCCTCGTTTTTCATAGCACCACACCGCCCCGGTCTTCTCGCCATGATCGTCGTCACCCCACGCGCCGATCGCCAGATGATTTCCCTTGAGTGCCAGGCTGCTTCCGAAGAAGTCGGCGTTTTCGGCGTCCGGGGCGACCAGTCGTGCTTTCAATGTCCATTCTTGCTCAACACGTTCGAAGATGAAGACGCACCCCGCATCTCGACCGGCCTTGTCCGATCGTGGTGCGCCGATCGCGATGGTGTCCTTCTGAATCGCGATCGCATGTCCGAAGGCGGCATCGGTTTCCGATGAAGGGTCCTCGAACGAACGTTCGACCACCCATCCGTCTTCGGTCTCGAGATACAACCAGGCACGTCCGGCGCCCCAGTTGGTGTCAGAGTCATCTGGTGCACCGATCAGAATGTGGTGTTCAAAGCCTCTGAGTGCGAAGCCGAATCCATCCGGCCAGGATCGTTTCGGTGCCATCAGGATCGACGGAGGAACCGCTTCCGGATCTTCCCGGTCATACAGACGGACCTTGCCGGAGTTCAATGATCCATCCGGACCGTGATCGGTCGCAATCGCGATGAGGCCGTCGTGCACCAGCACCCCTGATGATCCGAAGCGTCTTTCATCATCTCGATCCTGTTCGGCCGGCATGCACCATGCGTGGCGAAGTCCGTATGCCTCCGCATCACAAAGTGTCTCCGCGAATGCATTCATCCCCTCGAGAAACGGAATGAGCAGGACGATCGTGAGGTGTTTTTTCTTGGACATGAGCCCTCCCTTGCACGGAGGGTAGGCGTCATTCGATGCTGTCCTGGAAGTGAGGCGAAAAAGTCGGTGTCCTGATTCTCAAGGAGTTCAGGACCTCATGTCTGAAGATCTGTGGAAGGTGTCATTCGCCTTGCCTGCGTCTCTGATCGTCGCTTTCGTTTCTCATCCGTGTTCGTCAGAGTCCGCGTCGCCCGCGACGCCCCATCTTGTAGCCCTTGCGTTTGCCCTTCTTGGGCTTGCCGCCGCGATCCTTTCGGCTGTCGGCGGCGCTGCGCCAGCCTTCCTTCTGTTCCTTCGGTTCGGGTGGGGCGATCGATTCGTAGGACACCACCTCGAGATCCATTTCACGTGATGGGAGATCGATCTGCACGATCTGCACCACGACCCGGTCGCCGACCCCGATGGAGGAACCGCCTCTGGGTGCGAAGAGACGTCCGGTCATGCGGTCCTGTCGCCAGTCACCGCCGAAGGAACCGCCTCCCGGCATGCTTTGTGGTTTCACCATGCCGTCGACGAGGTACTTGTCGAGCGTGGCGAAGATACCGCCTTTGCTGGTGGTCCCGGTGACGGTGCCGGGGAAAGTCTCCCCTGGATCCTGATCTTCGAGGAATTGGAGGATGAGAAACTGTCGCAGACTTCGTTCGGCGGCGTCCGCATTCTTCTCGGTGGAGGAACAGTGGTCGCCGACCTCCGAGAGATGATTCTCACTGAAGCACCGATCGTCGAACTGCATTCCGTTGGCGATCTTCTTCCGGCCCTTGCCGCCTCGAGTGTTGGTTCCATTGTCGGTCGTGTCGAGGTAGGCGTCGATCGCGCGGTGCACGGTCAGGTCCGGATAGCGTCTGATCGGGCTGGTGAAGTGCGCATAGTGCTTGGAAGCAAGCGCGAAGTGCCCGATGAGAGCGGGGCTGTAGTTCGCGCGAGTGAGTGTCTTGAGAATCGCGAAGTGGATCGCTCGTTCGAACGGAGTGCCCATCGCGACCTTGGCGAGTTCCTGAAGGTCCTTGCGGTCGGGATTCTCCTTGATCTTGAATCGCACGAGTCGGGCGAAGTTGCGAAGATCCTCGAGGTCGTTGTAGTCGGGTTCGGGATGGATTCTTCTCAGCAACGGGATCTGAAGCGTGGCGAAGAGATCCGCGACCGCTTCGTTGGCGGCCACCATGAACATCTCGATCACGGTGTGGGTGAAGGCATCGTCCTCCGGAACCGCATCGACGACCTTTCCGTCCTCATCGAAGACGATCTCGGACTCCGGAAGCGAAAGCGTCAGCATTCCGTCGACGCGTCTTCGCTGACGGATGAGCTTCGCCAGTTTCTCGCAGTCACGCAGGGCATTCTGAAGTTCGTCGGAATAGTTCGGAGTCGCCCGGGTGTTGCTGGTCGCCTTGTCGAGATCTCCGTCGATGAGACCCTGGGCTTCGAGGTAGGTGAGTCGCTTGTTCGAGCGGATGAGTGAGCGGTGGTAGCGATGTCCCATCACTCGTCCCGAGGCGTCGTAGGTGATGAAGACGCTCTTCACGAAACGTGGAACGTCTTCCTGCAGCGAACAGACACCGTTCGACAGCAGCTCCGGAAGCATCGGGATGACGAGTCGGGGGAGGTACGCGGAGTTTCCTCGGGTGTAGGCCTCCTTGTCGAGTTCACCGTCACGTTTCACGAAGTGCGCCACGTCGGCGATGTGAACGCCGAGTTCGTATTCGTCTCGAACCGGATCATGGGTCAGTGAGATGGCGTCATCGAAGTCCCGTGCGTCCGGTGGGTCGATCGTGAAGGTCAGCAGGTCACGGAGGTCGAGTCGATCATCCGGGCATGCCTCGGTCGATTCCTGGTCGAAGACCGCAGCCACGCGTCTCGCCTCTTCGACCACTTCCTCCTTGAATTCTGGTTCGAGCCCGTAATTGGCGAGAACCGCCGCGGTTTCGACGTCCGGTTCGCCTGCAGTGCCGAGCACCTGGACGATGACACCTTCGGCGACGTCGTTGTCGGAGGGGAAACGGACGAGGTCGATCACGACCTTGTCACCTTCCTTGACGTTCTTCGCGGAGGCGTCGCGGGCGAGGATCGGTTCTCGCAGCACCCTGCCGTCTGGAATCACGAACCAGAACCCTCTTTGTTTGGCCATGGTGCCGGCGAAGCGCGTCTTGTTTCTTTGCAGGACCTCTTCGACCTGGCCTCGAGTGCGTCCACCTCGTCCGCCGCGGCCGCTTTCCTTCATCCGACTCATGCGTACGCGGACCTTGTCGCCGCTGATCGCATCGCGCATGCCTGATTCCGGAATGAAGAGATCGCCTCCGCGATACGGGGTGTCCGGTTTCACGAAGCCGAAGCCACGTGACGTGATCTTCAGAATACCTTCGAATTCGTCCGGCATCGGTGGCAGCTGCACCACGTCGTGGCGACCGAGCACGACCTGTTCATTTTCCAGAAGCGCACCCACCGAGGATCGGAACGTGTCGTCATTGTCTTCAGGAATGCGCAGCTGGCGCATCAGTTCGCCCAGCGGAGAGGGTGCGTACTTCTCGTTGGCCAGGTGGTCGAGAATTCGTTTGGTATATCGGAGTGGCATGCGGTCATCCTACCGCGCGCGGACCCTTTTCGATCGCTTGAGTGTCGTGAAGAGTCAGTCTTTCGATTTGGCGGGCTTGCTCTTCGTGTCGGAAGAGTCTTTTTTCACGGGTGACTTGGACTCGCTCTTCGCCGAGCTTCCGGAGTCCGAGTTCTTCTTTTCGGTACCGCCGTCCGAGGTCTTTCCGGATTTTCCGTCCGCAGCGGCGTCTTTCTTGTAGGAATCACTTCGATAGTCGGTTTCGTAGAAACCGCCCCCTTTGAAGATGATGCCTGCACCGGTTCCGATCAGTCGCTTCAACTTCAGCTTTCCGCACTCGGGACATTTTTTCTTCACCGAGGCACTCATCTGTTGGAAGAGTTCGAATTCATGCCCGCATCCATCACATCGATAGTCGTACGTCGGCATGCCTCAGTCTCCGCCGCCGCTGGGTGCGATGGCCACCTGAGCTGGTCTCAACACCAACGGGCCCATCGTCCATCCTGATTTCACGATCAGGCTGACATGTCCCGCTTCCACGCCTTCGGCGGGATGTTGAAGCATGGCCTCGTGTCGATTGGGATCGAATTCCTCTCCCAGTTGTGGTGTGATCGCCTCCACTCCGTTCTTGCCCAGTGCGCGCATGAGTTCCTCACGAACCAGCGAGACACCTTCCAGGATCGAATCGGTCGAAGCGCCTTCCTGATCGAGCGCCATCTCGAACTGGTCGAGGACGGGCACCAGATTGCGAACGACTTCCGCGATTCCGCGTTCACGTGACTTGGTTTCATTCTCAGCCGCGCGTCGTTGGAAGTTGGCGAAATCCGCAAGCGCTCGTTGGCGTGCAGCGACGGCCTGCTCGAGGTCTTCGCGCAGCTGGTCGATCTCCGAGAGTGGGGTGTCCTCTTCAAGAACGTCCTGGTCGTTGACTTCGATCTCTTCTTCGTTGGTGTCTTCGAGTGTCATCTGCGTGTTCCATCCACGGGGTCAGCCCCCGGTCACCTTGTCCTTCAGTTTGCTCCAGAATCCCTGGCCGGTCTCGGTCACGGGAATCTCTTCGAGTTCCGCGTACTCCTCCAGAAGACGTCTCTGTTGTTCATCGAGTCTGGTGGGAACCACCAATTGGATGATCACCACGAGCTCTCCACGTCGTCCGGTTCTCAGGTTCGGAAGTCCCGCTTCGCCCACTCGCAACACGGCTCCGTGCTGTGTGCCTGCGGGAAGCACCAGAGGGACCTCTTCTTCAAGCGTTCGAATTGGAATCGTGCACCCGAGTGCCGCCTGTGCGAATGCGACCGGCTGGACCCAGATGATCTCGTCGCCGTCACGTTCGAACCGATCGTGTTCATGCACTCGAACCACGACGTGAAGATCGCCCTTGATCCCAGTGCCATCGGGACTCTTTTCCGGAGCGGGTGGTTCACCTTCGCCCTGGACACGGATGACCTGGCCATCCTTGATGCCCTTCGGTATCTGCACTTCAAGCGTTCGTGAGAGGGAGACGCGTCCCGCCCCTCGGCAGTCCGTGCACTTCTCGATCACGATCTTGCCTCGACCATGACAGTTGGGGCAGACGGTGACCATTCGGAACATGCCGCCGAAGCCGGCCTGTTGAACCTGGCCGTTGCCTTCGCAGGTCGGGCAGCGGCTGGGATCCACTCCGGGTTTTCCGCCGGTTCCGGTACAGGTCTCGCAGACGTCCAGTCGTTTGAAGTCGACTTCCCTGGTCGCGCCTTCCAGCACTTCCTCGAGGGTCATCTCGACCTCGGTCTCCAGGTCGTATCCTCGACTCACGCCGCCGCGCGATCGTCCTCGACCACCCTGGGTCGCGCCTCCCATGCCCCCGAAGATGTCGTTGAACATCGAGAAGATGTCCTCGACGTTCATTCGGTTGAAATCATGACCCGGGGTGCCTCGCAGCCCCGCGTGTCCGTACTGGTCGTATTGGGTTCGTTTCTCCGGATCCGAAAGAACTTCGTATGCGGAGGTGGCTTCCTTGAAACGCGTTTCCGCTTCAGGGTCATCCGGATTGCGATCCGGATGGTACTTCATCGCCAGACGGCGATAGGACCGCTTGATCTCGTCTCCCGAGGCGTTCTTCTCGATGGAGAGTGTTTCGTAATAGCAGCGGGTCGTCGACATGAAATCTCTCGATCCGTTTGAAGATGCATGCCGCCCCTCCGGCGTGGGCCGGAGGGGCGGGAATGCGTCGAATCAATGGGTCAGTTGACCGCGCCGTTCACGGGCTCGTCGTCGCCTTCGAGCTCGGTGATGATCACGTTGGTGGTCAGCATCAGGCCCGCAACGCTTGCGGCGTTGCGAAGAGACGTGGTCGAGACCAGGGCGGGATCGATGATTCCGGCCTTGGTGAGGTCCTCGTACTTGCCGGTGGCGGCATTGAAGCCGAATCCACCCTTGCCTTCGGACACCTTCTCGAACACCAGGTCGCCGTCGATGCCGGCGTTGTTGGCGATCTGGCAGAGCGGATTCCTCATGGCTTCGCAGAGGATGTCATATCCGAGTTTCTCG
>NYVB01000097.1 GCA_002684315.1 Planctomycetaceae bacterium | reverse complement strand
CTGATCGCCGGGATGTACATCACGTCTGCTCAGGTCGAGGTGACGTACTCCTTCATTCACGATGGCGGCACCGGCATCTGGCTTGAAGGATCAGGTGCCGACGCCTCGCTCTTGCATTGTTTCATTGAGGACAACTCTGCGACCAATCGAGCCGCGGGGATCCATGCTCCCGGTGGCGATCTGTCACTGGACAGATGCATCGTTCGCAACAACGCGGCCTACACGAATCAACTCGGCGAGGTGACCACGGGCGGGCTTCACATCGCCTCTTCCAGTTCGGCGATCCTGACCGACACCATCGTGTGCGGAAATCTCGTCGATGACGTGGTGGCGCCGCAGATCGAGGGGCCATGGACCGACGGTGGCGGGAGCATCGCTTCCGAGGCATGCGGCAGCACCATACATGTGCCAACCGACTACGCGACCATTCAGGAGGCGGTCGATGCGGCAGGCATATTCGACACCATCGCCATCGCTGCGGGCACGTACGGCATTGGCGATTCGGAGTCTCCCGGCCTCGGGATCCTGAACAAGGCCATCACGCTCTCGGGCGAGACCAACTCGGACGGAAGCCCGGCGGTGGTCCTTCAAGGTGAGGGCGACGCTCCTATGGTGTACGTGTCCAATGGCGCTCCTGGCGGGGAGGTGCCGCCAGTCGGCTTCATGGAGACGGTCTCGCTTGAAGGCCTGAAGATGATCGGTTGCGACTTGATACTCGAAGACGGGGTCCATGCGGTGACGAACTGCACGGTCGAGGGCGGCATGGGTGGCGTGAACGCACGGGATGTGTGGCAGCTCACCATGACGAACTGCATCGTCCGCGAGAACCACGGCGCTCCTTGGAGCGGGGTGATTGCGGTGGGCGCTATGACCAATCTTACACTCGTGAACTGCGTGGTCGAAGACAACTCGAGCCAGCCAGCAGGGTGGTGGCCCGCCTACAGTGGCATCGGCCTGCTCGACGGCGGGTACGGAGGGGTGATCTCCTTGCAGGACTGCACCATCCGGAACAACCATGCGATCTCCCCCCCCGACGACCCTGTCGGCTTCGCCGGAATCATCAGGTGGGTGACGAGTTCGGACCCGAGCCTGGGCTCGGCCACATTTGAAGACACCACGGTGTGCGGCAATCTGCTCGACGGGAAGCCGGGTCTACAGGTCCACGGCGAATGGTCGGACGATGGCGGCAACACCATCGAGGACCAGTGCGCCTCGGACTGCCCCGGCGACATCAACGATGACGGCGTCGTCGACGGCACGGACCTCGCACTGCTGCTGGCGGTCTGGAACAGTGACGACCCCCCTGCCGACATCGACGGAAATGGCGTGGTCGACGCGGCCGATCTGGCACAGGTCCTCGGGTACTGGGGAGCGTGCGCCGCGTCACCATGAGGGTCAATTCTCCTTTCAAGGCCATTGAAGCCCGGTGAACACAAGACCGTGACATAAAACGATCGCTTGATCATCGCCATTTGCTGGCTACACTATCGACAACCAATTGTCGATAGTGTTCGCAAAGGAAATGGTCATGCCAGTCGAAAAAAAACTCCCCGTCACCGTACTCTCAGGCTTTCTGGGAGCGGGCAAGACGACACTGCTCAATCACGTTCTCAACAACCGCGAAGGCTTGCGAGTCGCGGTCATCGTCAACGACATGTCCGAAGTGAACATCGACGCTTCGCTGGTGCGGGATGGTGGCGCGGAACTGTCTCGCACCGACGAGAAGATGATCGAAATGACGAACGGGTGCATCTGCTGCACACTGCGCGAGGACTTGATGATCGAAGTCAAGCGCCTGGCGGAGGAGGATCGATTCGATCACCTTCTCATCGAATCGACCGGAATCGGCGAACCCATGCCCGTGGCTGCGACTTTTTCGTTTCGAGATGAAGACGACCGAAGCTTGAGTGATGTCGCCAACGTCGACACCATGGTCACGGTCGTGGATGCGTCCAATTTTCTCCACGACTTCGACAGCACACAGAATCTCAATGATCGCGAAATGGGCGTGAGCGAGGACGATGAAAGAACGATCGTCGATCTTCTCACCGACCAGATCGAATTCGCGAACGTCATCATCATAAACAAATGCGATCTCGTGACAGAAGCCGAAGCCGAGCGTCTTGAAGGCATTCTCCATCACCTGAACCCGGATGCTCGGAAACTTCGGGTCTCACGTGGCAAGGTCGACCTGTCCCAGGTCGTCGGGACAGGCCTCTACGACGAAGGTGCCGCCAGCCAGATGCCAGGGTGGGCCAGGGAACTCGAAGGAGACCATACCCCGGAAACCGAGGAGTACGGGATCGGCAGCTTCGTCTATCGGCGACGCAAGCCATTCCATCCGGCGCGTCTCATGGCGGCGATCAACAGCGGCCTCACCGGCGTCGTGAGATCAAAGGGGTACCTCTGGATCGCGACACGACCACACCATTGCGGGATCTGGTCACAGGCAGGTGCCTCTCTTCAGATCGACCCGGGCGGGTACTGGTTTGCCGCGGTTGAACGGAAACGCTGGCCGGACAACCCCTCGACGCGTGACTGGATCGATGGCAACTGGGATGAGGAGGTTGGAGATTGCAGGCAGGAAATCGTCTTCATCGGCGTCGCAATGGACAAGTTGAAGATCGAATCAATCATGGACGACGCCCTGGTCACCGATGAAGAGATGAAGGCCGGACCGGAACGATGGTTCACATTTGACGACCCATTACCGCACTGGGAAGTGTAAGATTCGTTCATGTAGATGTTTCCCCTCGAACCGAGTGATGAGGCCATTCACAGGACGGAGTCTCCAGCATGCCCACGTACGACTATGTCTGCCCCGAGAACGGATGTGAACTCAGCGTGTTCCATGCCATGAGCGAAAGGATCGGCACCTGGGGCGAACTCTGCGACCTCGCCTCGGCGGACGTCGGAGCGACGGCTCGAACATCCCCGGTGGAAAGACAGATCGGCACCGGACACGTCCTGCCACCGAGATCCGGCAAGGATCTGGGGATCGGTGGCGGCGGTGGATGCTGCTCCGGTACGGGATGCAATTGCTGAAGACGTTGATCCGAACGGCGAATGACCTACCGAAGCGCTGCCAGAGATCCTGCAAATGAGCACGTGCGGGGGGATAACTATTTTTTATCCCATTTTAAGCTTGAGACCCATGAGTGACCACGTAGTTTGAAAAAAAGGCCATCTCGTGGCACTTCATTTTCATGGCTACAACAGGACACACAACATGACAGACCTCCGGGGTGCCACGTGCACAGTGATTTTATTTTGTTTCAGCCTCTGTCACTCTGTCGTAATCGGCCAGACCGAAACCAGTGATTGCCAGATAGAAGGGATCGGGCTGATCAATGGGACATTCGACTCCGCGACAGGTGGCTGGAAATACAATCCTGGCGGTCCGAACAAGAATGGATACTCAGCCGAAATCATTTCGGATGTTCGGGCAAGCAATGTCCTCAGACTCACACCGCAGCTGCCTCAGGCACCGGGGAACACCTGCATGGACAACAGGGTTCTCTGGCAAGAGAACATCAAACTGGGTACCCCGAGAACAACGCAATTCGTGCTGCGGTTTGACCACTTGGTCGAGCAGGCGAGAGTCGGTTCTGAATCGAGTCTCATTGCAACCTTCACCGTCAATCGACTCAATGAGGGAGGAGAAACGGGCGATAGCGAGATCAGGGTGGTCTACATTGCGTCACATCCATTTGGAGACGAGGCGGAGTGGACGACCAGCGAGGTGTACGTCAACACCCCTTCTGGAGATCCAGAACATGGATTCAGCTGCGATGTCATGTTCGAAAGCCAGAACCTGATCATTCAAAAACAAAGCGGGGATGATACTTGTCCGAATGAAATCATTTATCCGGAGATCATGCTCGACAACGTTGAAATTCTGGTCATGAAGCCCGGCTGCAAGGGAGAAGACATCGGGTTTACCGTCGATGGACAACCGACTCACTGCGCTTTTTTGAATCTTTGCGGAGCATCACAAAATCAGTGTACGAATGCAGATTTTGCGGAGACTCCGTTGCAGGGAGTTCCTTCGAAAAACACTCAGAACCCAAGGAATTTTTACAAGTACTGCCTGGTAGATGCGATGTGCTGCGGTAATTCTCTGGATCCATCCAGATACTACAGCGAAACGAGTGACATAAAAAAAACGGAAAGTGAGAATTACTACGCCAAGGGCTTCGACCAGTCACGGTACTGGACGTTGTGCCGTTCACTGAATCATTGCATCGGGGATCTGGACGAAAACGGAATCGTGGGCGGATCCGATCTGGCCATATTGCTTGGTGAATGGGGACTGGACTCCGCGGACACGGCATGCTTGAGTTCCGACCTCGACGGCGATGGTGAAGTCGGCGGTTCCGACCTTGCCTTTCTGCTCTCAAAATGGGGAAGTTGCCTCTGATTTCGACAGAGAGCACATCCCAGAAAACGCTTCATCTATACATCAATGACATGGTCGGATGTGCAACGATATGATTCGGCTCGTCCACCAAAAAATGACGTCATGACCCGAAGACGGTTCGGACCTGACCGTGATTATCGAAGGAAAATACTCGTTTTCGAGAGGTGAACTCGAATGGTTCGAGGATGGAAACGTGAAGATCCTGCTGCTACGATTTCATATTGATCCGCGCTTTCTTGGCGTTCGTCGGTGGCTGGCACACATCGCCAGAGACACGTGACTTCATCCAGAGGACCCGAGTACCGATCATGGCAGAATTGGCCGGAAGATTTCGTGACATCGTGGGAGACCAGAACGTCCTCACCAAAGAAATGGATACCGCTTACTACCGATCAGGCTTTCGCTACGGATTCGGAGACGCGGCCGCCGTGGTCTTTCCTTCGACCTTGCTCGAGCAATGGAAAGTCCTCGAAGCCGCGGTGGAGGCCGGCTGCGCGATCATCGTGCAGGCCACCAAGACGGGACTCACAGGAGGATCATCGCCGAGCGGGTTCGACTACGACCGCCCGGTCGTGATCATCAATGTCGGTCGAATCAGGGGACTCCGGCTGCTGAAAGGCGGCACCCAGGCGCTCGCCTTCCCCGGCACGACGCTCTTCGAACTGGGACAGGAACTGAAAGACATTGATCGAGTTCCGCATTCGGTTCTGGGATCGACCACGATCGGGGCGACCGTTATCGGGGGCGTCGCCAACAACGCCGGGGGCGCGTTGTGCAAACGTGGGTCGTCGTACACCGAATTCGCGCTGTACGCACGCGTCAACGAGGAGGGCGTACTCGAACTGATCGATCATCTGGGCATACGGAATCTCGGTGACACGCCGGAAGAGATCCTGGGCAGACTCGATGCCGGTGATTTCTCGGATGACGATCTGATCCATGATGATCGCGTGGGCTCCGACACCAACTACGTGAAGCGGATTCGTGACCTCGACGCGACGGTGCCCAACCGGTACAACGCCGATCCGAAACGGCTGCACGAAGCCAGCGGAAGCGCGGGCAAGGTCGCCTGCTTTGCAGTGAGAGTCGACACCTTCGAAGCACCGAAGAAGAAACAGGTCTTCGTGATCGGGGCGAACGACCCCGAGGACTTCGCTCGATTGCGGCGTCACGTCCTCGCAACGTTCGAGCATCTCCCGGAGATGTGCGAGTACATGAATCGCGAGACGTTCACGATCGCGGAACGTTATGCCAAGGATGTCGCGCTTGCGATCAAGCATCTCGGGACCGACCGCCTTCCCAGGGCCTACGCATTGAAGGCCAAGGCGGAATATCTTCTGAACAAGATTCCCTTGCTGCCGAAGTATCTGCCTGACATCTTTCTGTATTACGCAAGCAAGCTCTTTCCCCAGCACCTTCCGAAGAGATTGCTCCACTACCGAGATACCTACGAGCATCTTCTGATTCTGGTCACGGCGGATGAATCCATAGAGGAATCCCGCCGCTACCTTGAAAACGAGTGGAGTCGGAATGACGGAGTCGGCTTCTTCGAATGCACGGAAAAGGAACAGGAAGCCGCCCTGCTCCATCGATTCAGTGCCGCAGGAGCTGGAATGCGGTTTCAGAATCTGCACCAACGCAGCACCGAGGAACCTCTGGCATTGGACATCGCTCTTCTGAGCAGTGACACCGAGTGGGTGGAAGACCTTCCGAAGGAACTCACTCGGGACATGGTCCTGAGTCTGTCCTATGGGCACTTCCTGTGCCACGTGTTTCACAACATCTACATCTTCCGAAAGGGAGCTGACGTGGAACGGATGAAGACCCTCATGCTTGCTCGCCTGAAATCACACGGTGCGAAGTTTCCCGCGGAGCACAACGTGGGCCATCAATATGAAGCAGAGCAGGTCGTGAAGGATTTTCATCAGACGCTTGATCCGACCAATACGTTCAACCCGGGGATCGGCAGGACCAGCAAATCCCAACGACCCCCCATCGACTCACTCCCGCAAGAAAAACATGCTGGTGAACATGAGCATGGTGGTTCCGTACAAACCGAGCAGCAGCCTGACGATCACTGAAGCGCCGTTCAGGGTTGCGATCGACTTGGCGTGCACTTGCACGGTCACGATCACCTACATGATCGTGAAGAGGACGCCCAGGCCCCTTGAACAAGAGAGTGATTCCGAAGCGAAGATGGCCGGATGGAAACAGCAGAGTGGTGACGCCAGGCACGATCAACGAACTGAGAGACCACCTTCACGCGTCGGTTGGTGTCGCGGAGTGTTTGCCAACATGTTCATGATGATTGATCATGATTGATCATGATTCATCTCGTCGTAGTTGTTTGAAAGGACCATGCTGGACGGGCGGAAACGTGCCATTTCAGCGGGAGTCATACTCATTTCATGTGACATGCAGCGGCAAAGGGTGTGTTCTCGTTTAAAAAAAGGGTTCCGCATCTTGAAACAACCGACGTTTGTTACGGTGAATGCAGACGAAATTCCCCCTGACATCGATTTGGAGACACCCCACGATGATCACCCACAGAGCCTTCACCATCGGACTTACCCTGACCGCCGGCCTGTTCGCGAGCGCCTCGGCCGACACCATCACGGTCTGCCTCGACGGTTCCTGCGATTTCACGGACCCTGCCGCAGCGGCGGCCGTCGCGGTTTCCGGCGACGTGATCGAAATCGCAGCCGGCACGTACCTGATGGAGGAGCCGGCCACCTTGTACGCGCAGGAAGTCACCATCCGAGGCGAAGTCGATGCACAGGGCGAGCCTGCGACGATTTTCGACGGCCAGAACAAGATTCAGGTGTTCGCCGCACTTCACATCAGTGAGGAGACGGAGCTGGAGAACCTGGTCTTCACGAATGGCCGGGCCGAGTACGGCGGCGCGATGCACTGTTACGGTTTCAATGCGACGCTTCGAAACTGCGTGTGGAGGGACAACCTCGCATTGTTCAATGGTGGAGCCATGTTTCTCAACGGTGATTCCAATCCCACCTTCATCGACTGCAAGATGATCAACAACCGTGCTGCACACCCGGACTGGGAGAACAATGGAGGCGGGGGCGCCATCTGGGTCTCGACTGGATCCGTCACACTCCAGGACTGCGTCGTCTCTGGAAACAGCGCCGAGGCTCACACTGGTGCGATCTTTTCCTCCCAGGAAGATGCATTGGTTCTCATCAGAAGTCGGGTTTGCAACAACGAAGCCCCCGACACCCAGATCGCGGAATACATCAACGTCGTCAATCTCGGTGGTTGTGTCACCGATGACTGCGATTCATGCGAGACTTCGCAGCCCGCGGACTTCAACCGCGACGGCGTGGTTAATGGGCAGGACCTCGCTCGCATGCTGGCTTTCTGGGGAACACCAAATTCCGACCTCGACCTGAACGTCGATGGAATCGTGAACGGTGCGGACCTGACGCAGCTCCTCTCCGAGTGGAGTTGATCCAGCGCGAGTCACGAGAAGTGACTCCAAAGAGTCCTCACGAATGAAGAACACGCCCTGGTCGATGACCGGGGCGTTTTCATTCAACGAGAAGCGTTCACCCTGACTGCGCAGACCACCAGAAACACTCGACACGTCGGGGAACGCCGCAAGGACGACGACACGTCAAACGACTTGCAGAACG
>NYVB01000096.1 GCA_002684315.1 Planctomycetaceae bacterium | reverse complement strand
GACCAACGCCTTTCTCCTCGATGAGACCGAGACCCGTCGAATTCTGCCCCCCTCGCGAAAATCACTGACCCACAAGTTCTGGATCAACGGCCATGAGGGNTACCTCACGATCGGGATGTTCGAGGATGGAACACCGGGAGAGATCTTCGTCAAGATGGCCAAGGAAGGGTCGACGCTGTCGGGACTGATCCAGGGGTTCTGCCGAGCGTTCAGCCTGGCCCTCCAGCACGGTCTCTCCACCGAAGATGCCGTGGCGCGTTTNGAAGGCATGCGTTTCGAACCCATGGGTGCCACCCGCAACCCCGAGATTCCGGAGACCTCGTCGATCCTCGACTACGTCGCCAGATACCTCAGCACCCAGTTCTGCCAGCAGGACTGAACACTGGATTCCGAAGTGCTCCCCTGTCGCGACGACCACGGACGTGGTCTCGGTGACATCGTGCACCGCTCCCGTCGTCACCCGAGATGATCGACGTCAGACCACTTCTTCCAGCATGTCGGGAAGAAGTCGCTTTCTCAGGATCGCCAGCAGCGTCCGAGGCTCGAGATGCTTGCGGGGTGGGCGGTAGTAGACTTCGAAGTGACCGGAATCGTCGCGAGAACCGATCACTCGCATGCGCCCTTTGATCCCCTTCATCAGTTGCTCGAGCATGCGTGGCTCGATCGTGCGAAAGACGACGTCCTCCTCGCGGATGACGATCGCACGCACCCCGATGGCACAGGCGGCCAGACGCACCTCGGCGAGTTCGAGCAGTTCCGCCACCACGGCGGGCAGTGAGCCGTAGGCACTCTCGAGATCGTGCCGTGTCCGTTCGAGCGACTCGATCGAATCGGCCTGACCGATGCGCCGATAGGCCTCCATCCTCCGGTTGTCCGAAGGAATGTACCCTCGAGGGATCGAACCGCGGGTGCCGATCTCGATGGTGGTGTCGGTGCCTGAGATCACGACATCCTTGCGCAGATCCGCCACCGACTGCTCCAGGAGCTGGCAGTACATCTCGTACCCGACGGTCGCGATGTGCCCGGACTGTTCCGCCCCGAGCAGGTTGCCCGCCCCGCGGATCTCGAGATCTCGCATGGCGATCTTGAATCCCGCCCCGAGCATCGAGAAATCCTCGATCGCCTTGAGGCGCTTCATCGAGACTTCGTTGATCGTCTTGTCGGGCGGAATCATCATGTAGCAGTAGGCCCGATGCTTGTGTCGCCCGACGCGTCCGCGCAACTGATGAAGGTCGGACAGCCCGAAGTTCTGAGCATCGTTGATGATCATGGTGTTCGCGGTCGAGACGTCGATGCCGCTNTCGATGATCGAGGTGCTCACCAGAATGTCGGTGTCTCCCCGGAAGAAACGCAGCATGACCTGCTCGAGTTCGCGGGCCGGCATCTGACCATGGCCGTAATCGACGGTCGCTCCGGGAGCGAGCTGCTTGATCCTGGCGGCGACATCGGCCAATCCCTTCACCCGATTGTGGACGAAGAAGACCTGGCCGTCACGGGCGAGTTCACGCGAGATCGCCTGCTTGATGCGCTGCTCGTTGTAGGCGGTCACNTCGGTGACGACGGCCCGTCGATCGAGNGGCGCGGTGGTGAGCGAACTGATGTCACGCAGCCCCAGCATCGCCATGTGAAGGGTTCGGGGAATCGGCGTCGCACTGAGNGTCAGNACATCCGAAGTGGTCCTGAAACGCAGCAGCCGTTGCTTGTGTTCGACTCCGAAGCGCTGCTCCTCGTCGATGACGACCAATCCGAGATCCTTGAATCGCATGTCCTCGGAGAGGATTCGATGCGTCCCGATCAGGACATCGACCTGGCCCGCGGCGACCTGATCGAGGACCTTGCGGGCTTCCGCCGCGGTCTTGAAACGCGAGAGCGATTCGACACGAAACGGGTACGCTTTGAATCGTGCGGCGAAGGTTCGTTCGTGCTGTTCCGCCAGCACCGTGGTCGGCACGAGAACCGCCACCTGCTTGCCGAATTCGACCGCCTTGAACGCCGCTCGAATGGCGACCTCGGTCTTGCCGAACCCGACGTCTCCGCAGAGAAGACGGTCCATCGGCCTCGGACCGGTCATGTCGCGCTTGAGACTCTCGATCGCGGCGAGCTGGTCCTCGGTCTCGTCGTAGGGGAATTCCGCTTCGAACTCGCGTTGCCAGGGCGTGTCCGCGGGGTAGCGGATGCCGGGAGTCGCTTCTCGCGCGGCCTGGACGCGAAGCATCTCGGCTGCGAGGTCCTGAACGGCCTCCTTGACCTGTTCCTTCTGCTTCGACCAGCGTCGCCCACCGATCAGAGAGAGCCGGGGTCGCCCCCCCCCGGCACCGATGTACTTCTGCACCAGTTCGATCTTGGAGGCGGGCACGTGAATCTTGGCACTGCCGCTGAACTCGAGGGTGAGAAACTCCTCTTCACCGTTTCCGTCCTTGCGGTCCATCGTGCGCAGCCCGAGAAACTGGGCGATGCCATGATCGCGGTGGACGACGTAGTCACCGGGTTCGAAACGGATGAAGACCTCGCGGTCTCGTCCACCCGCGACCCGGGCCACCCGCCGGCGGGTCGCGTAGCGATGCAGGAGTTCATGCTGCGGCACGCAGGCGATCCTCGTCGCGCCGGCCCAGCAGTATCCGCGGTGCAGATGGGCGATCTGGATCTCGATCCGATCCGCGGCCTCGATGTCCTCGAGCAGTTCACGGGTTCTCGAGGCTTCGCCATCCGTGTCGCAGAAGACGATCGTTCGAAAGGACTCCGACAATTCGACCAGTTCCCGAAAAGCCTGCGGGGTCTCTTCGTCGAAATTGGCGAGCGCCTCCACCGGCACCATCACCGAACGCGTGGGTGCGACGCCCTGCGAGAATTGATTGACATCGAGCACGCTTCGACAGCGTTCGTTCAACGCCTTGAAGACCGCCGGCGGGCCGAAGACGCCGCGCGCATCACGGATGCGTTCCCAGTAGCCACGTGCCTGTTCGGTGATTTCAGCCACCTCCAGCAGGACCACGATCGCATCACGAGGCAAAAGCCCCGCAAGCTGCACCGCGGTCTCGTCGGATTGAAGCGCTTCGAGCGTGGCGCCGACGATCTCGATCTCGGTGACGCGTCGATCGGAGGCCTGAGTGGCGAGATCGATCTCGAAGATCCGCTCGACCTCGTCGCCGAAGAGATCCAGACGAAACGGCATCGCTCCACTGGGAGGATGGATGTCGAGAATGCCCCCGCGCACCGCGAATTCACAGGGATTCTCAATGGTCTCAGTCCGTTCGTAGCCCGCTGCCACCAGCCATTCGAGGAAGGCGTTGACCTCGAGGGTGTCCCCTTCGCGAATGGTGCGCAGAATCGAATCGAGACGGGCTTCGGTCGGGACGCCCTGCATCAAGGCGGGAATCGGAGCGACCAGGACGTCGGGGGCCTTGCCGGAACGCAGCGTTCGCACGATCGAAAGACGCTGGGACAGCAGTTCGAGACTGATGGCGCTTTCGCCGGGAAGCACTTCCAAGGCGGGAAAACAGTCCGCGACGACCCCGAGNGCGAGGCACTCATCCACCGCTTCGTCGGCATCATCGAGATGGGCCGGGACCAACACCAAAGGTCGACCGAGTCGTTTCGCAAGGGCCGCGACCAGATGAACGCCGCTCGAACCGGTGCCACCACGCGCGGAGCACGCACCACCTTCCTGCAGCAGATCAAGCAGCGGCGTGATCGCGGGGTCGTCGAGGATCGCATCGAGAAGCGTCGAGATGGGTGCGGACTCAGCGGGCATCGAAGTGATTGTCCTCGAAATCACGTACGGCGTCACGGATGGCCTGCGCCCGAGTCGGTCCGATTCCCTCGATACGTTCAAGCTGATGAAGCGAGTCAAGCTGAAGGACCCGACTCTGATGATGCACGGTGCGAGCGAGCTTCGGACCGATGCCGGGAAGCTGCCGAAGCGTTCGAACATCCGCCGTGAGTGGGTCGATCGAGACGAAGGCCGCGGCGCTGGAGGTTGTCGTGCCTGAAGAAGAGCCGGCCTCGANGACGGGCGCCGACGCACGACCGGCATGCAGCGGCCACAGCAAGCAGATGGCCGCACTCAGCAGGATGCAGAAAACGAACGTGTCCTGTTTCAACGTACCGTTCCGGAATCCGGGCGCAGGGGCGTGCGCAGGGCACGTCTGATCTTCGCCAGTTGCGTGAGGACCTTGCGTGGGGTTCCGTCCTCGTGAAGAAGACCGATCGAGCCCTCGACCGGACAATCGTGCAGCGCGGACCAGAGCACGCCTTCAAAGACGCCGCTCAGTCGAGAACGCCTGGTCTCACCGCGGTGGGTCAGTTTGCCCAGAGCCACGCCCATCATGCTTGCCGCCCAGAGCGCCTGCTGCGTCTCGCACCAGGGCTGACGCCAGGAACCGGAACCGGGCCCGGCATCAGATGCCGGAGCGGAGAGTCCCGTGAGCAGCAGAGGTCGTTCGAGACGTCCGATCTGATCCAGAGCATCGCTGTAGGACAGAAGATCCCGGGTTTCACTGCCATTGGTGGCGAACCCACAACGAAGTCTCAGGCCGAAACAATCGACATGGACACCTTCATCGAGTGTCCGGCTGGCGTAATTGAACGCCGGCACGGAACCGGGGCAGGCGGCGACATCGTCATTGAACGGCTGAACCAGTTCGACGAGGGTTCGAGCGTTTCGGTCCGCCTGCCGGACCAGCACCGACACCCGACGAGTGAGGTCGATCATCTGGCCATCGGTCAGGGTGGCCACTCGGTTCACGTGCACCCCGGAAGTCACGCACCAGATCGCCGGGCGCTTGGCGTAGCGAGCTGCCAACGCACCTGAGTACTCCCAGAGCAAGGGGCCGAGGGTGCCGTAGCTGGTGGCGGACGCGACCACCCACTCNGGCACCACTTCGGGACGGAGGTCCACCAGAGGCCCCAGAATGACGGGGATCTTCAGGCGCTCGGCCCAGTCCATCCAGGCATCGATGGCCCCGAATTCAAATCTCTTCTGAGTGGGCTGAACCGAGTGCCAGGGAGTCTCGATCATCGCGACACCGAATTCAGAGAGCCCCTCGGGCAGGGTCCGGGGTGGCGTGCGGTTGGGATCGATCCGAAACCCCAGCGTGGTGGGCGCGGCGCTGGAGTTGTTGTATCGATGATGAAGAAGCAGGTCCGCCCGTCTCGTTGCGAGCATCTCCCCTGCTTCGACCGCTTTGACGATCGAATCACGGGCCAGGGCCATCTCACGGGCACGATCGGTCGCCAGAACCGCCTGGGAGAGCAGTTCTCTGGCCTCATTGAAGCAGGCCACCGCCTGAGGGGCCACCGTCGGCGCGAACATCTGCCAGTCCTCGCATTTCTGGAGGTAGTGACGAAGCCGCTCACGGGCCAGTTCCAGCATCAAGTCGTAGGGTTGCTCTCGGGGAGGGAGTTGGGTCGTCGAAAGTTTCAGCTCACCGATCCGAGGCAAAGTCGCCTGAAGAATGATGGCAGCGGTGGTGACTCTGCCGCCTTCATGGGGGATTCGGGCTTCAAGGAGACCGGTTTGGGGATCAAGATCGAATCTGGCCGCGATCGGCCTGCCCCGACGGGAAAGCATGAATGCGGTCTCAAGCCGGATTCGGTCCAGGTCGCCGGTCTCGACTTCGAATGTGAAGGTGTCCTCGCCCAAGGTGCGAATTCTCCAGACGTCTTTCGATGTGAACATCCTTAGTGTATCGCCTGACGACTCGCCAACAGAGGGTGGATGCATTTACACTCTCATTTATGCAGAACACACTCCATGCCGTCAGNGAAACCAACTTCAATCTCCCGGATCGNCGNCAGGGCAAGGTNCGNGACATCTACCGCGTTCCCATGGAAGGNNGAGCGGATCCCCTGCTCATCATCGCTTCCGACAGAATGAGCGCNTTCGACGTCGTGATGCCGACACCCTTCCCCGGCAAGGGACGACTTCTCACCGAGATCAGCCTTGCCTGGTTCGAACGACTTCGCACCGCAGGCATCGTCAGCGACCACCTGCTGTCGACCGATCCCGCCGATGTCCCCGGACTCGACGATGCGGAACGCACATCACTCGAAGGACGCATGATGCTCTGCCGAGCCTGCAAGGTCGTCCCCATCGAATGCGTCGTGCGCGGCTACCTTTCGGGCAGTGGCTGGAAGGATTACTGCGACACCGGCTCCGTCTGTGGTGTGAAACTTCCTGCCGGACTCAAGCAGTCGGCCCGACTTGAAGAGCCGATCTTCACCCCCGCGACCAAGGAAGAGGAAGGCCACGACGAGAACGTCAGCTTCGANCGAGCCGCGGAGATCGCGGGCGTCGACGTGATGAACCGACTGCGCGATCTCTCACTCGAGATCTACAACTTCGGACGTGACTACGCACTCGAGCACGGCATGATTCTCGCCGACACCAAGTTCGAATTCGGATTCGCCCTCGACGACGACGGCAACGTCACCGACGAACTGCTGCTGATCGACGAGGTGCTCACGCCCGACTCGTCACGCTACTGGCCCGCCGAGGACTTCGAGGAAGGTCGTGACCAGGACAACTTCAACAAGCAGATCTTCCGAAACTGGCTGCAGGCCATGTGCAACGAGGGTGGCTGGGACAAGACCCCTCCCGGGCCGGCAGTACCCGCGGACATCGTCACCCAGACCATCGACAAGTATGAAGAAGCCGCCCNCCGACTCGGTGGTTGAACGGGCGAAGACACTCGTCTCGTTTCATTCGAATTCAGCTCGGAACCAACGTCGAAGCCGTGCGGGGATCATCCCAGCGCGGCTTCGGCCGTGTTTCGCAGCAGCATCGCGACGGTCATGGGTCCGACGCCACCGGGTACCGGTGTGAGCCAGCCGGCGACTTCGGACACCTCATCGAAGGCCACATCGCCCACGGTCCGCGACTTGCCGTCCGCATCGACGATGCGGTTGATCCCGACGTCGATCACGACCGCACCGGGCTTGACCATCTCTCGTGTCACGAGACCGGGGACACCCGCCGCGGTGACCAGCACGTCCGCGTCACGGGTGAACGACGCAAGATCCGGGGTGAACTTGTTGGTGGAGATGACGGTGGCCTCGGCGCGCATCAACAGGACCGCGACGGGCTTGCCGACGATGTTGCTCGCGCCGATCACCACGCACTTCGAACCCTTGAGTTCGACGCCGGTGGATTCGATCATCTCGACCGCGGCCAACGCGGTGCAAGGCACCAGACTGCGACGACCGTAGACGACGTTCCCGATGTTGGCGGGGTTCACGCCCTCGACGTCCTTGGCGGGATCGATCAGGGATTGGATTCGTTCGGTGTCGACATCCTCCGGAAGCGGCATGTGCAGCATGATCGCGGTGACGTCTTCATTGGTGTTCAGCAGCAGCACGCGTCCGGCGATCTCGTCGTAGCCGGCACCCGCGGGAATCCGATGCAGGCGGTAGTCGATCCCGACCGCTTGACACGTCTTCTCCTGATTCTGTGCGTAGAGTTCGGCGGAACGATCGTTTCCCACCAGAATCGCATCCAGACGAACCGGGCGGTTGTCCTCGGAGATCCGCTGGGACACGCTCAAGCGCACCGCTGTCCCGAGGGCACGCCCATCGATGATCCGAGCCGTTGAAACATGTCCTGAATCAGCCATGAAGGGAGCATACCAGCCATTCGGGCACCAAGTGCTCGAGTCCGCTAGCATGTCCCCTCATCCATAAGGAGGATTACCCAATGATTCGTACACTCACGATCGCCGCAGCCGCGATGTTTGCCGGCACTGCACTCGCTCAGGACGCCGCTCCCAAGACACTCACAATCGGTGACAAGGCGCCCCAGATGGACGTCCAGGTCATGAAAGGGAAACTCCCTGCCAAGCTCGACGACGGCACTGTCCAGGTTGTTGAATTCTGGGCAACCTGGTGCGGTCCATGCAAGACCAGCATGCCTCATCTGTCCAAGCTTCAGAAGGACTACAAAGACCAAGGGGTCACCATCATCGGTATCTCGGACGAGACCGAGGACAAGGTCAAAGAATTCATCAACAGTGGCGACTGGCCCCAGAAGACCGGGTACACGATTGCGATCGACAAGAATCGAAAGACCAACAACGACTACATGAAGGCTTCGAACTCTCGTGGCATCCCCACCGCGTTCATCGTGGGCAAGACCGGTCTCATCGAATGGATCGGACACCCCATGTCGATGGACAAGCCCCTGGCNGACATCGTCGCCGGCACCTATGACCGCGAAGCGGCCAAGGTCGCCATGGCCAAGGAAAAGGCCTTCGAAGCCAAGCAGCAGGAAATGCAGCAGAAGATGATGGCGGCCTACCAGCAGCAGGACTGGGATGCGATGATCAAGATTCTCAACGAAGGCATGGCCGAAGCCCCCAAGGAGATGGTCTCTCAGATGATGATGCAGAAGTATCAGATTCTGAACATGGCCGACCGCTCGAAGGATGCCAACGCAGCCGCTCGCGCCATGGTCGACACCTACGGTGACAACAGCATGATGATGAACCAGCTCGCCTGGATGATGGCCACCAACAAGGAGCTGGTGGATCCCGACATGTCCATCGCGAAGGACGCCATCGATCGCGCCAACACCGACACCGGTGGCAACGACGCCAACGTCCTCGATACCTACGCCGTCGTTCTCTGGGAGATGGGCGACAAGGACAACGCCATCAAGATGCAGAAGATGGCGATCGAGAACTCGGACAACGCGGACATGACCGCCGAGTTCCAGGCTCGACTCGACGAGTGGATGAACGAGATGAAGCCTGCCGGCTGATCGTTCTTCCGAGACCGAATGAAAAAGGGCCCGAGGCATCTGCCTCGGGCCCTTTTCTCATGGTCTGTCGAGCGGACTCGAGGTCAGCGAGGTCAGTGGAGTTCCACTTCCCGCTGGGCCTCGGAGGACTCATAAATCGCTTCGATGATCGACTGCACGCGTCGGCCGGAGGCGCCATCAGCATGCGGGGTCACACCGTTCTCGACCGCGTCGATGAACTGCGCGTACTGCCGATCCCAGGCGTCGTCCTTCTTGTTGTCTCCCCCGACGAAGTGCGGGTTCAGGTCGACGATGCGACCTTCCTCTTCGGTCGCGATGGTGACGTCGTCGCCGAACACTTCGAAGAAGCATCCGGCCTTCTCGCCGAGCAGCGTCACACCGTTGGCGTGAATGCCTTCCGGAAGGTTCGCCGCCCAGGTGGCGTTCAGCTCGAGGGTCATGCCGTTGCCGAACCGGATGAACGCGGTCACGCCGTCCTCGACGTCGAAGATGCCTTCGAGCTTGGGCGGGCCCGACCACATGTCGGTGAAGACGTAGTCCTTGATGGGTGACCCGAACTTCGAGACGACCTGCCCGCTGGCGCGCACCGGGTCGTGGCTGCCGGTCAGATACATGACGAGATCGAGCACGTGGACCCCGAGGTCGATCAGCGGTCCCCCGCCCGATTCGGCCTTGGTGGTGAACCAGCCGCCCAGACCGGGAATGCCGCGGCGGCGGTAGAACGAACACTTGGCGTGGTAGATCTCACCGAAGCGGCCGGCGTCGATGAAGTCCTTGACC
>NYVB01000002.1 GCA_002684315.1 Planctomycetaceae bacterium | reverse complement strand
GCCGTCGGAGTCAAGAACGTCACGATCAATGAACCATTCTTCCAAGGCCACTACCCAGGCACTCCGATCATGCCGGGCGTCCTGATCGTGGAAGCCATGGCACAGATGGGCGGTCTGCTGATGAGCAGGAAGCTGGAACACACCGGCAAGATCGCGGTCCTCCTGAGTCTGGACAAGGTCAAACTCAGAAGACCAGTGGTACCGGGGGACCAGCTCATCATGGAAGCCGAGACGATCCGAGCCACGGCACGGACCGGCAATGTGAAATGCCGCTCGCTGGTCGGGGACAAGGTCGTGGCCGAAGCACAGATCAAATTCATGATGGTCGACTCGGAAACCGAATGAGGGTGTCTTCGTGACTCTTCGCCCCCTGAAGAGAGGTCAGGAGACCCCTTTTCGATCAGAAGCCGGACAGCGGCCGTTGAATCATCACGTCATTCCAGGGGTTCTCCAGATACCACCGGTTTCAAGTCAAGAACCCGCTCTGTCGGGTCGATAATTCGTATCAGGAAGATCCTCTTCCAATACAGATGGAGCGAATCATGCGGATTCTGATCGATGGAATTGACAGTGGGCTGACCGCCCAGACGGTCCCGGATGCTCTCGAGCAAGGCATGAATGCCGTCGACTCCGCAGGCAGGATCGTGGTCGAGATCGCACTCGATGGCACACCACTCGATGCCGAGCAGCTGAGCAACGGAGCCTANGCGACCATCTCGGCGGAGACGGTCGCCTTGATGAGCCTCGCGCCCAACGAACTTCTGCTCGCGACGTTCGAACTCGGTAGAAATGCGATCGATGCCGCACAGAAGCATTTTCATTCCGCGGCCGAGATGATTCAAGCCGGTCAGGACGAGAACGCCATGAAAGAACTTCACGAAGGAATCGAACTCTGGTGCACCATCGACCAGACGGTCTTTCAGGAAGCCGTTCCCAAGATCGCGGAACTTGGTGGCGATCAGACCCCCGACGGTCTCGAGCGCCACGTGAACGAACTCAAGGATGCGCTCGAGTCGATCAAAACGGCGATCGAGTCTTCGGATTTCGCCGGACTCAGCGACGCACTCATGTATGAATTTCCTGAAACATCGGCTGGTTGGTCGACGTTCCTCGGTCACTGCTCCCAGGTCGTGACCAGTCACAGTGAACTGAAGGCGGAGTAGACATGCCCTCGAACTCGAAAACATTCTCGAACAAGCTCGGTGTGGCGATCGCCGCGATGGAAAAGAATCAATTCTTCGAGGCGGAGGCCAGTGCGCTGAGGCTTCTCGAGGATGCTCGAGGCGTCTTCGACTACGACGCGATGGCGGCTGCCATTCCCGTGCTCAAGAGTGCCCGTGAAGCACGTGCGAAAGCGGCTCTGGAGATCGAGACACCGATTCATCGCCTTGAAGCACCCATTGAAGAGGGGCAGTCCTTCGAGGGTGGATGCTGGCTGATCGATCCACCGCGGGTGGCGGCAGACGGCCGGACCATCAGAGCCACGGCACTCGAGGAGAAGGTTCCGGTGATCGTTCTCTGCCGGGAGCCGATGACCAGACTGGGCCTTCGTCCGATCGTGAGCATCGGACGTACCACCGTTCGCACCAAGATCGAGCCTGCCGCCGACATGGACGATCCGGATCTCGACTGGTTCCTGGGTTCGATCGATCTGTTGGGCGACCATGCCATCTCGACGATCGACACGGGCATCGACATCGTGAAGCAGATCGACGGGCTCCTGGATCGACTCAGTGCGATTCCAGAACATCCGGGTCTTCATGACGCCCTCGAGGAAGCCTGCATGATGGCAGCCAATGCGCTTCGAGGCCAACCGGTCGAATGAGGCACGTCACTTCCGCGTGGGCTGGCTTCGAGGTCGAACACGCTCGAAGCCGACAGGCCGGTCTCTGAGCCGTTCGATCACGGAAGACAATTCGATCGGCCGAAGATTCCAACTGTCCACTCCGACATCCGTGGAACGTCCTTCTTCGGGGATGGTTCCGTGTGCATGGCCGTAGAGATGACAGGCACCATCATGTCTCCCCTGCCACACGCGAAGTGGATAATGTTCCATCACGATCCGTTCGTCGCCGGACAGTGANTCCACATCACTGCAACGAAACGACAGGCGTTCATGGACGGATTCGAACAGAGCGTCGAAAGCGGGCTTGTTTCCGGGATCGTGATTGCCCCGGATCAGAACGATCCTCTCACACTCCAGACGCTCGCGAATCGCGTGCGCATGCCGGGTGCGCGAGCCGGGCAGTCGACCGGTGAAATCACCCAGGTGGAAAAGCAGATCGTCGGCACCCACCATGCGATTGATCTCGTCGACCAGCCGGTCATCCATGTCCTGAATGTCGGAATGACGACGACCGAACCGATCGACGGCGTCAGGGTCACCGAAATGAGTGTCGGCGGTCACGAAGATGCGTCCGGTCAGATCCAAGTCAGACCCTCNGGAAGCCGGTTGAAGTTCTCACAGCCGGACTCGGTCACCGCCACCATGTCTTCGATTCGGATGCCTCCGATCGCGGNGCAATACAAGCCCGGTTCGACCGTGAGCACATCACCCACGACCAACGCAGGTGCTTTGAAATCAAGCAACGGTGNCTCGTGGACCTGGAGCCCGACTCCATGACCGGTTCCGTGCACCATGCCGCACCACTCTGACGAAGCGTCCTTGGGGGGAAGTCCGACTTCGAAGCCGTGATCTGCGATGACGTCGATGGTGGCACGATGAACATCCTCACCGGTGACACCGGAACGGACCGCGGCGACGCCCGCCGCCTTGGCTGCCTTGACGGCGACATGCATCCGATGAACCTCTTTCGGAATGCTTCCATGAACGACCGTTCGGGTGCAGTCGCCGTTGTATCCCGTTGACTTGCTGAGCGGAAAGATGTCGACGATCACCGGCTCGCCGGTGCGAAGAGGCCCCGACCCACGCGCATGACAATCGAAGGCGTCAGGCCCCCCCGCCACGATGGAGTCCGGATTGTCGTATCCGAGTTCGAGCAAGGCGACATTGATCCATCCGCGCACTCGTTCCGAAGTCACCAGTTCCTCGTCATCGATGAGACGACCTTCAGCGTCGATGTCGGCATGGGCGATGCGCTGAAGCGTGGAATGCATGACAGTTTCGGTGTCGGACTGGGCCTTGCGCAGTGCCTTCAGTTCGTAGGCTGATTTCGAACGCCGATCCTTCACACCGAGATCCTCGTCATACCCGACTTCGAGGCCGGCACCTTCGAGGTGATGAGCGTAGATGTACGGCGTCGAACGATCGAGGACGACCCTCGTCATTCCCAGACGGCGAAGACATTCAGCGGTGGCCTGAGCCGTGGCAGTCGCCCGGTCTCCGCTCAACCCGCCTTCAGGGGTGAANTCCGNCGGAATCGAAACCTCGTCGACCTGAGCGTCACGACGCGCACGATCCGCTTCGATGTCTCGAATCAAGAGAAGTGAACTGCCATCAGGTTTTCGAATCCATGCGGCGGGGTCGCCGGCAGAGAATCTGATGCGATGAAAAAGTGCCGTGTTCTCGGANGGGGCCCCGCCGATGAGGAAGGCCGTGGTGTCGTCGTTGGTGCTCATGATGAGAAAAGGTATCCTGTTGGAGGCCATCACGCCCGTCGAAAGGACGAACTCGACTCATGTACGCACTCAAAGCCGCTTTGCTCGCCGCCACGACTCTGATTCTCACCGGTTGCGCCACCAACATCTCAGGAACATGGCAGGGTCGGGATTCGACCATGGATCGCCCCTTCAGCTTCGGTGCGGTGACCTTCGCACCAGATGGGACCTACACGGCCGAGGCCAAGTATGGAGAGACCGTGCGCGCNGTGTCCGGCACCTATTCGATTTCAGGTGACATGATCATGCTCTACGGCGAACCGTTCGGCGAACGCAGCTACCGGCTCGCCGGGACGAAGGACGCATTGGTCTTCACCGATACGAAGACCGACGGATCAATGACGCTTGATCGCTATCGTTGAGCCGTCGGTCCACATTCAAATGACGTGTCTTCGCTTCAGTGACTGAAGTGAGACCCCTCGGTCTTGGGTGGATTCTGGGGACGACTTTCGAAGAACTCGATCGCGCGTTTGATGTCCTTGAGCAGCATCTCCGCGACGTCCATGCTGAAGTCCTCCTTGACCACCACACGCTGCACGACCAGGTCATGCCGGTTCTGCGGCATTGGATACGCCGGCACCAGCCAGCCACGTTCACGAAGCTTTTCAGCGATGTCGTAGAGCGTGAAGCTCGCGGTCTTGGCATAGTCGTCGTTCATCTTCCAGCAGAAGACCGGGATGTCACTGCCATCGGTGATGAGATCGAAGGGTTCGAGCGCTCCGATTCCAGCGCTGAGTTCCAGGGCCACCCGCTGACTCGCCTGATGGACTCGCGTGTACCCCTCGCGGCCGAGACGAAGGAAATTGTAGTACTGGGCGACGACGCGGTTGCCGGGTCTGGAGAAGTTGATGGACAGGTCCATCATGTCTCCCCCGAGGTATGACACATGGAAGATCAGATCCTCGGGCAGCGCTTCCTTGTCTCGGAAGATCACCCAACCCACACCTGGATAGACCAGACCGTACTTGTGCCCTGATGCATTGATGGACTTGACGCGTGGCAGTCTGAAGTCCCATTTGATCTCAGGCTGCAGGAACGGCGCGACGAAGCCACCACTGGCACCGTCCACATGAATCGGAATGTCGAGTCCAGTCTCTTTTTCGTAACGATCGAGTGCGTCCGAAATCTCCTCCACGGGCTCGTATCGGCCATCGAAGGTCGAACCCATGATCGCGACCACACCGATGGTGTTCTCGTCGACGTATTTCAGAGTCTCTTCGGCATTGAGTGTGAAGCGATCACCTTCACAGGGAACCTCGCGGGGTTCGATGTCCCAGTAACGACAGAACTTGTGCCAGCAGACCTGCACGTTCGCACCCATCACCAGATTGGGCTTCTCGACGGATTTGTTCTCAGCACGTCGCTTGTCACGCCAACGCCACTTCATCGCCATGCCCCCGAGCATCGCGGCTTCGCTGGAGCCGATGGTCGAAGTCCCGACGGCATTCTCATGATCGGGTGCATTCCAGAGTTCCGCGGTCATGCGGATGCAGCGCTGTTCGATCTCGGCGGTCTGCGGATATTCGTCGCGATCGACCATGTTCTTGTCGAGGGTCTCGTTGATCAGCTTCTGCGCCTCATCCTCCATCCAGGTGGTGACGAAGGTCGCGAGATTGAGCATCGAATACCCGTCGAGACGGAGTTCGTCATGAATGACCTGATACGCGGTGGATGGAAGCATGCTCTTTTCCGGAAGCTGGTTCTTCGGAATGTCGAGACTCTCACCACGAGCGGCGTAGGTCGGGATGAGCTTGGAAACCTGGGAGGGAATATTCTTCTGATCGGACACGGGAATCTCCTTGAGACGATTCAGCCTCGGGTGAGCTTTCGATATTTGATGGGCCGGGGTTGATCCGCCGCGTTGCCGAGGCGGGTACGTCGGTCTTCTTCGTAGGCGCTCCAGTTTCCGTTGAACCAGACCACGTTGGAATCACCTTCGAAGGCGAGGATGTGGGTGGCGATACGGTCGAGGAACCATCGATCATGACTGATCACGACGGCACAGCCCGCGAAATTCTGAATGGCTTCCTCGAGGGCACGCATGATGTTGACATCGAGATCGTTGGTGGGTTCGTCGAGCAGAAGGACATTGGCCTCGGTGCGAAGCATGCGGGCAAGGTGCACACGATTTCGTTCTCCACCTGAAAGGTCGTCGCAGATCTTCTGCTGATCGGTTCCGGTGAANCCGAAACGAGAGACATAGGCGCGAGAGTTCATGACCAGGCTGCCAAGCTTGATCTCCTCGTCACCATCCGAGATCGCTTCCCAGATCGAGAGACCTTCAGGAATCGAATCCCGCCCCTGCTCGACGTATCCAAGCTTGACCGATGAACCGACCTCGAAACCACCTGCATCAGGTGTCTCGGTNCCAAGAATCATCCGGAAAAGCGTGGTCTTGCCGGCACCATTGGCACCGACGACGCCCACGATGGCATTCGGTGGAATCCTGAAGGAAAGGTCTTCGTAGAGGAGCTTCTCGCCGAAGGCCTTGCTGATCTCGCTTGCCTCGATCACCTGAGCACCAAGACGAGGTCCCGGTGGNATGTAGATCTCGATCTCCTCGGCGCGCTTGGACTGCTCCTGGGAGACCATCTCGTCGTAGGCGTTCAGACGAGCCTTGCTCTTCGCCTGTCGNCCCTGAGGGTTCTGGCGGACCCAGTCGAGCTCGCGCTGGAGCGCCTGCCTTCTCTTGTGAGCCTGCTTCTTCTCACTTGCCAATCGAGCATCCTTCTGTTCAAGCCAGGATGAGTAGTTCCCCTTCCAGGGAATCCCCTCACCGCGGTCGAGTTCGAGGATCCATCCCGCGACATTGTCGAGGAAGTANCGATCATGGGTGACCGCGATGATCGTGCCGGGAAAACGGGCGAGATGCTGCTCGAGCCACTGCACGCTTTCAGCGTCGAGATGGTTCGTCGGTTCATCGAGTAGAAGGATCTGCGGCTCGCTCAGAAGCAGGCGACAGAGTGCGACACGTCGCTTCTCACCCCCGGAGAGAGTGTCACAGGCCTGATCCTCGGGAGGACACCGCAGGGCGTCCATGGCCTGGCGAAGCTTGGATTCGATCTCCCATCCTCCACAGCGCTCGATCTTCTCCTGAATCTCACCCTGCTTTTCAAGCAGCGCTTCCATCTCCTCGGGAGTCATCTCCTCGGCGAACTTCTCGGAGATCTCCTCGAACTCCTTCAACAAGGTCAACGTCGCTTCGGCACCCTCTTCGATCACTTCACGAACGGTCCTGGTCTCGTTGCGAAGAGGCTCCTGTTCCAGGTATCCGACGGAATACCCCTTGGCCATCTGGACCTTGCCCTCGAACTCCGTGTCCAACCCGGCGATGATCTTGAGAACGGTGCTTTTACCCGCGCCATTGAGTCCGAGCACGCCGATTTTCGCCCCGTAGTAGAAGGAAAGCGAAATGTCCTTGATGATCGTTCGCTTGTTGATGGTCTTGGAGACGCCCATCATCGAAAAGATGATCTTCTCAGTATCGGTGCTCATCGGTTAGGCTCCATGGGGTTACAGAAGCACTCTACAGCCCAGACCACAGCTTTGGCGTGTGAGACAAGAAACGAACAGGACTCTTTTCATGCTAAATGAAAAAAGAAAAAAGGCGAAGATCGTCTCTTTCGAGATTTTCATGACCGGCGTCTCGATCTACGGAATCTCGATGGTGGTGATGCAACTCTGCCTTCCGGTCGAGTCTCAGATGGCTCTGTTGTTCAGTTATTTCGACCTGATCGCCTGCGTGATCTTCGTTCTGGGCTTTCTCCATCACATCGTGCGTGAAAAACACCGGATTCAATACCTCTTCAGCTGGGGGATTCTGGACCTGGCGTCAGCCATTCCATTCCTTCCGCTTTTTCGTTTTTTGAGACTGCTCAGAGTGATCCGGCTCACCAGAATCAGCCACTCGACGACGGAACTGCGAGATGCCATTCGACGCGATCCAAGTGCGTCGCTTCTCTATCTCATGCTTCTCCTTCTGCTCCTGGTCTATACCGCGGCATGCGTGGGCGTTCTCTGGTTCGAGACCAACGATGGAGCGGGCAGGATCATCACTGGAAGTGACGCGCTCTGGTTCGGCCTCGTGACGGTCTCGACCGTGGGCTACGGTGATCTTCTTCCCGTCAGCCTGGGGGCCAAGATCTGCGCCGCGTTCCTGATGTTCGCGGGAATCGGAGTCTTCGCCAGTCTTGCCGGTTTTCTTCTGGAGCCTCTTCGCCGCCTCGCACGAGGTGGAGAAAAACAGATCACTGCCAGAGATGTCTCCGCGCAGCTCGATGAACTCAGAGAGTTGCTCGAATCCCATACGGAGAGCATGAACAGGCATGTACTGAGTGGAAGATTGAACGAAAGTCCGAATATCGACGAAGAGGGCGAGGAACTCGAAGAATCGTGAGCTCCGACCGGACATTCATGTGAAAAAGCAAGACCCCGTTTTCCATGAAAACGGGGTCTTGGCGCCTTGAAAGGGAAGGACCCTCTGTCGTGACGGTCGAGGCGGGTAGCCGATCCGTTCCAAAGATCGGTACGCACGCCTGAAGACCGAGTGTCGCTAGGAGGCTTACGTGAGTAGACATTGAAAAGTACTTTTGAAATGGCGTGAAGCAAATCGGTTTTGAAAAAAAACACGATATGAGTCCTTCAGAGGGCTCTGAATCCCCTGAATGTTGACACCCGTTTCCGTCCCTCTATACTTCTCCTCCTACACCTGATTGCGGGGTAGAGCAGTCTGGTAGCTCGTCGGGCTCATAACCCGGAGGTCGCAGGTTCGAATCCTGTCCCCGCTATTCCACCGAACCCCAGGGTCATCACGACCCTGGGGTTTTTCGTAGGCGGTCGGCCGCTTGCGACTCCATCGTGGTTGATTCGCCGAGATCGAAAGATGGCGGCCCCGCAAGCTGATCGATCGGAGCGACCGTCGGTGAGACGAGTCGACACGCAGGGGCTCTACCCTCTCTGCTGAGCTGCGAGAAAGAACCGATCTGGATGATTGACCCGTGCAGGCCGCCCGATAGACTGATGGCAACAGATTGCCATTTGCAAAAAGCCAATCTTGAGCTGGTTCGAACCACCCAGACATGAGAAGAACCGTCACCGCGACGCAACATCGCGTCGAGGGCACTATTGACCCCAAAGGGAGTTTTTTCCAGTGATCGATCGACCCCTGATGCTTGGCATGCTTTCCGTCACCCTTGCGTTCTGCTCATGCGCTTCCGGTCCGGAGCGAGCTGAGGACGGCTCCGATGCGTGGAAGACGGCTGGTCCGACGCTCCCGAACTTCGCCACTCTCGACGTCCGGGAGGCTTTTGCCACAAGCCTCGAGCAAGGCGCTCCGACGAGGAAGGTCACCCTTCGTGAACGCGTTCCCGGCGCGGAAGAGGGCAGCTTCTCCTACCCGGTCGTTGAGCTCGGTGTGCTCCTCGAGAGCACGGGAAAAACACTCGCCGTTCTGCAGGTGATCGATGTCTCCCTGACCGGCCACGTGTGCGGGGGGTGCCTGGGCAAGGGCAAGAAGATCTTCGAAAGCATCCGGGGGAGTGAGACCTTGAACCCCGACGTGGCGTACATCATGGTCATCTCGCCAAAGGACCAGAGCACGCCCACGGAGAGGTTCATGGACACCGTGCGAGCAAGGGTGCCTGATGAAATGATGGTCGTCGCCGATATCGACGGTCATTTCCAGAGGTCATTCAATCAGCTTGCCAAGGAAGAAAGGCAGGAAGCGCTGCAGGAGGGCTCCGGACAACCGGTGACCGTCCTTGTGGATTCGAAATTCCGAGGCCGAGTCATCGACCGGATGGAACAGAATCAGGCCTCGGGCGTCCTCGCAGCGACCAATGCTCTCCATTCGAACATCCGATCGGAACAGAACAAGGCCGAAGAAGGGTGATGATGATTCCCCGCTTCATGGCTCTGGCAACGTTGTTCATGACCTTGTTGGTGACAGCGATCTCAAGTTCAAGGGAAGCTGCCTACCTGCCGCCCGGCCCCCCACCACCAGGCGCGCCTGCGAGCCAAGAGACTCCACCATCAGGCGATGGCGCCTCGGATCCATCATTGGAAAAGCGCATTCAGAGCTCGACCTTGGGGCGACTTCTCCTCAGCGAGTCGGCGGATGCGGAGCTTCTTCAATGGAACCGTCTGATTCCCAGCACGATTCCGGAGTGGATGGAGCTTCTGGATGGAGGGACTGACAGCACCAGTGGATTGCTCATCCCCTTCTCGATGGCGCCTCAGTTCACGTCCTTGGACAGCCCCCGGATCGTCCTGACCGCACCGGAAGGCAGTCCGGAGCGCGGACGCCTCTTCGTGGGCATCCCCGGAGAGGAGGCGGATGTCGAGTTCATCTCCTGGAACGCCGAACGGCTCGCCTTCGACTTCGGAACGATAGAGACCCGGGAGGGAATGCGAAGGGTGTCGTTCGCCAACGAAGCCTCCTGCTTCGCCTGTCATCGGACCCGTTCCCCGATCTTCCCCGAGGCATCCTGGGACAACACGGCGCTGAATCGGTCGGTTCTGGCAGCCTTCATCGAACATCAAGCGGAGCAGGACCGGCCGGGCTTCAAGCAGCTCAACCAAAAGTTTCTGGCCATGATCGACCGCGATGAAGAGGCTCGGCGTCAAACGCCTCCTGCCCTGGAGAACTTCATCGACAACCAGCTTGCGTCCGANGAGTCCGTGTCCACCGCGACCTTCAAAGGCTTCCCCTTCGTGGATGCGGATGCCATGCAGGCGTTCGATTTCAATCANGCCATCTTCGACGCTCACTCCCTGNTNGTCTCGGCGGACTGGTTGCAGACNCTCCCCAATCAGGCCGATGCNGCAAGGATCGCGAACGATGGAGAAACCGATCGGATTGACGATCACCCATTCCACTACGAGTCCNTGGCGACTNTGAAGAGTCCGTACCTCGTGAACTTCAACATGCCCTCGGGAAAGATCAACACCGCCGGCTCATTGACCGATGTGATCCCGACCCGGGATCATGTCCAGGCCATTCGAGACTACGACTCAGCGGCGACGGCGAAGGGTGAACACGTCCTGCCCGATCAGCATCGCCCGACACACTCCGGAGCGTTTCTGTTCAACCATGTGCCATGGGACGATTACCTGACTGACGAGGTCCTTCGAAGGACGTTCCGCGANTCCGATCCAGAATACGAACCGAGAGCGTCCGCGAGCTTTCCCGGACAGGACCATCACATTTCGCACGANACGCTCTGCTCATCCTGCCACAACGGAGGACAACGGAGCCCAGCGCCTGACTTCAGCTCGTTCAACCCTCTCATCGAAGACAACTGGACCCGGTTGCTCGAAGCGAATCCGGAGGAAGGGCGCGATCTGCTGAATGACGTCCTCAGACGAGTCAGATCGACGTCCGCACCGATGCCCCCCGCCGACTCCGATGCAGCGAGGTCGTTCGAGGTCTTTCGCCCGACGAGCACTCTCATGCTTCAGACTCTCGTCGAACGATACGAAGTCGAGAAGGCACTGAAAGAGATTCAACAGGAGCTCTCCGGCGAAGAATGAAGGCCGGACGCAACGAAGAACACACACGTCGCCCGCCATCTGCTTGCACGGCTCGTGACCCGGAGACTCTGTGAAGCAGGCGATTCAGCGTCAATCGAGATCGATCAGTCCCATCGTCCCCAGCAGCAGCAGCACGATCAGGGAGACCGGGACGAGCAGAAGAAGCAGACCGGGAAGATCGATCAACAGACGCTTGAACGAGACGCCGACAAGGAGATGCTTCAGAGAGACCTGACGCTTCGTGTGCTTGGAGGAACTCAGACCGCATTCCGGACAACGCTCCACGTCAACGGCGGAAGCCGACCAGTCAAGGGGATAGTTGCATTGAACACAGTGTGTGTCATGCGAACGACGCAGGCATCCCAGATGACACCAGCGGAGTCCCGCGAAGGCCATCGCCGCGAAGAAAAGAAGCGGCCCGTAGACATTGACGTAATAGGTCAGTGAACCGATTCGATAGGTTCCGTTCGAATACCCGAGAAACGGAATGGCCACCACGAACGCGAGGGCGAGGGGCCACATCCAGTCGCGAAACCTGAGACGCAGGACCTGACCGACGTCACGGCAATTGAAATTCGGCGGTTCTTTCGGCAAGACCGACTCCCGGATGGAGGAACGCAGGAATCAATCGATTCGTGCGGAGCCGGCGATGAATCCACTGGCCCAGGCCCACTGGAAATTGTACCCACCGATGCGACCATCGACATCGAGGATCTCACCGATGAGCTGGAGCCCCGGACGGACTCGGGATTCCATGGTCTCCAGACGGATCTCCTTCAAGGGGACCCCACCCATGGTGACCTCGGCATGAGTGAAACCCCGATCACCTTCCACACCCAGAGGGGCGGTGATGCAGCTTCGAACGAGCGCCTTTCTCGCCTCCCGAGGGAGCTGCCCCAGTCGTGCGGAAGGATCGATTCCCGCCATGTCGCAGATCACCCGGCACAGTCGCTCGGGCAGCTCCGCCTTGAGATGGGCCAGAGGTGTCGCATGTGATGAGTCGAGAAGCACCTTGTCGAATGTGGCTTCGGTGTGCTCGGGAAAGAGATTCATTTCAAGTCGTGTTCCGGGATCATCGAGCAGCGCGGCACGCCAGTACCGACTGATGTCCAACGCACATGGNCCGGAGAGTCCGAAGTGCGTGAAGAGGAGATCATCGAAAAAGGTCTTGAGGATCTTGCCGGTTCCCGAGCGGAGGACCAGTTGTGCCGGGACGGCGATTCCAGAGAGCTCTCTGAAAGGATGATCCCCCGGAAGAATCAACGGTACGAGCGCCGGATGGATCTGATCTCCGACGGAATGCCCGAGTGTTCGAGCGAATTCGTACCCCAGTCCATCCGATCCGGATTTTGGAAGCGCCTGCCCCCCAGTCGCGAGAATCAGCCTGGGCGCGGTCACCTCGCCCCATTCACCACTGACGACGAAGGCTCCCTCACGGTGATCTATGGCCTCCACCCGGCGGGGAAACTTGATGACNACACCAGCCTCGTCGGCAGCCCGAAGAAGAGCGTCGAGCACGGTGCGTGCACGGTCGGTGGTTGGAAAAAGCTTCCCAGTATCTTCCCTTTTGAGCGTGACACCGTATTCAGCGAAGAATTCGATGGTGTCCGACACATCGAAGCGACGGAGGACCTTTCGAATCGCATTCGGTGACGAACCCGCATANGAAGCTTCATCGACGAAGTCATGGGTGACGTTGCAGCGCCCNCCCCCCGCCACGAGAATCTTGGCCCCGAGACTTCGCGCGCCATCCAGTGCCAGAACGCTTGCGCCGTTGCGGCCTGCATGAATCGCTGCGAAGAGACCGGCTGCACCGGCGCCGACGACGAGAACGTCAGGAGATGTCATCTGATCTTGGGTAATCGTGGGATCCGGGTTCGAGATCACTCGGTCGGCTGAGCAAGCAGAGTCGGAACAAGGCGTTCGATGGTGTNGATTCTGACGTTGACGGCTTGAACGACTCCGTTCCTGTCAACGAGGATGGTGTGCGGGGNGCGCGTCACTCCGAACAGAGGGACGATGGGACTTTGCCANACCAATCCGTCGTGACAGATCGGCCAGTCGGCGGCGATCACGTCCGCAGCATTCTGCATGGCTGAATAGGTCTCGTCCATGTTGAACGTGACGACCTCGAAACCCTGCCCCTGATATTTCTCATAGAGGTCGAGAATCATTGGGAGCTCGGTCATGCACGGATTGCAGGTCGACTTCCAGAAATCAATGAGGACGACCTTTCCCTTGTACGCGTCGTAAGTGATCCGCTCGCCGGTGATCGCATCGGAGAAGGCGAACTGGGGCATCTCGGTACCCATGACGTTGATGCGGTCGAGNAGCTGTTGCACCCGGGTGACCACGGCCGGATTGGACGCTGCGGCTTCAGGGGAGTAGAGCCAGTCCATGACCATTTTTCGAGCCTTGTCGACCTGCCCGGTCAAGGCAAGGGCTTCGACGCGGACCCACTCTCGTTCACGAGCACCGAGAGGGTAGACCTTGAAGGAATCGACCACTTGAATGGCCAGTTCGGGTTGATCGGATCTCAGCAAGGAATCGGCCCAACGGGTCATCGCCAGAGAGGAACGATTACGGTCCGGATACTTCTCGACATAGGCGCCGTATTTCAAGGCTGCGTCCGAATAGTTGTACGACTGCCAGCGTGAAACTGCGGCAAGGTACATCGCCTTTTCGAGGTAGGGACTGTCCGGATACTTTTCGATGAAGGCATCGACCATCTCGATGCCGCGCTTGGTCGGAGCGACCATCAAGAGATAACCCTGGGTTCCGACGTTCAATTCAAGGTAGATGTCCGACCAGAGTTTTTCCTCCTCGGTCTGAGGTCTGGCCATCTCGGATGTGGCCACGAATGCATCAGGATCCGGGGAATAGCCCTCGGTGGAGGCTGAGCTCTCGTCTGATGNCCCTGATTCGCTCTCATTGGACGAACCGTCACATGCTGAAAGCAGGAATGCCAGAGATGTGATGGGGATCAGNAGAAGATGATGACGAGACATGAAGCGCTCCCTGGTCGGTGTGACGTCACTGCGNTTTTTGCATGGCAGTTGATCAACTGTCGACACACACGGCGGATCTCTGGAGAAAAGAGGACAAGGACGTTGAATTAAAAACGGTTACAGGACCATGATATCAGCCTGCGCCCACAATCGAATCTTCAGATCTGAGATGAGGAAACAAGGATCCAAATCGTCGCTCAACGCTGCATGGCGCCCAGCAACGCCTCGAGCAGATCCGGATGAAACCGCTCTTGGTGACGACAGGATGCATGGAGATCCGGTGTTGCCTCGAGAAAATGAGATGCGTTCGAAGCACGGACCCCGCCACAGGCGACGACCCGGACGGGCGGGCGTCCCAGGCGCGTCGCGTGAAGAACACTCAGACGGACACTCTCCCGAATGCGAGCGACACGACTCTCGAGAGAGGCTGCCGCCGATTCCCAACGACATGCCCCCGAAGTGAGGATTCTCTCGGCACCGCATTCACTCGCGATACGGACGGCGGTCTCGAGATCCTCATCGAAATCAAACGCCCGATGCAGGGAGATGGTCAGGCCGAAGGAGCGAGCAAGAGAGGACAGGTCCCCCNTCGACTCCTCGTCCAGATGGTTCAGATGATCGATGAACCCCAGAACGATTCCATGGGCTCCCGCCCTCGCCGCTGCCTCGATGTCGGCACGCGCCTGCGAAACGGCGTCAGAGGAGACGAGGAAGTCCGGGCAACAGCGTGGCCGGATGAGTGAGACCACTTCCACGGAGGAGGTCGCGACGACTCGGACGATCTCACTCAACCGTTCGCATGAAGGCGACCAGCCGTCGGTTTGCAGTTCATCACACACTTCGAGTCGATCGGCGTGACCCACGGTGACGCGTGCCGTGTCGACGTGTTCGATCGGGATTTCGAGGGAACCGGGCATGGTGCGTTCACGATAGCGTGAACATGACCGATTCTGTCGCAGGTGTGGAAGTGTTAGACTTCACTCTGTGACGGACTCAACGACTCATACCATCACGTCGGCAAGGGACCTGCTTGCGAAGCACTGGTCACTNGAAGCCTCCTTGAAACGGCTTCCCGGAGAGAATCTCAACTTTCTGGTCGAAACCTCGACCGCCCGACGACACGTGCTCAAGATCACGATCGATCCGGAAGCGGACGTCTCGCTCGAGGAGACTGTCCTGGCAGAACTCCATGCCGCGGGAATTCCCGTTCCGAAAGCCGTTTCATCGGGACAAGGAGANAGCATCGTCGAAACCTCGCATGACGGGATCGATGCCACGGCGAGGCTGCAAGGCCACCTCCCGGGAACCCAGTGGCGGACTCTGGAGCAGACGCCGACGAGACTCAGAAACATCGGACGCATGATCGCCCGTCTTCATCTCGCGCTGGAGGGGTTCATCGACCGACACCCCGAGTCGAAACGAAGCCATGCCTGGGACCTCTCGAAAGTCGACCGATACCGAAGTTCGATCTCCCGCTTCAGTGCTCCGGAACAGCGATTGATGCTGGAACGGTGCATGCATCTCTATGCCGCGATCGCCCTGCCCGGACTCGGATCGTGTCCGCAAGGGATGCTGCACGGTGATGCGAATGATGAAAACATCCTGTTCGAGGGTGATGAGATCTCGGGCGTGGTCGACGTGGGCGACACGCAGCAAGGCGCATTGATCCAGGATCTTGCGATCTCGCTGGCCTACGCCCTTCAGCCTGCAGGTTCCACGTTGGATGACGCGGCGATTCTGATCGCAGGCTACGACGAGGTTCGCCCGCTGGAGACCTGCGAGGAGNCGATTCTCTTCCCTCTGGTCATGGCGCGCCTGGCCTGCAGTGCACTCATCGGCATTCAAAGACGCGATCAGGATGCAGGACACGAGACCTGGTTCTCACATGAATCGACGACCCTCGAGGCGCTGGAACGCAACATCCTGTTCAGCCCATTGGAAGCTCGAACGCGTCTCTTCTCCGGCTGCAGAACCGGAGCCTGCTCCGGGCGCACGAATGACCAACTGCGAGATGACCGAGCAGGAACGATCGGACCGTCACTCTCCGTCAGCTACCGAGAGCCGCTGCAGATCGTGAAGGGTGCAGGACAATACCTGCACGAGGCGGATGGAACACCGTATCTCGACCTGGTGAACAACGTCTGTCACGTCGGCCACTGCCACCCAAGGGTCGTCGAGGCGATTCATGAACAGGCCCGGACCCTCAACACCAACACACGCTATCTCAACGGGTTGCTGTCTGAGTATGCGAAGAGACTCTGCGACACCCTTCCGGAGTCGCTCGACACCTGCTATCTCGTGAATTGCGGCTCCGAGGCGAATGAACTCGCCTTGCGGCTGGCTCGTGCGGCCACCGGCGCGCAGGACGTCCTCGTGGTGGATGGTGCCTACCACGGTCATACCTCGGCCTGCATCGACATGAGNCCCTACAAGTTCGACGGACCGGGTGGTTCAGGNAAGCCCGAGTGGGTGCACGTGGTCCCGACACCTGACGTCTATCGCGGGGAGATCNGGGANGANGATGCCGGAGCGGGGTACGCACTCGAGGTCGGCCGGGTCATCGGAGAAGCATGCCGTGCGGGCAGATCGATCTGCGGCTTCTTCGTGGAAAGCATTCTTTCGTGTGGCGGCCAGATCCCTCTCCCGGATGGGTATCTCGAGGAAGCGTTCACCCACGTTCGCAAAGCCGGTGGTCTCTGCATCTCGGACGAAGTCCAGGTCGGATTCGGACGAGTCGGGGATCATTTCTGGGCGTTCGAGGAACATGATGTGGTCCCCGACATCGTGGTGATGGGAAAACCAATCGGAAACGGACACCCCATGGCTGCGGTGGTGACGACCCGCGCGATCGCGGACGCCTTCGACAACGGCATGGAGTTCTTCTCGACGTTCGGAGGCAACCCGGTGTCCTGTGCCTGCGGCATGGCGGTCCTCGATGTCATCGAAGATGAAGCGCTTCAGAAACACGCGCGGGACATGGGCACCCTCTTTCTCGATGGCCTCGAAAGACTGAAGAAACGACATCCGTTGGTCGGTGACGTGAGAGGACGTGGCCTCTTTCTGGGCATCGAGCTGGTACGCGATCATGCCACGCTCGGACCCGCATCAGACGAAGCTGAAGAACTCGTCGATCGAATGCGCAAACGCGGGGTGCTTCTCAGCACCGATGGCCCCCTGCACAATGTGATCAAGATGAAGCCGCCGTTGGTGGTCGACAAAGCGGACATCGAGATGACCCTGCGTCTGCTGGACGATGTTCTGGACTCGATGGCCCGAGGATGAATTCGATTCAGGGGAGTTCGCGAAGACGAAGCCCACGAAATTGGACGGGCGAACCCTCGGATTCCAGCGCGACATGACCGGTGGCGGGAGTGCAGTCATTGCCACCGGAGACTTCCTCGCCATTCACCCACAGACGNACCTCGCCGTTGATGGCACGGATGTAGTAATGATTCCATTCGCCGACGCCCAGCGTGCGTTCTTCGGTGGGAAAGCTTCGTCGGCCATTCGGAGAGATCGGCGCGAAAGGCTTCATGGTGGATGCGCCCACGGGAAACACGTCTCCGTGGCAGGTGAACCAATCCGCAGGGTTTCCACCCTTCTCATAGGCCGCCTTGTATCCGAGGTCGAGGACCTGCACTTCAATGCCCTCGGGAAGCCCGGGTCCATCGAGTCGTTCGAAGGTCNCCAGCGGTGCCCACAGAAAGATCCCCGAGTTTCCGGCATCACGAAGATGNCGCCACTCNCAGACCATTTCGAAGTTGGTGTAGACCTNCCTGGTGCGNGTCACCCCCACCGGTNNCCCGGTGCAGGACACGAAGTCATTCTTCCAGGTCCAGGTGTCCTCGGCGCAGTTCACGTTGATGAAGTCATCCTCGCCAAGTGCGCGCCACCCGGGGCCTCGCCCATCGATCAACGCGCTGGGCGGAGGGGCGATCCCTGCCCGTTCGGAGTCCGTCTCCTGAGCGATCGCCGAAAGTCCGAGGAGGGTGAGAAGACCGAGTGCGCCAAGCGCGCCGAGTGCCTTGAGCATGTAAAGACTCCGAGAGTGATGTCGAGTCAGGAAATGCCGTCCTTCGCCGCCATCATTCGAATCATGTCGACGCAACGATGCGAATACCCTGATTCGTTGTCGTACCAGGAGATGACCTTGAAGAAGCGGTCGTTCAATTCGATGCCGGCTGCGGCATCGAAGATCGAAGAATGAGGATCTCCGATGAAGTCGCTCGAGACGACCTGTTCATCGGTGTAGCCGAGGGCGCCGTTCATCGCACCTTCGGAAGCGTGCTTCATCGCGGCATTGATCTCCGCAAGCGAAGTCGACTTGGTGGTCTTGAACGTGAGGTCGACGCAGGAGACGTTCGCGGTGGGAACCCTGAAGGACATGCCGGTCAGCTTGCCCTTGACCTCGGGGATGCAGAGTCCCACGGCCTTGGCGGCCCCGGTCGAGGCGGGAATGATGTTCATGTAGGCGTTGCGGCCCCCCCGCCAGTCCTTCTTGCTCGGACCATCCTGAGTGGGCTGAGTCGCGGTGGCGGCATGCACCGTGGTCATCAGACCTTCTTCAAGACCGAAGTTGTCGAGGATGACCTTGGTGATGGGCGCGAGACAGTTGGTGGTGCAGCTCGCATTCGAGACCACCGTGTCGGATCCGGCGTCGTACTGCTCGTGGTTGACCTTGTAGACCAGCGTCTTCACTTCATCGGGCGTCTTCGTCGGTGCGGAGATCAGCACTCGCTTGGCACCGGCGGAGAGGTGCTTCTTCGCGTCATCACCCTTGGTGAAGAGACCGGTCGATTCCAGAACGTAATCGACACCCAGATCGGCCCAGGGCAGATTCGAAGGGTCGCGTTCACTGGTGCATCTGGTGTGCACGCCGTCGCACGTCAGCCCGCCCGCATCAGCGGTGACCTGCTTCTCGAATCGCCCGTGCATGGTGTCACGCTGCAGGAGATAGGCCAGATTGTCCGATTCCACGAGATCGTTGATGCCGACGATCTCGAGACCGCCCTGCCTCATCGCTGCTCTGAAGAAAAGTCTTCCGATACGCCCGAACCCGTTGATACCGACCTTGATCGCCACGATACGTCTCCGATGATGGTTGCTCGCCCCCGCGTGGGAACGATGAAGACGGCAGGGTACGACTCTCAGACCCCCGGATCAACCGTCAGAACGACGGATCCGGTGCCGACCCCGCTCCGCGGCGGCCTGACGGTGCATGACGAGGTCCTGAAGCCTCGGAAAAACCGTGAAAAGTGCGCTTGCCATTCTGACGATCCAGCTGGTCCAGATTTCGGAACGAGGGGATTGGAGCCCTCGAACCACGGCGTTGGCCACCCGCTCGGGAGATTGGACGAACAGTCGCGGAGCGTGATCCGGAACACCGTCCCGCCCGAACTCACCCCGACGAAATCCGGACCGTTCGGCCGAGCGATCGAAGAATTCCGTGCGAGTGGTGATGGGATGGACCGTGGAGACCTGAATGCCGAACGGTGAGAGCTCGTGACGCATCGCGCGTGCGACGAGAGCCTGCGCGCCCTTGGTCGCGGCATAGACGCCCTGGAACGGCAGGGGGAACTTGGCGACGCAGCTCGAGCACAGGATGACGTGTCCACCCCGATCCGATTCGATCCACCTGAGAGCAGCTTCCCTGGCGAGTGCGACCGAGGCGAAGAAATTGGTCTCGAACATGCCCCGGAGCTCGTCCTCGGACATGGTCACGAAGGATTTTTCCATGCTGTACCCGGCGTTGGCGAAGACGCAATCGACTCCACCGAATGACGTCACCGCCTGATCGAGCAGTTCCGTGGTGTTGAATCTGTCACGAACATCACCGATCACGAGTGAAGTGGCACCACCGACGGACTCGACCTTCTGCGCCACCTGCTGAAGGCGGTCGAGCCGGCGTCCTCCGAGGACGACGTTCATGCCCGCAGCACCGCAGGCCACGGCGGTCGCCGCTCCAATGCCGGAGCTGGCTCCGGTCACGACGATCGTCTTCCCAGCAAGCTCCTTCATCATGAGAGACTCACCTCGAACACGGCACTGAACGTNCCTCCGGCCTCGAGCATGGGATGATCGAGACCGTCGGACAAGGCGGCGCCGGGCGCGGTCATCGGCTCGATGGCGACGAAGTCGGAACCTTCGGGATGATAGATCTGGACGCAGGTCCAGGGCGCTCCGAAGGAAAGCGCCAACGAATCATCAGAACCGCTGATCACGAAGCTGGAGAGGTTTTCATCCGGACGCAGGAAGAGATCATCGAATGCTCGGCCGGCGAGTTCACCATCGAGATCCTCCGTCCCCTGGAGGGAAAGAGAACGATCGTTCCCACGCACGGGGAGGCACTGGTCATCGAGGTGGACATGCTCGAGATGCGGCAGGGTCAATCGAGCGTTCTCGGGTGACTCACCGAGCAAGGCGAAATAGGGATGCCATCCGAAGGAGATCGGAACAGGCACTCCCCCGTCGGCGATGACGGTGGTGGTGACGCGCAGCCTGGTCTCGAAGAGTTCGTAGGCGACTTCCAAACGATGCGGATGAGGATAGAGGGCCATCAGATCATCATGCGCCGCCCAGTCCAGACAGGCGCGAGCGGTGGTGTCATCGGTGACCACCTCGGTCCACTCTGCGAAACGCAGCAGGAAACCATGAATGGGAAGGCCGTTGCCATCCCGCTTCACAAGAGGGTTGTCCGCCCAGTCAGATCCCTGATCCTCTCGAAGACGATTCGCGTAGGGATACAGAAGAGGAATGCCACCGGTCTTGACGTCCTCTCGAAAGGCATCGGCACCCTCGGGAAGATGAAGCCGCTCGACACCTTTCACCTTCCAGGAGAGACAGCAGAAGCCGCAATCCGGAGCGATCAGGACCGAAGCGCCACCGGGAGTGTTCAGATGGATGTCGGACATGAACGCACCGTACACTCTTCTCAGCCGGCGGGCGAGAAACACCCATNGCAGGAGACACCCATGACCCACNGACCAGACAGAAACNTCGCGGAAGCACGAACCAGANANCTNCTCGGCCGACACCGTGCCNTGATCGGNATGATCCATGTTCCNGCACTGCCCGGGACACCNAGGTCGACATCGAGTCTTGATGAGATCATCNNTCGTGTCTCCGAGGATGCNGAGANTCTCNTCAAGTCCGGATTCGATGCCNTGATCATCGAGAACATGCANGATCTCCCCTATCTCAAAAGGGAGGTCGGACCTGAGATCATCTCGTCGATGACCCTGGTGGCCACGACCCTGAGACGGCTGACCGACCGGCCGCTTGGCATCCAGATCCTGGCCGGCGCCAACCGGGCCGCACTCGCAACCGCTCTGGCGGCTGACTGCCAGTTCATACGTGCCGAGGGATTCGCATTTTCCAGCGTCGCGGACGAAGGACTTCTTGAGACCGCGGATGCCGGTCCCCTGCTCAGGTACCGAAAGAACATCGGAGCGGAGGGCATCGCCATCTTCGCGGACGCCTGCAAGAAACACAGTGCCCATGCGATCACCGCGGACATCTCATTCGATGAGCATGTGGAAACACTTGAATTCATGGGAGCGGATGGCGCCATCGTGACCGGGACGGCCACCGGAAAACCGGTCAGACCCGATGATCTGAAGATCGCCTCGGACAGCTGCTCGCTTCCGATTCTCGTCGGATCGGGAGTCGATCACGAGTCAGTTGCGAGCCTCTTGAACGACGCCGATGCGGTGATCGTGGGCAGTGCGACGAAGCAGCACGGCGACTGGAGGCGACCAGTCGATCCGGAAGCGG